>NZ_JBWKCJ010000024.1:0-40347 GCF_056436545.1 Streptomyces sp. NPDC043738 | reverse complement strand
GCATCCGATGGGGACCCCCTGGTAGGTGCCTTCGCCTCTCCCCCCCCCCCCCACCCCCCCCCCTCCCCCCCCCCCCCCCCCCCCCCCCCCCCCCCCCCCCCCCCCCCCCCCCCCCCCCCCCCCCCCCCCCCCCCCCCCCCCCCGCGGCCGTTTGCGCGGGTCGTCCGCCGGGCGGGCCGCCTGGTCCGCCGGTCCGCCCGTCAGCCGTGCTTGAGTCCCAGCACCTCGGCCGCCGCGAAGGTCTCGTTCGGCGGGCGCTGCGCGTAGTACGGCGTCAGCAGCCCGTCCAGCTCCTCGAAGCTGAAGACCTCCTTGGCGGTGTCGAACTTGGCGACGATCCGCGGGCGTTCGGCGATCGCGACCATGCCGCCGTGCACGACCAGCAGCTGGCCGTTGACCCCGGCCGCGGCCGGCGCGGCCAGATAGCCGACGAGCGGGGCGACATGCTCGGGGGCGAGCGCGTCGAGCCCGCCGTCCGCCGGCTCCTCGAAGCCGGCGAAGACGTCCTCGGTCATACGGGTGCGGGCACGCGGGCAGATCGCGTTGGCCGTCACGCCGTACTTGGCCAGCGCCAGCGCCGTGGAGGTCGTCAGGCCGACGATGCCCCCCTTGGCCGCGGCGTAGTTGGGCTGGCCCGCCGAGCCGGCCAGGAACGCCTCCGAGGAGGTGTTGATGATCCGGCCGTGCACCGGGGCGCCGGCGGCCTTGGAGCGTTCGCGCCAGTGGATCGCGGCGAAGTGGGTGGTGTTGAAGTGGCCCTTGAGGTGGACGCGGATGACCGAGTCCCATTCGTCCTCGGTCATCGAGAACACCATCCGGTCGCGGAGGATGCCCGCGTTGTTGACCAGGATGTCGAGCCGGCCGAAGGTGGCGACCGCCAACTGCACGAGCGCGCCGGCCTGTTCGTGGTCGGCGACGTCGCCGAGGTGGGCGACCGCCTGGCCGCCCGCCGCCCGGATCTCGGCGGCGACGTCCTCGGCGGGTGCCGCGGAGGCCTCGCCCGAGCCGTCGCGGCCCGGCTGCCCGTAGTCGTTGACCACGACCCGGGCACCGAGCCGGGCGAGTTCGAGGGCCTCGGCGCGGCCCAGTCCGCGGCCGGCCCCGGTGACGATCGCGGTCAGGCCCTCAAGTGGCTGTGCCATCGCTCTTCCTGTCCTCTCGATCGGTTCTCTGGCGTGCCGGCCGGCCCGCGCGCACGGGAGGTCCACAGGCGCGCGGCAGGTCCACGGGCGCGCGGTCAGATCTCTATGCAGGTGCGCAGCGCGATCCCGGAACGCATCTGGTCGAGCGCGTCGTTGATCTCGGCGAGCTGGACGCGGTGGGTGATCAGGCCGGCCAGATCGATCCGGCCGGCCCGCCACAGGGCGATGGCCCGCTCGTAGGAGCGCAGCACGTCCGCGCCCCCGTACAGGGACGGCAGGATCCGCTTCTCGTCGAAGAACAGCTCGAACATGTTGACCTGGAAGGTGTCGTCCATGGCGCCCGCGCCGACCACGCACAGGGTGCCACCGCGCCGGGTCGTCTCGTAGGCGGTGCGGGCGGTGGCGGACTTGCCGACCACCTCGAAGACGTAGTCGAAGCCCTCGCCCGCGGTGATCCGGGCCTTGGCGTCGGCGAGTTCCTCGGGGGCGACGGCCTCGGTGGCGCCGAAGCGCAGCGCGGCCTCACGGCGGGCCGGCACCGGGTCGACGGCGATGATCTGGGCCGCGCCGCAGGCCCGCGCGCCCTGGATGGTGGAGATGCCGACGCCGCCGCACCCGATGACCGCCACCGAGGAGGCGGCCGCCACCTCGGCCGTGTTGAGGGCCGCGCCGAGCCCGGTGGTGACACCGCAGCCGATCAGCGCGGCGATCTCGTAGGGGACGTCGTCCGGGATGGGGACCGCGCAGTTGGCGGGGACCACGACCTCCTCGGCGAAGGTACCGGTGCCGGCGAAGCCGAACACGTCTCCACCGGGGCGCTTGAAGTTGGGCGTGCCGGCGTTCAGGAATCCGGCCAGGCACAGGTGGGTCTGGCCGCGCTTGCAGGACGGACAGCTGCCGCAGGCGGGCAGCCAGCAGATCAGGACCCGGTCCCCCTGGCCCACGCCGGTGACACCGTCGCCGACGTCGAGGACCTCCCCGGCTCCCTCGTGCCCGGGAACGAAGGGGGCGGGCTGCGGCAGCACTCCGCTCATGGCCGAGAGGTCGGAGTGGCACAGCCCCGTCGCCCGGATGCGGACCCTGACCTTCCCAGGACCGAACCCCACCGCCTCGACGTCGTCGAGCACCTCCAGCTTGTCCTGACCGGTCTCGTGCTGTACGGCTGCGCGCATGTCGCGTCCTCTCAAGCGTCGAGTGGGGGCTGTCCGGCAGAGACGCCCAAGCCCTAGCTGTGCTCCACCACGGTGTCCGTCAGAACCTCCGCGTCATCCCGCTCGGGTGCCGTGACCGACACCTGGACCCGGCCGGGCTCCCGCCACGCGCGGATGCGGAGGGTCTCGCCCGGAAACACCACTCCCGCGAATCGGGTGGCGTACGAGCGCACCCGGGTCACGTCCCCGTCGAGCACCGTGTCGACGACCGCCTTGAGCGCGACCCCGTAGGTGCACAGCCCGTGCAGGATCGGCCGGTCGAAGCCGGCGAGCACGGCGAACTCGGGGTCCGCGTGCAGCGGGTTCCAGTCCCCGGAGAGGCGGTAGAGCAGCGCCTGGTCCTCGCGGATATGCCGTTCGGTGCTCAGATCAGGGGCGCGCTGGGGAAGTTCGAGGCGCGCGGAGGACCCTCGTTCGCCCCCGAAGCCGCCCTCGCCCCGGACGAAGATCTGCGTGTCGCAGGTCCACAGCGGTCCCTCCTCGTCGGCGACCTCCGAACGCAGCACGATCAGCGCGGCCTTGCCCTTGTCGTAGACGGCCGGGACGGAGGAGGTCTGCGTGGCGCGGCCGTGCACCGGGAGGGGGCGGTGCACGGTGACGGACTGTCCGCCGTGCAGGACGGCCGCGAGGTCGACGTCGATGCCGGGCGCGGAGAGGCCGCCGGCCACCGCCATCCCGCCGCCCGCCACGGTGGCGAAGCTGGGCAGGACGTGCAGTGCGCTCTCCAGGGTGTAGCGCAGTTCGTCCGGGTCGGTGGCGGGGTGCGGCTTCTGCGGTGTGGCCGCGCCGGCCCCGATGCCGAGGTGGTAGAGCTGGACGTCCTTGTGGTCCCAGGCGAGTTCGGTGGTCCGCGGCTCGGCGGAGGTGGCCTTGGCGACGTCGATGGGCATGGGGCTGTTGCTCCTTCACCACGGTGTGAAGACCCCGGCCCGGCCGTCCGCACCGTCGGCCGTGCCGGGGTCGTATCTGGTCGGCGCGGCCGCGCTCCGCCGGCACATGGGACACATCTAGAACGCGTTCTAGCCGATGGCCCTCATGTATAGCCGATCCTCCCGGCACTCGGAAGACCCTCTGACGCTCAGTCAGATCAGTGGCCGGGCAGGCACCCCCGTCGTCGGCCCATGACATTTGTCAGTGCGGATCCCACACATTCGCATCTGCCGCAGCCCGACAACTCTCCGTAATGTCGAAGACGGAAAGCGCGACCGGACGCAGGACAGGGAGCGGACAGTGAGCCGACCGGAGGGGCGGGCCATGAGGGCGGAAACAACGCAGGTGGCAGGGGGTTCGCGCGCGGCGCGCAGGGACGGCGGCGGCACGACGGTCGCATTCTGCGAAGTGACTCGGAGTTACGGATCGGTCCGCGCCGTGGACGGACTCGACCTGGAGATCACCGCGGGCGAAACGGTGGCACTGCTCGGGCGCAACGGCGCCGGCAAGTCCACCACCATCAACATGCTGCTGGGCCTGCTGCCGCCCGGCTCGGGCACGGTGCGGCTCTTCGGCGGCACACCGGAGACCGCCGTACGGGCCGGCAGGGTCGGCGCGATGCTCCAGGACGGCAAGGCCGTCCCGCGGGTCACGGTCCGCGAACTGATCGCCTTCGTCGCCGCCACCTACCCCGCTCCTCTGGACGTCGCCGAGGCCCTGGAGCTCGCGGGCCTCGCCGAGTTCGCCGGGCGGAGAGTGGACCGGCTGTCCGGCGGGCAGGCCCAGCGGGTCCGCTTCGCGATGGCGCTGGCCGGCAACCCCGAGCTGCTGGTGCTCGACGAGCCGACCGCGGCGCTGGACGTCGAGGCCCGCCGGGCGTTCTGGCGCTCCATGCGGGCCTACGCCCGCCGCGGCAACACCGTCGTGTTCTCCACCCACTATCTGGAGGAGGCGGACGACAACGCCGACCGGATCGTGGTGATCGACGGCGGCAAGGTGGTCGCCGACGGCAGCGGCGAGGAGATCAGACGGCGGGCCGGCGGGTCGCTGGTCTCCTTCGACCTCGCGGGGGCGGCGACCGAGCCGCTGCCCGGACTGCCCGGCGTGAGTGCCGTGGAGATACGGGGCGACCGCGCGCTGCTGCGCACGACGGACTCCGACGCGACGGTCCTGGCGCTGGCCGGGCGCGGTCTGGTCCGCGGCCTGCAGGTCGCCCCCGCCAGCCTGGAGGACGCCTTCCTCACCCTCACCTCCGCCGAAGCCGGCGCCCCGTCCCTGAAGGAGACCGCGTGATGGTCGACTACATCCGTCTCGAAATCCGCCGCACGCTGCGCGACAAGGGCTTTGTGATCTTCGGCATCGGGATGCCGGTGCTGATGTATGTGCTGATGACCAACATCGGGGCGGGCCCCGGCGGCGCGTCCGCGGAGTGGAAGACCGCCTCGATGGTCGGGATGGCGGCGTACGGCGCGCTGGGCGCGGCGATCGGCACGGGCACCGGCGTCGCCGAGGACAAGCAGCTGGGCTGGCTTCGGCAGCTGCGGATCACCCCGCTGAGCCCGGTGCGCGTGGTGGTGAGCCGGGGGCTGACCGGCTCGGTGACGGTGCTGCCGGCCATCGCCTCCGTACTGCTGGTGGGCGCGCTGGTCAACGGCGTCCGGATGCCTGCCTGGCAGTGGGCCGCGCTGGTCGGGCTGTTGTGGGTGGGCACCGCCCCCTTCACCCTCCTCGGGCTCGGCAACGGCTACCGCCTCTCCGCACAGTCCACCGGTGTGGTCAACACGGGCTGCATGCTGCTGCTCTCGATCGTCGGCGGCCTGTGGTTCCCGGCAGAGCTGTTCCCGGGCTGGCTGCGCTCGCTGTCCTCCTGGACGCCCGGCAACCGCTTCGCCGAGCTGGGCCAGAGCGTCACCCAGGGCGGCGCTCCGAGCCTCACCGCGGTGGCGGTACTGGCCGCCTGGCTGGCACTCTTCGGCGGTTATGCGGTGTACGCATACCGTCGGGCCGCGCGAACGGTGTGACCGACGACGGCGGAGCTGGGAAGCGACAGTGCAACGGACACAGCAGCAGAACACGGGTGGGCCGCGCCCCGGCAAGGCGAACGACGTGGACAGCATGAACGCCACGGACGGCGCGGACGGCACGGACGGCACGGACGGCGTGCAGATGACCTCGTGCACGGCGAAGCCGGGGAGCAAGAAGCCGGACAGGGGGCCGGGCAAGTACGCCTTCCTGCCCTGGCTCCTGATGGGCCTGGGGGCCTTCTCCAACATCATCCAGGGCAAGACGGGCAACCCCTGGCTGGCCGGCCTCGGACTGCTCGCCTTCAACTCCTTCTACGTCAGCGTCGTGTGGTCCTCCTTCAACCCACGGCGGCGCGACTCCCGCTATCCGCTCATCGCCCTGGGGGTGCTGACCGCCATCACCTTCGCCATCGCGCTCGGGTTCGGCGACAACTGGTTCCTGTTCTTCCCGCTGCTGTCGCTGGCCTCCGGCACGGTCCGCGCCCTGCGGGGCAAGAAGCTCGCCCTGTGGCTGATCTCCCTCAGCGGTGCGGCCGGCTATCTGTCCGGCTGGCGCGACGGCGACCCCTCCGGCTCGTTCGGCATCGGATACGGCACGTTCCTGTCCGGCATGGTGACGGCCACGGTCCTGAGCCTGTTCGACACCATCCAGGAGCTGAACGCCACCCGCCAGGAACTCGCCCGCAGCGCCGTGGAGAAGGAGCGGCTGCGCTTCTCCCGCGATCTGCACGATCTGCTGGGGCACACCCTGTCCGTGGTGGTGGTCAAGGCCGAGGCGGTCCGCCGCCTGGCACCGCGCAATCTGGACGCGGCGCTCGCCCAGGCCGCCGACATCGAGGCGGTCGGCCGGCAGGCGCTGACCGAGATCCGCGAGGCGGTCACCGGCTATCGCGAGGGCAGCCTGGCCACGGAACTGGACCGGGCCCGTTCGGCGCTGGAGGCGGCCGGTATCGACCCCGTCGTACGCCAGGCCGGGCCGCCGCTGCCCCCGCAGACCGGCGCGCTGCTGGGCTGGGTGGTCCGCGAGGGTGTCACCAACACCGTCCGGCACAGCGGCGCCACCCGCTGCGAGATCGATGTGCACGCCGACGAGGAGCGGGTACGGCTGACGGTCACCGACGACGGCCGCGGTCCCGCAGACGCCTCGGGCCCGGTCGGCGGCACCGGCCTGAAGGGACTCACCGAGCGGCTGGCCGCGGCGGGCGGCACCCTGCACAGCGGCCCCGACGGCCGGCGCGGCTTCCGTGTCACGGCCGAACTCCCGGTCGGCACGGCCGATATGCCGGAGATGAAGGAGCCGCCGAGGTGATCAAGGAGCTGGATCAGGCTGTCTACTCTTGGCGTATGACGGACACGCCAGGCCAGCAGCCCCCCGAACGACCGGTAAGAGTCCTCCTCGCCGAGGACCAGGGGATGATGCGGGGTGCGCTGGCGCTGCTGCTCGACCTGGAAGAGGACATGGAGGTCGTGGCGCAGGTGGCGGCGGGCGACCAGATCGTCGCCACCGCCCTGGACGCCCGTCCCGACATCGCCCTCCTGGACATCGAACTCCCCGGCCGCAGCGGCCTGGACGCCGCGGCCGACCTGCGCACGCAACTGCCGTCCTGCAAGGTCCTGATCGTGACGACCTTCGGCCGGCCCGGCTATCTGCGGCGCGCCATGGAGGCCGGAGCGTCCGGCTTCCTGGTGAAGGACGGCCCGGTGGAGGAGCTGGCGGCGGCGATCCGCCGGGTGCTCGCCGGAGAGCGTGTGATCGATCCGGGCCTGGCCGCGGCCGCGCTGAGCGCCGGCCCCAGTCCGCTGACCCAGCGCGAACGCGACGTCCTCACCGCCGCGGTGGACGGCGCCACGGTCGCCGATATCGCCGGCAGGCTCCACCTCTCCCAGGCCACCGTCCGCAACTACCTCTCCGCGGCCATCGGCAAGACCGGCACCCGCAACCGCATGGAGGCGGTACGCACGGCCCGGCAGAACGGGTGGCTGTAGGGAGCGATCCCCGGGCGGGTCTTGCTTCCGCGCGCGGGGCTCCTCCTCCTCGGCCGTCCCTGTTCCTCGGCCGTCCCTACTCCTCGGCCGTCCGTCCCTCCTGCTTGGCCGTCCCTACTTCTGGGCGGATTCCTGACCGTGCGCGGAGTCCTGACCGTGGGCGGAGTCCTGACCGTGGGCGGATTCCTGACCGTGGGCGGAGTCCTGACCGTGCGCGGAGTCCTGACCGTGCGCGGAGTCCTGACCGTGCGCGGAGTCCGTCCGGCGCCTGGGCAGGGCGACGACCATGAGCACGATGCCGCCCAGGAGGACCACCGTGCCGACCTGGAAGGCCAGGGCGTAGCCGTCCGCCAGGGCCTGCGCGCCGTGCCCCGCCTCGATACGGGCGGCGGCGATCGTGGACAGGACCGACAGGCCCAGCGCACCGCCCATTTGACGTGAGGTGTTGATCAGGCCGGAGACCAGGCCCTGGTCGGCGGGGTCGGCGCCGGAGGTGGCGATGGCGGCGACCGGGGTCGCGGTCAGGCCCGCGCCCAGCGCCATCAGGACGCCGGGGCCGAGGAGCGTGCCCAGGTACGTGCCGTCCACGCCCATCGCGCCCTGCCAGGCCATGCCCGACGCGGAGATCACCGCACCGGCGACGGCCAGGGTCTTGGCGCCCATCCGGTTCATCAGCCGGGGTCCGAGCTTGGAGCCGAGGACGATGCTCAGCGAGTGCGGAATGAAGGAGAGCCCGGCCTGCAGCGGCGGGTAGCCCAGTACGTTCTGCATGTAGAGCGACAGGAAGTACCACATCGAGAACATCGCGGCGCCGAGCAGCACCATCGCCGCGTTCGCCGAGGAGACCGGGCGCAGCCGGAAGAGCCCCAGCGGCATCAACGGTGCCTTGGCCCGCGCCTCGACGGTGAGGAAGACCGCGAGCACGACCAGCCCGGCGGCCAGCGGAAGCAGCGCGGACGCCGACGTCCAGCCGTCCGTCTCGGTCTGCACGATCCCGTACGCCACGAGCCCCAGCCCGCCGGTCACCAGCAGCGCGCCCGGCACGTCGAGCCGCCGCCCGAGGCCCTGCCGGCTCTCGGTGAGCCACAGCACCGCACCGATCAGCACCAGCGCCCCGACCGGCACATTGATCAGCAGCACCCAGCGCCACGACAGGAACTCGGTGAGCACCCCGCCGACCAGGCCGCCCACCGCGCCACCGCCGGCGCCGACCGCCGTCCAGGTGGCGATGGCCCGGGTACGGGCCGGACCGGCCGGGAACGACGTGGTCAGGATCGTGAGGGTCGCCGGGGAGAGCACGGCGGCGCCGATGCCCTGAACCGCTCGGGCAGTGATCAGCTGCCACGGCTGCTGCGCCAGCCCGCCCCCCAGACTGGCGATGGTGAACAGCGCCAGCCCGACGACGAACACCCGCTTGCGGCCGAAGAGGTCGGCGGCCCGGCCGCCGAGCAGCATGAAGCCGGCGAAGGTGATGACGTACGCGTTGACGATCCACTGCAGGCCCAGCTCGCTCAGCCCCAGCCCGGTCCGTACGGCGGGCAGCGCCACGTTCACGACGGAGACGTCCAGGACGACCAGGAACTGACCGGCGCAGACCAGGAGCATCACCAGCCAGGCCGGTGCGACCGTGCGGCGCGGAGTTTCGGACAGGGTCGCGGGGGAGGCTATCGGGGGCATGCGGACCATGCTCGCATTCGCCGCTTGCCCCCCGCATCGGGATATCGGTGCATCTACCACCGGACCCGGGGACCTAGGTCGCGGGACGGAGGCGGGCCGCCGCACCAGTCTCACCGGACTCACCGCCCCACCCGGCTCACCGCCGCAGCAGCGTCACCACCGCCGCCCCGCCCAGCCCGATGTTGTGGGCCAGGCCCACCCGCGCACCGGGGACCTGGCGTTCACCCGCCGTACCGCGCAGCTGCCAGACCAGCTCCGCGGCCTGGGCCAGGCCCGTCGCGCCCAGCGGATGTCCCTTGGAGATCAGGCCGCCGGAGGGGTTGACCACCCAGCGGCCGCCGTAGGTCGTGGCGCCTTCGGCGACCAGCTTCCCGGACTCGCCGTCCGCGCACATGCCCAAGGCCTCGTACGTCAGCAGCTCATTGACCGAGAAGCAGTCGTGCAGCTCGATGACGTCGACGTCCTCGATGCCCAGGCCGCTGGCCGCGTACACCTGCCGGGCCGCGGCGCGCGACATCGGCTTGCCGACCACGTCGATGCAGGAGCCGGAGGCGAAGCTGTCCTCGGTGTCGGTCGTCATGGCCTGCGCGGCGATCTCCACCGCCCGGTCGGCCAGCCCGTGTTCGCGGACGAACCGCTCGGAGGCGACGACCACGGCGGCCGCCCCGTCCGAGGTCGGCGAGCACTGGAGCCTGGTCAGCGGACGGTGGATGGTCTTGGCGGCGAGGACCTCCGCGACCGTGTAGACCTCCTGGAACTGGGCGTGGGGGTTGTGGGCGGAGTGCCGGTGGTTCTTCGCGCCGACCGCGGCGAGCTGCTCCGCCGTGGTGCCGTAGCGCTCCATGTGCTCACGGGCCGCGTTGCCGAAGATCTGGGCGGTGGGCGGGGTCCGCTCGAAGCCGTGGGCGGCCGCCATCACGCCGTAGTGGCGGGCCACCGGAGACGTGCTGCCCCCGACATCAGCGGCTCCGCCACGGGCAGCTCCGTCCGCGCCGCCGCCCAGCGCACCGCGGCGCATCTTCTCGAAACCGAGCGCCAGCACACAGTCGTTGATCCCCGCCTCGACGAACTGGCGGGCCATCATCAGCGCGGTCGAGGCGGTCGCGCAGTTGTTGTTGACGTTGTAGACGGGGATGCCGGTCAGGCCGAGTTCGTACACGGCACGCTGGCCCGCCGTCGAGGCCTGGTAGCAGTAGCCGACCGGCACCTGCTCGACCGCCTCGTAGCCGATCCCCGCGTCGGCGAGCGCCTTTCCGCCCGCCTCCTTCGCCATGTCCCAGTACTGCCACTCGCGGGTCTCGGGCTTCTCGAACTTGGTCATCCCGACGCCGACGATGAACGCCTTGCCGGCCATATGTGTCCTCCTGGAGAGGTAGCGGTGCGGCAGATGAAGGGGCTGCGGTGCGTCAGATGAGGGGACGGGGCTCCGGGTCGCGGGGCAGGCCGAGCAGCCGCTCCGCGACGACGTTGCGCTGCACCTGGGTGGTGCCGCCGGCGATGGTCAGACAGCGCGACATCAAGAAGCCGTGCAGCGCCCGCTCACCAACGCCCTCGCGCACCGCGCCGGCCGGCCCGAGGAGTTCCAGCGCCAGCTCGGCGACCTTCTGCTGGTGCGGGGTCTGCACCAGCTTGCGGATGCTGGCTCCGGCGCCCGGTTCCAGGCCCGATACCTGCTGGAGCGTGGTCCGCAGCCCGATGCAGCCCAGGGCGTGCGCCTCGGCGGCCAGCGCGCCGAGGCGGAGGTGTATCGACGCGTCCAGTCCGGCGGCGCGGCCGAGGAGCGCCTCCAGACCGGTGTCGAAGGTCAACTGGTCGGCCATGTGGACGCGTTCGTTGTCCAGGGTGGTACGGGCCACCCGCCATCCGTTGTCGACCTCGCCGACCACGGCGTCGGCCGGCAGCAGCACATCGTCGAAGTAGACCTCGTTGAACAGCGCGTCGCCGGTGATCTCCTTCAGCGGGCGGACCTCGATGCCGGGGGTCGCCATGTCGACGAGGAAGAACGTCAGGCCCTTGTGCTTGGGCGCGTCCGGGTTCGTGCGGGCGAGCAGGATCCCGTGGCTCGACCACTGGGCCGCCGAGGTCCACACCTTCTGGCCGTTGACCCGCCAGCCGCCGTCCACCCGCTCGGCGCGGGTCCGCAGCGACGCCAGGTCGGAACCGGCCTCCGGCTCGGAGAACAGCTGGCACCACAGCAGTTCGCCGCGCAGCGTCGGAAGCATCAGGCGCTCCTGCTGCGCCCGGGTGCCGTGGGCGATCAGGGAGGGCACCACCCAGGTGGCGATGCCCAGATCGCTGATCTCGACCCCGGCGGCCGCCATCTCCTGCTGGATCGCCAGCTGCCGGACGGGCCCGGCGCCCAGGCCGTAGGGCTCGGGGAGGTGCGGCGCGGCATAGCCGGTGGGTGCCAGCGCGCGGCGTACCGCGGCGGGGTCCAGTCCGCGTAACCCGTCGACGACCCTGCGGGCCTCGGCGCGGTACCCGTCCGCCTCGGCGGGGAGTTCGAGGCGCAGCGCGCGCCGGGCGCCGTCGGCGGCGTGGCGGGCGGCGCGCAGCCGGTGGGTGTCGCCGCCGCCCAGCAGCTGGCGGGCCACGGTCGCCCGCCGCAGGTGGAGGTGGGCGTCGTGCTCCCAGGTGAAGCCGATGCCGCCGAGGATCTGGATGCAGTCCTTGGCGCAGCTGAAGGCGGCGTCCAGGGCGGTGGCGGTGGCCAGCGCCGCGACCAGTCCGCGGACCTTGGGCGTCTGGTCCAGCGCCCGGGCCGCGTCCCAGACCAGGGCACGGGCCTGCTCGCAGCGTACGAGCAGGTCGGCACAGAGGTGTTTGACGCCCTGGAACTGGCCGATCGGGCGGCCGAACTGCTCACGTACGGCGGCGTGTTCGGCGGCGGTGCGCAGCGCCCAGGCCGCCGTTCCGCAGCTCTCCGCGGCGAACAGCACGCCGGCCAGGTCCCGGACGAGGGCGTTGTCGAGGGCCAGCACCCGCTCGCCGGGCACCCGCACCCCCTCCGCGCTCACCTCCGCGGTCGGCCGGGTCGGGTCGGCGCTCTCCTGGGGGCGTACGTCCAGCGTGTCGGCGTCGACGGCGCACCAGACGGTCGTGGTGGCCCCTTCGGCCGCCAGCACGATCAGATCCGCGTCGGCGCCGGCGAGGACCGGGGGCGCGGTGCCGTCCAGGACGTAGCCGTCGGCGGCCTCGACGGCGGTGAGCGAGCCCGGGCCGAGCGCGACGGCGGCGATGCGTCCGCCGGTGGCGAGGGCCCGCACAAGGGTGTGCTCGCCGGCGCGGTGCAGCAGTTCCGCGGCGAGGACGGTGGGCAGATACGGGCCGGGGAGCGCGGCGCGGCCCAGCTCCTCCAGTACGACCGCGAGGTCGAGCAGTTCGCCGCCGCCTCCGCCGTCGGCTTCGGGGAGATGGAGGCCGAGCAGGCCCTGCGCCGCGAGCCCGTCCCAGTAGGCGGGCCGCCCCTGCCGCCCGGGCGCGGCGTCGAGCAGCTTGCGCACCTCCTCGGGCGGTACGGCGCGCGCGGCCCAGCCGGATGCCGCCTCGGCGAGGTCATGGTGCTCCTGCGTGATTCCGATGCCCATGCGGCGCAGATTAGAACACGTTCCAATCTGACGGAAGGCCAGATGCGGATGCGGCCGGGATTCGGCGGCGGGGTGGAGCCGACGGCCGCTGGCCGGGGAGCGGGCTCACGGAAGCCGAGAAGCGGACCCGGAAGCCGGGCCCGGAAACGGTAGGGGAAATTCCGGTACGGGCCGGATCGCTTTTCCCGGCGGCCTCCCCGCGCCCGCGCGCAATCGCCGCTTTCGGGCATCGGCGAAACGCCCGCCGAAAATCGACGGGAACGGACGCCGAACGACAGTTGCCGGGACCTGCGCTCCCCGTACGGAAGAAACGGGCACCGGTGGAACGGACTCCGTAAGAACGGCCACCGGAACGACCGGTTCCCGAAGAACGGACACCGTGAGAGCGGGCGGACGGAAGAGCGGGCGAGGGGAAATGCGAACCCTCGTTCCGATATCCGTATATGCCCTGTGCCCTACGCCATGGCTCATACGTCTCATAGGCAGACCCCCACACCACCCGCCCCACCCGATACGGCACGATGAGCCCCCTGACCGCACCACCTGGAGGAAGCCCATGTCCGCTCCCACGGCTCAGCCCGCTCCGCGGCCGGAGATACTCGCCGCGTTCGAGGCGGCGAAGGGCTTCATGCCCGTGGACGAGGGGCTCGCCCTGTACGCCGCGGCGAGCGAGGCGGCGGCGCTCGGGCTGCCCCTGGTGGAGGTCGGCACCTACTGCGGCCGGTCCACCATCCTGCTCGCGGACGCCGCGCGAGGCGCCGGGGTGATGGCCGTCACCGTCGACCACCACCGGGGCAGCGAGGAGCAGCAGCCGGGCTGGGAGTACCACGATCCGTCCGTCGTCGACCCCGAGGTCGGCCGGATGGACACGCTGCCCACCTTCCGCCGCACCCTGCACTCCGCCGGGCTGGAGGACCAGGTGATCGCCCTGGTGGGCCGGTCGCCGCAGATCGCGGCCCTGTGGCGGGCGCCGGTCGGCCTGGTCTTCGTCGACGGCGGGCACACCGACGAGCACGCCCGGGCCGACTACGAGGGCTGGGCCCCGCATATCGCGCCCGACGGGCTGCTGGTCATCCACGACGTCTTCGCGGACCCGGCGGACGGCGGCCAGGCCCCGTACCGCATCTACCGCAGGGCACTGGAGTCCGGCGCCTTCACCGAGATCTCCGCGCACCGGTCGCTGCACGTCCTGCGGCGCACCGGCGCCGGCATCTGAGCGGGCTACCATCGCGGACGTGTCGAACGGCAGCACTTTCCCCCCGCCCCGCCGCCTGCGCGGCACCCTGCTCCTGGTGCTGGTGGCAGTGGTGGTCGTCGGCCTCGGGGGCTGGCTGGCCTGGCGGTCCTCGGGCGGCGACGGCGGCGAGCCGCCACGAGCGGGACAGCCCGCACCGGGCCGGTCCGCCGCGGCCGAGGCGGCCGGCGGCGCGGCGGGGCACGGCGGCTCCCCCGACGGCGCGGACGGGCGGGGAAGCACCCCGGGTGGCGGCTCCGGCACGGCCGGCCCTCGACGCGGCAGCCTCAAGGGCAAAACCGTGGTGATCGACCCCGGCCACAATCCGCGCAACCGCGATCACGGCCGGGAGATCGCCCGGCTGGTGGACATCGGCACCGGGCGCAAGGAGTGCGACACCACCGGCACCGCCACCAACGACGGCTACCCGGAGGCGTCCTTCACCCTGGACGTCGCCCGCCGGGCCCGCACGCTCCTCGAACGCCAGGGCGCCGAGGTCGTCTTCACTCAGAACGGCGACCGTCCGTACGGGCCGTGCGTGGACGAGCGCGCGGCCATCGGGAACAAGGCGCACGCCGATGCCGCGCTCTCCCTCCACGCCGACGGTTCGGGTACCGGCAACCGCGGCTTCCACGTCATCCTGCCCGCGCGCGTCACGGCCGGGTCGGCGGACACCTCCGGCATCGTCGAGCCCTCGCGGCAGCTCGGCGAAGGGCTGGCCCGCCGGTTCAGGGCGGTGACCGGAAGTGAGCCGTCCAATTACATCGGCGGCGGCACGGGGCTCGACGTACGCTCCGACCTCGGCGGCCTCAACCTCTCCACGGTGCCGAAGGTGTTCATCGAGTGCGGCAATATGCGCGATCCGAAGGACGCCGCGCAATTGACCGATCCCAAGTGGCGGCAGAAAGCGGCCCTCGGGATCACCGAGGGCATTACGGACTTCCTGACGCGCTGACCGCGACCGCGGCGGCCGGATCCGATACCCGCCGACGCGGGGTGGGGAAGCGGCTCCGATGCGCCAGCCGATAGCACGCGGAAACGAACACGACGACCCGCCGGATTCGGCGATAGGTTCCCCTTTACGATGGGTGGCCACCGCCGTGCCTCGCACCGCGACAGCGACGACCAGCCCACGAAAGAGACAAAGGACCCTTACGTGAACATCCGCTCCCTCACTCGAGGCGACGGCGTGGTGATCGGAGCAGCGGTGTTGCTGTTCATCGCCTCGTTCCTCGATTCCACCGGCGGCCCGGACTGCTCCGGCCCGCTCGCCAAGTACTGCGAGGCCCAGGACTACAGCAGCATCAACGCCTGGGACGTGCTGTCGACCCTCATGAGCGTGTACCTGGCCGGTGTGATCGCCGCGGCGATCATCGCCGTCACCCGGATGCTGCCGCAGCAGCGCAAGGTCGCGGGGCTCGACCTCGGCCAGCTCGGCGTCGCCCTCGGCATCTTCGCCGCGTGGACGGCGTTCTGGACCATCATCGACTCCCACAACGCCGGCGCCGGTCTGATCCTCGGTCTGATCGCCGCACTGATCCTGGCCGGCGGCGCGGTCGCCACGCCGCTCGTCCCGGCACTGAAGGTCGCCCTGATCGGCGCCCCCAAGGCTCCGGCCGCCGCCCCGTACGGGGCCGGCCCCACCCCGGGTTACGGCTACCCCGGCGCGCAGCAGCAGGCGAGCCAGGGCTACGGCTACCCGGGCGGCCAGCAGCCGCAGGCGGGGCAGACCCACGGGCAGCAGGCTCCGGTCGACGCCACGGCCGGCGGCCCGGCGGGCGCCACCCCGGCGGCCGGGAGCCCGGCGGACTTCGCGCCGTTCTGGTTCGCGGTGCCCGTCGCGCGCCCGCTGTACGGCGAGGACGGTGCTCCGGCGCCGATCGCCGAACTGGCGCCCGGCACCTGGTACCTCGCGGTGGAGCAGCGCGGCCAGGCCCTGATCGCGCAGACCCAGGACGGCCGGCGCGGCGTCCTGCAGGACACCACCGGCATCCAGCGCGGCTGACACCGGACGGACCGCCGGGCGAAGAGCCCGGTGGACGACCGGACGCACAGCGGTCCTTTCGCGGCCCCTCGCCCCTCGCGGGCGGGGGGCCGTTGCACTGCCCGCGAGGCCGCCGTACAGTTCGCGGACACCCCGCATCTGACGCTGCGTCAGCCACGGGTGGGCGAGCGGTCACCGTCGGAGAGAGGCGATCAGCATGCGACTCGGTCTGGCACTGGGCTACTGGGGACGCGGCCCCGACCCCCGGCACCTCGAACTCGCCCGCGAGGCCGAGCGACTGGGCTATGACTCGGTGTGGACCGCGGAGGCCTGGGGCTCGGACGCCTTCACCGCGCTCACCTGGATCGCCGCCCACACCTCCCGCATCCGGCTGGGTACCGGCATCGCGCAGATGGCCGCCCGCACCCCCACCGCCACCGCGATGCACGCCCTGACCCTGGACCATCTCTCGGGCGGACGGCTGCTGCTGGGCCTGGGACTGTCCGGGCCGCAGGTCGTCGAGGGGTGGTACGGGCGGCCGTTCCCCAAGAGCCCGCTGACCGCCACCCGGGAGTACGTGGAGGTGATCCGCCAAGTCCTGCGCCGCGAGGGGCCGGTGGAGGTGGACGGGCTCTTCCACTCCCATCCCTACCGCGGCGCGGACGGCACCGGCCTCGGCAGACCGCTCAAGCCCATCACCCACCCGCTGCGCCCCGGCCTGCCGCTGCTGCTGGGCGCGGAGGGCCCCAAGAACATCGCCCAGACGACCAGGATCGCGGACGGCTGGCTGCCGCTGTACTGGTCTCCGCAGCGCACCGACGTCTACCGGGCGTCGCTGGCGCACGCCCCCGAGGGCTTCCTCATCGCCCCGATGGCGCGCGCCGTGGTCTGCGACGACGTCGCCGAGGGGCTGCTGCCGGTCAAGGCGATGCTGGGCTTCTACATCGGCGGAATGGGCCATGCGGCCAAGAACTTCCATGCCGACCTGATGGCACGGATGGGCTTCGAGGAGGAGGCCCGGCGGGTGCAGCGGCTCTTCCTCGAAGGCCGCAGGGAGGAGGCCGTCCGCGCCGTGCCGGACGCCTTCGCCGACGAGATCTCCCTGGTCGGCCCGCGGGAACGGATCGCGGAGCGGCTGGAGTTGTGGCGCACGGGCCCGGTCACCGACCTGCTGGTCACCGCGCCGGACCCGCACACCCTACGGGTGCTGGCCGAGCTGAACTCCTGAAGCCCGGCCCGGCCGCTCTACCCGAAGCTCGCCCACTCCAGCCACTGGTCGAGCACCGCCCGCTCGCCCAGCACCTCCACCCGGCCGCTGTCGGCGGGCAGCCTGCGGTAGAGGACCAGGAGGGCGTCGGTGAGGCTGCCGCGCAGCGCGACCGCGGCCTTCTCGTGGGTGCGCCGGTGGGAGGGCGCCTCCCCCGTGAGGTCGAGCAGCCACTCGGCGTTCAGCTCGGGCGGGGCGTCGGTGGCGTGGACGTGGATCGTCCGGCCGTGGCCGAACGCCTTGCGCCCGCGCTCGGCGAAGCGGGCCACGACGTCCGGCAGTTCACCGATCTGCAGCCACTCCTCCAGACAGTCCGCGGCGACCGGCGCCGGAAGCTCGAAGGGGACGCCGGCGGTGAGCGCGGCATCGGCGCGGTGGACGGCCGTCTCGTGGACCATCCGGCGGGCCCAGAACCCCGCGTGGTGGGCCGTCGTCCAGCTCCACACCTCGGCGTCGGGGCCTGCTTCCCGTAGCGCGGCCACGGTCTGCTCGACGCCCGCCGCCAGCCAGGCGTCCAGCGCCGCCGCGTCCTCGCCCTCGGGCCCGGCGGCATCGGGGACGGCCGCGGGGTCGACGTTCTCAGAAGCGCGGGTGGTGACGAGGGTGCCGACCCAGCGATGTGCACCCCCGACATGCCGGGCGAGGTCGGCGAGCGTCCAGTCGGGACAGGTCGGCACGGTCGCCGACAGATCGGCGCTGCGCACGATCTTGCGGAACTCGGCTGTCTCGGCGAGAAGTTGGGCGCAGTATTCCTCGTGGGAGAGGGAGCCTTGGAGAGTCATGCGTCGCACAGTAGTGCGCATCGAGGTCCCGGGGCGTCCTAATTCGCGACGCGCCGGGACCGCTGATGCCGCGCGGCTGAAGCCGCGCCGCCGCCTACCGGCAGCAGTCCGGATCGAGCCCGGTCGGCAGCCGCTCGCCGCCGAAGACCGACGTCGTCGCCTCGTCGCCGCCCACGGCCGCGACCGCGAGCAGCAGGGAACCGGCCGTCCAGGAGGTGAGTTCGCGCGGCCAGATCGCGTCGTCGTCGAAGACGTAGCCGGTCCAGTACATGCCGTCCTCGGCGCGCAGATGCTGTATCCACTTGAGGATCTGCACGGCCCGCTCGGACTCCCCCATGGCCCACAGGGCCAGTGCCAGCTCCGCGCTCTCGCCGCCGGTGACCCAGGGGTTGGGCAGTACGCAGCGCACGCCCAGACCCGGGACCACGAAGTCTTCCCAGGCGGCGTCGATGCGCTCCCTGGCCGCCTCGCCCCGGACCGCTCCGCCCAGGATCGGGTAGTACCAGTCCATGGAGTAGCGGCTCTTGTCCAGGAACCGCTCGGGGTGGTTGCGTATCGCATGGCCCAGCCGGCCGACCGCCAGCTCCCAGTCGGGCTGCGGCTCCTCGCGCTGCTCGGCGAGCGCGAGCGCGCAGCGCAGCGCCTGGTAGACGGAGGACGAGCCGGTCAGCAACGCGTCGTTGACGGGGGTGCCGTCGTCCTCGCGCTTCCAGCCGATCTCGCCGCCGGGCTGCTGGAGCTCGAGGACGTAGGCGATCGCCGAGGAGACCGCGGGCCACATGCGGTCGACGAAGGCCTCGTCGCCGGTCGACAGGAAGTGGTGCCAGACGCCGACCGCGATGTACGCGCAGAAGTTGGTCTCCCGGCCGCGGTCGGTGGGCGCCTCGGCGTCACCGTCGGCGTAGGCCGCGTACCAGGAACCGTCCGGGTTCTGGTGGCGTGCCAGCCAGTCGTACGCGGCCTCGGCGCGCTCGTGTTCGCCGGCCGCGTCCAGGGCCATGGCGGCCTCGGTGTGGTCCCACGGGTCGAGGTGGTGGCCCCGGAACCAGGGGATCGCGCCGTCCTCGCGCTGGGTCGCCAGGATGCCGGCGACCGTATGGGCCGCCTGTTCAGCGGTGAGCACCCCCGGCAGGACGAGCCGTTCGGTACGCCCTGGACTCGTCACTTGGCGGCCCCGGCGGAGGACTTGGTGGAGGACTTGGTGGAGCGGCGGGGGCGCTTGACGGGCGCGGCGGCCGGCGCCTCGGGCAGATGCGGCTTGGTGGCGTAGACGACGAAGCTCTTGCCGATGACGGGGTTCAGCGCCCGCTCGGCGAGCCGGGTGGCCAGCGGCTTCTTCATGATGTCCCAGACCAGCAGCTTGTGGTACGCCTGCACCGGCAGCGCCTTGTCGTTGTCCACCCCGAAGGCGCACTTGAGCCACCAGTAGGGGCTGTGGAGCCCGTGCGCGTGGTGCGTGCCGTAGGGCTCCAGGCCTGCCTCCCGCATCTTGCCGACCAGCTCGTCGCCGCGGTAGATGCGGATATGGCCACCCTCGACCTCGTGGTAGGCGTCGCTGAGCGCCCAGCAGATCTTCTCGGGGCCGTAACGGGGCACGGTGACGGCGATCCGGCCGCCGGGCCGCAGGACGCGCACCATCTCGGCGAGCACACCCTTGTCGTCCGGGATGTGCTCCATCACCTCGGAGATGATCACGACGTCGAAGCTGTCGTCGGGGAACGGCAGGGCCAGCGCATCGCCCTCCATGGCGGTGGCCGAGGCACCCGCGGGGGCCTCGCCCGCCTCCTTCATCGCCGCGAACCACTTGGCGACCTCGCGGATCTCCTCGCCGTTCTGGTCGAGGGCGACGACCTGCGCGCCGCGCCGGTAACACTCGAAGGCGTGCCGGCCGGCACCGCAGCCCAGGTCGAGCACGCGGTCGCCCGGAGCGAGCGGAAAACGGGAAAAGTCGACGGTCAGCACGGGGTTCTGCTTTCGTCCGGCGGTTGTGGGCAGTCGGCGCAAAGCGCCGTCTTCTGGGGGTGGAGGTCGGGCGACGGGCGGGCGGTGGTGGCTGCAGGAAGTGCGAGGGGCGCGCGGCTAGCTGCGCAGGGTGCGGGCGGCGACCCGGCCGCCCTGGAGGGCGATCGCCTCGCGGTAGCGCTCGGCGGTGCCGATGGCGGCCTGCCGCCAGGTGAAGCGGGCCAGTACCCGCTCCCGGCCGGCGGCGCCGAGCCGGCGGCGCAGCGCCTCGTCGCCCAGGAGGCGGAGCAGTCCGCCGGCGAGCGCGTCGGCGTCGCCGGGGGGCACCGCGAGGCAGGTCTCGCCGTCGGGCCCGGCGACCTCGGGGATCGCGCCGCCGGTGGTGGCCAGCAGCGGGGTCCCGGTGGCCATCGCCTCGGCCGCGGGCAGCGAGAAGCCCTCGTAGAGGGAGGGGACGCAGGCGACCTGGGCACCGCGGACGAGGTCGACGAGTTCCTCGTCGCTGATGCCCTTGACGAACTCGATGGCGCCGGTGAGCCCGAGCCGCTCGATGGCGGCGGCGACCGGCCCGTCGTCGGCGCGCTTGCCGACGACCACCAGGTGGGCGTCGGGATTCTCGGTGCGCACCTTGGCGAGCGCCTCGACGAGGTGGATCAGCCCCTTGAGGGGCACGTCCGCGCTGGAGGTGGTGACGATCCGGCCCGGCACCTCCGGGACGGCGGCATCCGGCGAGAACAGGTCGGTGTCGGCACCGATGTGGACGACGTGGATGCGGCCGGGGTTCACCCCGAGGTCGTCGACGATCTCCTGGCGGGAGGAGCCGGAGACGGTCAGCACGGACGGCAGCCGCCGGGCGACGCGCTTCTGCATGCGGGTGAAGCCGTACCAGCGGCGGACCGAGGCGCGGCGCTTCCAGCCGTCGGCGGCCTCGAGGTCGAGCCGCCGGTCGACGGTGATGGGGTGGTGGATGGTGGTGACCAGCGGGGCGCCGAGCGCACCGGGGCCACCGAGCAGACCGTAGCCGAGGGTCTGATTGTCGTGGACGACGTCGAACTGGCCGCGGCGGGCGGCGAGATGGCGCCGGGCGCGCAGCGAGAAGGTGAGCGGCTCGGGGAAGCCGCCGGTCCACATCGTGCCCACCTCGAGGGCGTCGACCCAGTCGCGGTACTCGCCGCGTCCCGGCGTGCGGAACGGGTCCGGCTGGCGGTAGAGGTCCAGGCTCGGCAGCTCGGTCAGCACCACGCCCTCGTCGACAACGGGGTAGGGCTGGGCGCCGATCACCTCGACGGTGTGGCCGAGGCGGGCCAGCTCGCGCGAGAGGTGGCGTACATAGACGCCCTGGCCGCCGCAGAACGGGTTCCCCTTATACGTGAGCATCGCGATGCGCAGGGGGCGCCCGTGGTCGCCGGGGTGGGGGACCTCGGCGCGCACCGGGCGCCCGTGGTCTCCGGAGTGGGGGGCCTCGGTGCGCGCCGGGCGCTCGCCGTTCGTCGGGGCGGAGGCCGTGGAGGCCTCTGCGGGGCGAGGCGCGGCTGCCTGGACGGCCTCTGCGGTCACGCTCGGCCCCCTTCTCACTGGACTTTCGCCGGAGCGTAACCGCTGGCGGTAATCTAGAACAAGTTACAGAACTGACGGGCTACTGATCAGTTCACCGAGCTTCGAATCTACCGGCCAGGACCGATGCGAAAAGAGCCGCACCAGGTGATTCGCGCCACCACCCGCCCCCCTGCCATGCTGTGCCGATCGAACCACCGGCACTCACCGCATCGCGGACGGAATGCCATGGAATGGGAAATATGACTACGGAATCCAAGGCGGCCAAACCGGCGCTTCCCGCGAGTCCTCCCCTGACCGAGCGTCAGGAGGCCCGGCGCCGCCGCATCCTGCACACCAGCGCCAAGCTGGCGTCCCGTGGCGGCTTCGACGCCGTGCAGATGCGCGAGGTCGCCGAGTCCTCGGGCGTCGCGCTCGGCACCCTCTACCGCTACTTCCCCTCCAAGGTGCATCTGCTGGTCGCCACCATGCAGGACCAGCTCCAGCACATGCACGAGACGCTGCGCAAGCGTCCGCCGTCGGAACAGGATCCGGGCGCACGGGTCGCCCAGACCCTGATGCGGGCGTTTCGCGCACTGCAGCGCGAACCGCACCTCGCGGATGCGATGGTGCGCGCGCTGACCTTCGCCGACCGGTCGGTGAGCCCGGAGGTGGACACGGTCTCGCGGCTGACGACGGCGATCATCCTGGACGCCATGGGGCTGGACGTCCCGCCCACCCCGGAACAGCTCTCCGCGGTACGGGTCATCGAGCACACCTGGCACTCGGCACTGATCACCTGGCTGTCGGGGCGGGCCTCGATCGCCCAGGTGAAGATAGACATCGAGACGGTGTGCCGCCTGATCGACCTGACGGCACCGGAGGGGGCGCGGTAGGGGCGTGCCGGGTCGGTCGAGGTTCGCCCCGCGACCCACGCGGGTAGTTGGCCCGTAGGGGGCCCATCGAACCCCTACGGGATCGCCGCCCCCACCCCCTAAGGCCCCCAGCCCCTTGCCCCGCCCCGAGCCGCTCACTCCTCCGGCGGGAAGACCGCCTCGCCGCTGCCGGCCACGGTGATGATGATCGCCTCCACGGGGCACCCCTCGGCCGCCGCCAGAACACTCTCGGTCGCGTCCGCCTCCGGCGCGACGGGGTGCGACTGCCGGGCGGTGTCCAGCCGGAAGCCGTCCGGTGCCGTGCCGACGCACATCCCCGACCCGATGCAGACGCTCCGGTCCACCTCCACCTGCCAGCGGTCCGCCATCAGGCACCCGCCGGCAGGTGGATCATCTTGTGCTCCAGGTACTCACCGAAGCCCTCGGGGCCGAACTCCCGCCCGATGCCGGAGTTCTTGTAGCCGCCGAACGGGCCGAGCATGTCGATGCTGAAGGTGTTCACCGAGTACGTACCGGTGCGCACCTGCCGCGCGATGTCGATGCCGTGGTCGACGTCGGAGGTCCACACCGAGCCGGACAGCCCGTAGTCGGAGTCGTTGGCGATCCGCACCGCCGCCGCCTCGTCGTCGTACGGCAGCAGGCAGATGACCGGGCCGAAGATCTCCTCGCGGGCGATCCGCATCGAGTTGGCGACCTCGCCGAAGAGGGTCGGCTCGACGTACCAGCCCGTGTCCTGCCCCTTCGGCCGGCCGCCGCCGGTCAGGACCTTGGCGCCTTCCTGCTGGCCGAGCGCGATGTAGTCCAGCGAGCGCTGCTGCTGGCGGCGGGCCACCAGCGGGCCCACCTCCGTGGCCGGATCCAGCGGGTCGCCGACGGTGAGCGCGGAGGCGGCCGCGGTGAACCGTTCGGCGATCTCGTCGTAGTGGCTGCGCGGTGCGAGGATCCGCGTCTGGGCCACACAGGCCTGGCCGTTGATCATCCAGGCGAACGGCACGATGCCGGCCACCGCCGCGTCCAGATCCGCGTCCGGGAGGATCACCGCGGCGGACTTGCCGCCCAGCTCCAGTGTGACGCGGCTGAGGTTGCGGGCCGCGACCTCCATGACCCGCCGGCCCGCCGCGACCGATCCGGTGAACGACACCTTGTCCACTCCCGGGTGCCCGACCAGGTACTCGCTCACCTCGCGGTCCGCCGGCAGGATCGACAGCACGCCCTCCGGCAGCCCGGCCTCGGACGCGATCTCGGCGAGGAGGTACGCGTCCAGCGGGGTCTCCGGCGACACCTTCAGCACGGCCGAGCAGCCGGCCAGCAGGGCAGGGGCGAGCTTGGCCGCGGCGGTGAACTGCGGCACGTTCCACGGCACCACGGCCGCGACCACTCCGACCGGCTCCCGCCGTACGAGGATCGGCCCCAGCACGCCCGCCCGCCGCTCCTCGAACGGAGCGCTGCCGTCAGCGGGTTGCCCCTCGCCGCCCCCGAAGGTGCGGGCCACGGTGAGCGCCGAGTCCCAGGCCAGCACCGAGGCCAGCGACTGCACCATGACGCCGGAGGTGAACGGGGTGCCGTTCTCGGAGCTGATGACCCTGGCGATCTCCTCGCTGCGCGCGGCGAAGGCGTCCTTGATGCGGGTCACCACCGCGATCCGGTCCGCCAGCGGGGCGTTCGCCCACACCCCGGACTCGAAGGACGCGCGGGCCGCGGCCACCGCACGGTCGACATCGGCCCGCGAGGCGTGCGGGACGCGGCCGATGACCTGTTCGGTGTGCGGTGAGACGACCTCGATCGTGTCCCGGCCGGCCGGATCGACCAGCTGTCCGCCTATATAGAGCTTTCCGTGCTCGACGAGGTCGCTCATCGCTGCCGCCTCCTGCGGGTTGGCCGCCTGTCCGATGTGGGTGCGCACCTGCGCGGGCCGTCTGGCGCCGGCCGTGTGAGGTGCGTGTGCCACAGCGCTGTGTTGCCGGGCATCGCTGTGCTGGACTGCTGCATCACTGGAGTGCTGGATTGCTGCGTCGCTGGAGTGCTGGAGTGCTACATCGCTGAAGTGCTGGATTTTTTGCTGGATTGCTGGATTGCCGCGAACTGACATCTGGCACTGCGCCAGTCGATCGCCTCGGGACCACTCGGTTCCACCACGTCAGAAACTGATACCAGTTCTAGTTGGAGGAGTCCACGGCGCCGACCGAATCCCCACCACCATCCCAACCACCTTTCACCGAAGGCGACTTCAGGCCGCCTTGAAACCAGTTCTAGTTATAGTGAGAGGGCAGGTGCGGGGTGACGGGGTGTATGCCACACCGAGAGGGGACCGGGATGACCACGCAGGTGATCGACCACCGAGGCGGGGTGTGGAGCATCGCCGTCCCCATCCCGGACAACCCGCTCGGCCACACCCTCGTCCACCTCCTGGAGACCGACCGCGGGCCGGTGCTCATCGACACCGGCTGGGACGATCCGGACTCCTGGGACGCCCTCGTCGCGGGCGTCACCGCCTGCGGCTTCGCCCTCACCGATCTCCACGGCGTCCTGATCACCCACCACCACCCCGACCACCACGGCCTCTCCGCCAAGGTGCGGCAGGCGTCCGGCGCCTGGATCGCCATGCACGCCGCGGACACCGCCGTGGTCCGCCGGACCCGCGAGGCCGAGCCGGGCGAGTGGCTCGACTACCTGATCGCCAAGCTCGCGGGCGCGGGCGCACCGGACGACCACCTGGCACCCCTGCGGGAGGCGCGCGGCAACGGGCGCGGCCGGAGGCTGCCCGGCCGACAGGCGGCGCTGCCGGACCGCGGCATCGAGCCCGGCGAGCTGCTCGACCTGCCGGGACGCCGGGTGCGGGCCATCTGGACGCCGGGGCACACGCCGGGGCATGTGTGCCTGCACCTGGAGGAGGAGCATCCGGGCGAGCGGGCTCGCGGCTTCGGCCGGCTCTTCTCCGGCGACCACCTCCTGCCGGGCATCACCCCGCACATCGGCCTGTACGGGGACCCGGACGACAGCACGGTCACCGACCCCCTGGGCGACTACCTCGCCTCCCTCGAACGCGTCGGCCGGCTCGCCCCCGCCGAGGTACTGCCCGCCCATCAGCACGCCTTCACCGACGCCGAGGGGCGCGTGCGCGAGCTCATCGCTCACCATGAAGAGCGGCTCTGCGGACTGAGGGCACTGCTCCGCGAACCCCTCACCCCCTGGCAGCTCGCCGTGGCCATGGAGTGGAACCGCACCTGGGAACAGATCCCGTACGGCTCCCGGAACATCGCCGTCTCGGAGGCCGAGGCACATCTGCGCCGCCTGGTGAAGCAGGGGGACGTGGAACGGGTACCGGGCTCCGATCCGGCGACGTACCGGGCGGTGTGACGCACAGGGGAGGTGTGACGCACGCGGGAGGTACGACGCACGTGGGAGATGTGATGCACGTGGGAGGTGTGATGAACCTCGCCGACTTCGGCCTTCCCCGGCTCGTACGTGCGGGCGGGCCCCGTCCGGGCGCCGGTTAAGGTGTGCGGGACAACTTCATCCGTACCCGATCGGGGGAAGCCGGTGGAAATCCGGCGCTGACCCGCAACCGTGAGGACGGCCCTCGGCCCGCGCAGTGCGCGGCGCCCCCGGCCGTACGAGCCGGAGCACCCGTTGGGGCACGACCAAGGCTCCCGCCACCGGAAACCGCCGCCCGCGCGGACCATCCGGTGCGCGGCACCGTCGAGGTATACGGAGCTGAGCCCGGTGCCACCGCGCCCGATCGCAGGATCGGCGCCCGGCGGTCGTCCGAGCGCGGCTGCGTACCACCGCCGCGACCCGACCCGAGAGGCACCGACCCGATGGCCCCCATGGCTTCCATGGCTCCCCAGGCCCCTTCGACGCACCCCGTCGCCTTCCTGGCGCGCCGCGCCGCCATGGCGCTGACGGCCGTGGCGGTGCTGGGCACGGCCACCGCCCCCGCCGCGTCCGCGGAGCCGGCGGCCGCCCCGTCGACGTCGCCCAAGAAGCTGCCCGACGGGCTGTACGGCACCAAGGACCCGCAGTACGACGGTGTGTGGCGGCAGTCGCTCGCGCTGCTGGCGCAGGACACGGTCGGTGTACGGCCCGCGGCGTCGGCCGTGGACTGGCTGGTCGGGCAGCAGTGCGCCGACGGCTCGTTCACCGCCTTCCGCGCCGAGCCGAAGCAGGCCTGTGACGCGAAGGCGATGCGGGACACCAACCAGACGGCCGCCGCGGTGCAGGCGCTGGCCGCGCTCGGCGGGCACGGCGAGACCGTGAAGAAGGCCGTGAGCTGGCTGAAGTCGGTGCAGAACGACGACGGCGGCTGGAGCTCGATGGCCGGCTCGGCCAGCGACGCCAACTCCACCTCCGTCGTCATCGGCGCGCTCACGGCGGCCGGCGAGAAGCCGGAGTCGGTCACGTCGAAGAAGGGCGGCAGGACTCCCTACGACGCGCTGCTCACCTTCCAGCTGGGCTGTGCGGCGAAGGAGGGCGAGCACGGCGCGTTCACCTTCCAGCTCAAGGGTGCGGCGCCGAACGCGGACGCCACCGCGGCCGCCGCGACCGGAGCCCTGGGCCAGGGTTTCGTCGTCGCACCGGACAAGAAGGGCGCTGACCGCCCCGTCAAGCCTCTGACCTGCAAGGACGGCAAGCCGAAGAAGTCCGCCGATGCGGCGCTGGCCGCGGACGGCGGCGCCGCCTACCTCGTCGACCAGCTCGACCGGAACGGACAGCATCTGCTCTCCGCGATGCCGGGCCAGGAGGAGCAGCCCGATGTGGGCAACACCGCGGATGCCGTGGTGGCGCTGGCGGCCGGGTCGCACCGGGCCGCCGCCCAGAAGCCGCTGAAGTGGCTGGAGAAGAACGCCGCGGGCTGGGCCAAGGACAACGGTCCGGCCGCCTACGCCCAGCTGGTGCTCGCCGCGCACGCCACCGGCACCGACCCGCGCTCCTTCGGCGGCAGCGACCTGGTGGCCGCGCTGAACGCGACCGGGCCCAAGCCGGCCGGTACCGCCTCGCCGGCCGCCGAGGGCACCGAGGACCACAAGGACGGCGGCGGCGTCAACGTCTGGTGGGTCGTCGGGGTCGCGCTCGCCTTCGGCGCCGGCATCGGCTTCCTGCTGAGCGGCCGTAAGAAGAAGAACGCGCTCTGATGCGGGCGAGGCAGCTGCTGCAGCCGATGCGGCGCACCCGGATCGCCGGCGTGCTGCTGCTGGCCGGCGCGGCCAGCGGGCTGGCCACCGGGCCGGCTCACGCGCAGGAGTACCGCTACTGGTCCTTCTGGGACGGCGGGCGCGGCGGCTCCTGGGCCTACGCCACCCAGGGGCCGGCAACCGCACGCCCGGCCGATGGCTCGGTCGAGGGCTTCCGCTTCACCGTCAGCGCCGACTCCGCCGCGGCCGGCAAGCCGCGCGCAGCCGCCGACTTCGACGCGATCTGCCGCGATACGCCCGCCAGGGACGGCCGCAAGCGGATCGGCATCGTCATCGACTTCGGCACCGGGGCGGACGCTCCCGACGGCGAGCGGCCGCCGAAGGCCCGGACGGAGTGCGCCCAGGTGGCCGAGGACGCCTCGGCGGGCGAGGCACTGGCCGCGGTCGCCCGGTCGCTGCGCTATGACCCCAATGCACTGCTGTGCGCCATCGCCGGCTACCCGGAGTCGGGGTGCGCGGAGCAGGTGAGCGGGTCGGGCGGGGCCAAGGAGTCCGCCGACCCGGAGAAGTCCGCCGGCCGACGGGGTGCGGACGGGGCGGAGAGTACGGACGGGTCGAAGGGGACCGGCTCCGGGGGTGGCGGCGGGCCGTCCGCCGGGCTGCTCGGCGGTGTCGCGGCGGTCGTCGTACTGGGTGCGGCGGCCGTGTGGCAGGCGCGCCGTCGGCGCGGATGAGCGCCCCGCAGGCGACCCGTACCACCGCGCTGCACGCCGGCGCCTGGTGGCTGTGGGCCCTCGGCCTGGCCACCGCGGCATCCCGCACCACCAACCCGCTGCTGCTGGGGCTGCTGGTGGGCGTGGCCGGCTATGTCGTCGCGGCGCGGCGTACGGACGCGCCCTGGGCCCGCTCGTACGGCGCGTTCGTCAAGCTCGGCCTCGTCGTGATCGCCGTTCGGCTGGCCTTCGCCTTCGTCCTCGGCTCCCCCATTCCCGGTACGCACACCCTCGTCACGCTGCCCGAAGTGCCGCTGCCCGACTGGGCGAAGGGCGTCCGGATCGGCGGCCGGGTCACGGCGGAGGGCATGGTCTTCGCGCTCTACGACGGGCTGAAGCTGGCCACCCTCCTCATCTGCATGGGCGCCGCCAACGCACTGGCCAACCCCTCGCGGTTGCTGAAATCCCTGCCCGGCGCGCTGTACGAGGCGGGGGTGGCAGTCGTCGTCGCCATGACCTTCGCACCGAACCTGGTCGCCGACGTCCAGCGGCTGCGCGCCGCCCGACGGCTGCGCGGCCGCCCCGACCGCGGCTTCAAGGCACTGCTCCAGGTAGGCGTACCGGTGCTGGAGGGCGCGCTGGAGCGCTCGGTCGCTCTGGCCGCGGCCATGGACGCCCGCGGCTACGGCCGCAGCGCCCAAGTGCCTCGCGCCGTACGTCATCTCACCTCCGCCCTCACCCTCGGCGGCCTCCTCGGCATCTGCGCCGGCACCTACGGCCTGCTCGGCGGCGCCGGCGCCGGCTACGGTCTGCCGCTGCTCCTCGCCGGGCTGGCCGCCGCCCTCGCCGGCCTGTGGCTCGGCGGGCGCCGCTCCCTGCGCACCCGCTACCGCCCCGAACGCTGGGGCCTGCGGGCCTGGCTCGTCGCGGGCTCCGGCATCGCGGTGGCCACCCTGATGATCTGGGCGAACGCCTACGCACCGGCTGCCCTCCACCCGCCCGCCGTCCCCCTCACCACCCCTGTGCTTCCGCTCTGGCCGGCGGCGTCCGTGCTCCTGGGACTGCTCCCCGCGGTGGTGGCCCCCCTCCCCAGGCCGACGGATCGGGTGCGGCGCGGAACCCGGCCGGAGGGCACGAGGGAGCGCGGCAGCCGATCCGGGCACGAGGACCGCTCGAGCGGAGGTACGGCCCGTACGGGCAGGGGTACAGACCGCACGGGCCGTCCCGATACGGACCGTACGAGCACGGGCCACGACGGCGGCGACCTCCGCCGTGACCGCGGCCGCGGTCACAGCCACGGCCGGGACCAGGACCAGGACCAGGGCCAGGACCAGGGCCAGGAGCGTGGTCCTCGTGACGGCCACGGCGGGGGCCGCAGCCACCCCGACGACGATTCCCCTCCGTACAAGAAGGAGCCGACCCAGTGATCCGGTTCGAGCAGGTGTCGGTCACCTACGGCGACGCCGCGGCACCCGCTGTCCAGGGCATCGACCTGACCGTCCCCGAAGGTGAACTGTGCCTCCTGGTCGGCCCGTCCGGCGTCGGCAAGTCCACCGTCCTGAACGCCGTCTGCGGACTGGTCCCCCACTTCACCGGCGGCACCCTGCACGGACGCGTCACCGTCGACGGCCGCGACACCCGCACCCACAAGCCCCGCGAACTCGCCGACGTCGTCGGCACCGTGGGCCAGGACCCGCTGGCGCACTTCGTCACCGACACCGTCGAGGACGAACTCGCCTACGGTATGGAATCCCTCGGGCTCGCCCCCGGTGTGATGCGCCGCCGCGTCGAGGAAACCCTGGACCTGCTGGGCCTGGCCGACCTGCGCGACCGCGCCATCACCACCCTCTCGGGCGGCCAGATGCAACGGGTGGCGATCGGCTCGGTCCTCACCACCCACCCCAAGGTCCTGGTACTCGACGAGCCGACCTCGGCCCTCGACCCGGCCGCCGCCGAAGAGGTGCTCTCCGTACTCCAGCGCCTGGTCCACGACCTCGGCACGACCGTACTGCTGGCCGAACATCGCCTGGAGCGCGTCGTCCAATACGCCGACCAGGTCATCCTCCTCCCCTCACCCGGCGCCGCCCCCGTGATGGGAACGCCCGCCGACATCATGGCCATCTCCCCCGTCCACCCACCGGTGGTCGCCCTCGGCCGCCTGGCCGACTGGTCTCCCCTCCCTCTCACCGTCCGCGACGCCCGCCGCAAGGCCGCCGCCCTCCGCGAACGCCTGGCGGGAGTGACCCCGCCCGCACCGGGGACGGGCTCCCCCCTGACGGCTCCCTTCCCGGCCCACGGAGCCACACCGCCAGCCGCCGGGCCGGGCGCCGAGGCGGTTGCCGGAGCGAGTTCCGGGACAACGGCCGAGCCGGGTGCCAAGGCGGTTGCCGAGGCAGAGGCCAGGACAGTCACCGGGACGGGCGCCGAGGCGGCGGCCAGGACAGGTACCGGGACGGGGGCCGAGGCAGAGGCCAGGACAGGTACCGGGACGGGCGCCGGGACGGGCGTCGGGACGGGCGTCGGAGCAATGGCCAGGACAGGTGCCGGAACGGGCGCCGGGGCAAAGATCGCTCCGGCGGTCCGAGGCGGTCGCGCCGCACGAATCCCGGACGGTGTTGTCGCACGAGCTGCGAGCGGTGCCGTCGCGGCTGTTTCCGGACTCGGTGTTCGCCGGGGGCAGATGGACGCGTTGTACCGGGTGGATCTGAACGTCCGGGCCGGCGAGACCGTTGCCCTGATGGGACGCAACGGTGCGGGAAAGTCCACACTCCTCGGCACCCTCGTCGGAATGCACCAGCCGTCCGCCGGTACGGTCCGCGTGGGCGGTGCCACTCCTCACCGCACCAGCCCCCGCGCCCTTCTACGGCACGTCGGCCTGGTCCCCCAGGAACCTCGCGACCTGCTCTACGCGGACACCGTCGCCGCCGAGTGCACCATGGCCGACCAGGACGCGGGCGCCTCCGCCGGCAGCTGCCGGGCCCTGGTGACCCAACTGCTGCCCGGTGTTCCGGACTCTGCCCACCCCCGCGATCTGTCCGAGGGCCAACGCCTCGCGCTCGCCCTAGCCGTCGTCCTGACCGCACGTCCTCCGCTGCTCCTCCTCGACGAGCCCACCCGCGGCCTGGACTACGCCGCCAAGGCCCGCCTGATCGAAGTCCTGCGCACCCTGGCCACTGACGGCCACGCCATCATCCTGGCCACTCACGATGTGGAACTCGCCGCCGAGCTGGCGCACCGCGTGGTGATCCTCGCGGACGGTGAGGTCGTCGCCGACGGTCCCACCGACGAGATCGTCGTCTCCTCTCCCTCCTTTGCTCCGCAGGTCGCCAAGGTGCTCGCTCCGTTGCCCTGGCTGACCGTTCCTCAGGTGGCCCACGCTCTGGAGGCCACCGGATGACCTCGCACCCACAGAACCCTGCCGACAGCCAACCTCCCTCCGAATCCGAATCCGAATCCGAATCCGAATCCGACATCGGCATCGGCATCGGCATCGACGTGGGCGTCAGCTCCGACTCCGACGTCAGCGTCGACGTGGGCATGGGCATGGGCATCAGCGCCAACTCCGCCCCCGGCATCGGCACCGGCACCGGCTCCGGGTCCAGCTCCGGCTCCGGCTCCACCCTCCGCACGAACCGTCAGGCCCGGGCAGTACGGCTCGGCCCTCGATCCATCGCCGCACTGGCCCTGGTCTCAGCCATCGGCGTGATGGCTTTCGGATGGCCGCTGCTCGCCGATTCAGCCTCCGGCCTCGCCCATTCCAAGGACGCGCCCTGGCTGTTCGCCGCGCTGCTGCCGATGTTGCTCGCCGTGGTCGTCGCGACCATCGCCGACACCGGCCTGGATGCCAAAGCCATCGCCATGCTCGGCGTACTGGCCGCGGCCGGAGCCGCCATGCGCCCGCTGGGCGCGGGAACGGCCGGAATCGAGCCGATGTTCTTTCTGATGGTGTTGTCGGGCCGGGTGCTCGGGCCCGGATTCGGCTTTGTGCTGGGCTCCGTGGCGATGTTCGCGTCGGCGCTGCTGACCGGCGGAGTCGGGCCATGGATGCCGTTCCAGATGCTGACGATGGGATGGGTGTCGATGGGCGCCGGCCTGCTGCCGGGGCCCGACCGGCTCCGCGGCCGCCGCGAGCTGGCCATGCTCGCCGCCTACGGCGCGGTCTCCGCGGTCCTCTACGGCCTCATCATGAACCTCCAGGGGTGGCCCTACATCGCCGGCATGACGTCGGGGGTCTCCTTCGTCCCGGGCGATCCGCTCGAAGAGAACCTCGCCCGCTATATCGCCTACTGCCTTGCCACCTCCCTCGGCTGGGATCTGCCCCGCGCTCTGGTCACCGTGATCCTCACCTTCACCTTGGGCGGCACCGTCCTCAAAGCGCTGCGCCGCGCCACCCGCCGCGCCGCGTTCGACGTCCCTGTCGCCTTCACCTCTGATCCACCCCGAGGGGCCGCCTGACCTGTACGGCCGCGCCCCGCCTCGCGGGCTGCCCGGGACGCGTGCGGAACCGGGCTCAGCGGGAGACGGGCTCAGCGGGAGACGGGCAAGGAGCGGGCTATCGCAGGCTCCGAGCGCAGGAACGAGGTGTAGTGGTCGGCGTCTGCGCCCTGGTCGACAACCGTGGCCCGAGCACCGTGCCGCGCCAGTTCACGCGCGCAGCTGCGGGGGTTGGCTATCGGTACGTCGCGATCGCCGGTTGCGGAGTAGAGGGTTATCCGGACGCCTCGGCCGGGCTGCCAGTCGCAGGTGCGGTCGTTGGCACGAAGGGATTCCAGCAGGGCGCCGGACGGGTGCTGGAGTTTCTGGAGCCAGGTGTCGGTCAACAGGTCTTCCGGGCGCTCGGGCAGTTTGCCGGCGATGTCCTCCGCCGGGTGGTCACCGTCGAAGAGGTCCTCGACGAGGTCGGCGTAGGGGGCTCGGAACACCTCACTCGGCTCGTTGTAGAGCGGGTGCAGGCGGTTCTGGGCGGTGAGGAAGAAGGAGATGTAGAAAACGGCGGACCGTGGGTCGACTCGGCCGTCGAACATCCCGGGGAGTTCGCTGCCGTCGAGGTCGTAGGGTCCGGCGACCGGGGCGAGTGTTCCAAGGCGGAATCGGGGATCAGCACCGCGGTCCAGCTCACGGCCCAGCGCCATGGTGACCTGCCCGCCCTGTGAGAAGCCGGTGACGGACACCGTGCGATCGAGGGCGGCGCCGAGCTTCGGTGCGGCCGAACGGGCTGCCCGGAGCATGTCCAGGGAGGCCGATGCCGCGGAGTGGGCGTCCATGTACGGGTGGCGGCCGGGACTTGTACCGAGACCCAGGTAGTCGGGGGCGATGGCGGCGCGGCCGGCGGAGGCGTACAGCACCGATACCGCGCGGTCGGGGCCTTCCGCGACCGAGGGTGCATAGCCCCGGTAGGCGAGGGTGCCGTGGGCGTGGATCACGGGCGGGAGGTGACGGTGGCTTTTGCCGAGGGGGAGCGCCAGCAGACCGGACGCGCTGGTGGGGCTGCCATCGGGGGTGATCGTGCGGTAGGTGAGGCGGTATGCGGCGACGCCGTGCCGCGCGGTCTCCGCGTCCAGGCCCGCCTTCTGCGCCTGGCTGATGATCTCGGCTCTGCTCCGCCGGCCCAGAGGCGTGATGGAGAGGACTTTCCCGCGCCAGGTCGCGGTGCGGGACGCGGCGCCGGCACCGGCCGCCTTCGTCTGCTCCTGTCCAGTGGGCTGCGATGCGTAGGCCGAGGAGGTCGCGAGGGCCGGGGTCGTCGTGAGCGCCGCGAGCAGAAGGGCGGCGCCGGCGGCCAGGCCGCGTGAGACGCGACGGCGCCCGCTCGGTCCGCGTGGCGCGTCGGACGAGCACGATGCGCCGGACGCCGATGAGGGTGAAGCCGAAGCCGGCGTTGAGGCTGCAGGTGAAGCGGAAGCCGCAGGTGAATGGGGTGAGGGCTGCTGAGTGCTGTTCGTCATGTCTTCGACGGTACGGAGATGCCGCTCGTCGCAGAATGCGGTTTCCCGTACAACTCACCTGTGGTTTTCCGCAGTTGGGAGCGGCCGGCCGTTCCATCGCGCGCACGGACCTCACCACACCCGCCCACCCCCCGTAAGGGGGGTGGGCGGCGGGGAAAAACAAAAACAGCCACAACCGCTACAACCGCTACAACCGCTACAACCGCTACAACCGCTACAACCGCTGAATGATCGTCCCCGTGGCCAGTGCCCCGCCCGCGCACATCGTGATGAGAGCGAATTCCTTGTCCCTGCGCTCCAGTTCATGGAGGGCGGTGGTGATCAGCCGGGCGCCGGTGGCTCCGACCGGGTGCCCCAGGGCGATGGCGCCTCCGTTGACGTTCACCTTTTCCAGGTCCTGTTCGAAGACCTGCGCCCAGGAGAGCACGACGGAGGCGAAGGCTTCGTTGATCTCGACCAGGTCGATGTCCTTGAGGGACATGCCGGCCTTGCCGAGCACGGCGCGGGTGGCGTCGATCGGGCCGTCCAGGTGGAAGTGCGGATCGGCGCCGACCAGCGCCTGGGCCACGATGCGGGCCCGCGGCTTGAGTTTGAGCGCGCGCGCCATCCGCTTCGACGCCCACATCACCGCGGCGGCGCCGTCGGAGATCTGCGAGGAGTTGCCCGCCGTGTGGACGGCGGTCGGCATCACGGGCTTGAGGCCGCCCAGCGCCTCCATACTGGTGTCGCGCAGGCCCTCGTCGCGGTCGACCAGCCGCCACATGCCCTGACCGGCGGCCTGCTCGTCCTCCGTGGTGGGCACCTGGACGGCGAACGTCTCCCGTTTGAACCGTTCCTCTGCCCAGGCAGCGGCGGCCCGCTCCTGCGAGATCAGACCGAGCGAGTCGACGTTCTCCCGGGTCAGCCCCCGGTTGCGGGCGATGCGTTCGGCCGCCTCGAACTGGTTGGGCAGGTCGACGTTCCACTCGTCGGGCCAGGGCTTGCCGGGGCCGTGCTTGGAGCCGCTGCCGAGCGGCACCCGGGACATCGCCTCGACGCCGCAGCCGATGCCGATGTCGATGACACCGCTCGCGATCATGTTGGCGACCATGTGGTTCGCCTGCTGGGAGGAACCGCACTGGCAGTCGACGGTGGTCGCCGCGGTCTCATACGGAAGGCCCATCGTCAGCCAGGCGTTGCGCGCGGGGTTCATGGACTGTTCGCCGGCGTGGGTCACGGTGCCGCCGACGATCTGTTCGACGCAGTCGGGCTGGATGCCCGTACGCGCGAGGAGTTCGCGGTAGGTCTCGCCCAGGAGGTAGGCGGGGTGGAGGTTGGCGAGCGCACCTTGGCGCTTGCCGATGGGAGTGCGTACTGCTTCGACGATGACGGGTTCCGCGGCCATGACTGACTCGTCCTCTCCTCGCGCCCGCGGGCGTCCCGGCACCCACGGAAGAAGAACTAGTACGCGTTCTAGTTCCGCAAACAGTCTTATGAGCCACCCTCCGGGGCGCAAGAGGCATGCAAGCCCCTTGTCCGCAACGGGAGTCGCCACACCCCTTGCCACTTATGGAACTCGTTACTACCTTCACCGCGACCCCACACCTGATGAGCCGTCAGAAGTCCCGGATGGAACCACGGACCAGGAGTCGCCGATGCCATGCCCAGCGCTGCCCGAGGGGTTCGACTTCACCGACCCCGACGTCTACCAGTCCCGCGTTCCGCTCCCCGAGTTCGCCCAGCTGCGGCAGACCGCGCCCGTGTGGTGGAACGCCCAGCCGCACGGCATCGCCGGCTTCGACGACGACGGCTACTGGGTCGTCACCCGCCATCAGGACGTCAAGGAGGTGTCCACCAAGCCGGACGTCTTCTCCGCGAACCTCAACACCTCGATCATCCGCTTCAACGCGGCCATGACCCGCGACCAGATCGACGTACAGAAGCTGATCATGCTGAACATGGACCCGCCCGAGCACACCAGGGTCCGCCAGATCGTGCAGCGGGGATTCACCCCGCGCTCCATTCGCGCCCTGGAGGAGGCGCTGCGCGATCGGGCGGCCCGGATCGTCGCCGAGGCGCGGGAGAAGGGCACCGGGGACTTCGTCACCGACGTCGCCTGCGAGCTGCCCCTCCAGGCCATCGCCGAACTCATCGGCATCCCCCAGGACGACCGGGCCCGCATCTTCGACTGGTCGAACAAGATGGTCGCGTACGACGACCCGGAACTGGCCATCACCGAAGAGGTCGGCACCAACGCGGCGATGGAGCTGATCTCGTACGCGATGAACCTGGCCGCCGCGCGCAAGGAATGCCCGGCCAAGGACATCGTCAGCCAACTGGTGGCGGCCGAGCACGAGGGGAATCTCGGCTCCGACGAATTCGGCTTCTTCGTGCTGCTGCTGGCGGTCGCCGGCAACGAGACGACCCGGAACGCCATCACGCACGGCATGCACGCCTTCCTCACCCATCCCGACCAATGGGAGCTCTACCGGCGCGAACGCCCCGCGACGGCGGCCGAGGAGATCGTGCGCTGGGCGACGCCGGTGGTCTCCTTCCAGCGCACCGCCACCCAGGACACCGAACTGGGCGGAGCAAAGATCAAGAAGGGTCAGCGGGTCGGACTCTTCTACTCCTCCGCCAACAACGACCCCGAGGTCTTCGACCGCCCCGAGGTCTTCGACATCACGCGTGACCCCAACCTGCACCTGGGCTTCGGGGGCGGCGGGCCACACTTCTGCCTCGGCAAGTCCCTGGCGGTCCTGGAGATCAACCTGATCTTCAACGCCATCGCGGACGCCATGCCGGGCATCTCGCTGGCCGGTGATCCACGGCGGCTGCGCTCGGCATGGCTCAACGGCGTGAAGGAGCTTCAGGTTCGCTACGCGTGAGGGGCCGACGGGCCGATGAGCGGCCGGGCCCCGGTGCGGCCGGCGGGCCGAAAAGACTGACGGGCCGACGGGCGACCGTGGGGTCCACTGCGCCCGGTGGTCGTCGCCGACCACGGGGCGCAGCGGTATGTCCGAAACTGTTCCTCGCTCAACCTTGCCAGTAGCCATGGGCGGACTTACATTCAACTCGCCAGTAACACTTGACGGTTGGCTCGGTTCGCCGGGCTCACGGAGATCGTCCAGTTCACCCCGCTCTCTCAGTTCACCCGGCACACCGCATTGGGGCACGGTGCGGTAGCGCGCCGGGTAGGGCCGCACGTTCTCCCCCCATGGACACACCGGCCCGGTTCGGCACTCACGCGCGTCTTCAGCACCACCCCGTGCCGCGGTGCACCACGCACCACCGGTACCGCGGTACGTCACGCAGCGCCGCGGTACACATAGCACCACGGTGCACCACACCCCGTATCGCGATGCGCCACGACGTACCGCGACGTGACGCATCGACGTCTCTCCCCCCACGTGTTGCGACAGTGCGCTCCACGCTCTTCGAAGGGGACTCACACCATGAAGGACGCACACGGCAGACCTGTCACGGGACGCATCAGCTGGCGGAGGTTCGCCGTGCTGTCCGTCCCGGCCCTCGCCGGCACGGCGGCCCTGGGCATCGCCCTGGCCAACGGGGCACTGGCGGCGTCGTTCGCCGTATCGGGACAGCAGTTCAAGGTGTCCGCGGACGGCCTCAAGGGCGAGGGATTCGCCCAGTACGGCAGTGTCGACACCAACGCCAGGGGGGACCTCCTCCCGGTCGCGGTCACCGCCATCAGGACGGCACAACTGAACAATCTCTGTCAGTCGGTGGTCACTCATCTGCCGGTCATCGGCGACATCTCGCTCAATCTCCATGCCGGTACGGGCAACAAGCCCGTCGAAGCGGCCAATCTGTTCGTGGACGCCACCCAGCTCTCCGGCAACGCGTCCTTCAACAACATCGAGATCGGCCGGGACGCCTCCACCCTGGACAAGGGACCGGCCAGCGCCCAGGGCATGCAGGACCTCTTCGCCCAACAGGCCGACGACGTCAGCATCGGCAGACTGCGGCAGACCGCCTGGGCCACCAACGCGGGGACGTTCAAGCTCTCCGGGCTGAGCATGAAGATCTCCAAGGGCAAGAAGGAATGCTTCTGACCTGGCGGCGCTGGCGGACGGGGCGGCCCTTCTGGGGCGGCCTGGCCGCCCTCGTCGCCGGCGTCGAGATCTGCGCCATCCCTCTGGCGCCACTGAAGGTCATGCTGCAACAGGGCATCGCCGGTATCCCCTCAGTGCTGATGGGGCTGGTGATGATCGTGATGGGGCTCTCGGCGTGGTTCGCGCCGCACTACCGGGGCATCGCGGGCGTACTGACCGTCTTGTGTGCGGCGGCCGCACTGGTGATGTCCAACCTCGGGGGCTTTCTGATCGGCACGGTCATCGGAATTCTCGGCGGTTCGATGATCTTCGCCTGGCAGCCGGTCGTCGGCGAGCACCCGACGTCCGAAACCTGACGGCACTGCCGCACGACCTCATGACCGCTCGAGCGGACGCCCCCCTCCACCGCTCCATTGCCCGCCGCGCGACCGCCTCTCCCGTCCCCTCGCCGGGTAGTCCCGTACGCCGCACTTACCGCGTTCCCCCGTACTCCCCATACCCCCCGCCCTCCACATACCCCCCACGCTCCCCACTCCGCACTCCCGCCCCCTCGGGAAGGAAACGCAAAATGACGATCACGCAGCCCACACAACCCATACAGCTCACGCAGCCCATGCCTCGCGCCGCCCGCCGCACGTCCCGTAGGCGCGCACTGCGGACCGCCGGCACAGGGATCGCCGCATTAGCCGCACTGTCCATCGGTGTACCGGCCTCCGCCGCGACACAGCCCGGCGGGGCTCCGGCAGCCGCCGCGGCCGCCACGACCGTGACCCCCGCGGGCCACGGCTTCACCGCCGCGCTCAGCGGCAAGGCCACCTTCACCGCCGGCTCGGTGACCGTCACCTGTACGGTCTCGACCTCCAGCGGGCAGGTGCCGGACGCGCCCGGCAACCACAACGAAGCCGGGCCGGTGAGCAGTTCCACGACCCCGGCCACCTACAGCTCCTGCACCACGAGCATGCCGGGTGTCAGCGCGACCGTCAGCACGTCCGGCACCTGGGGTGTGGCCATGCAGAACGGGACACCGGTGACCGCCGGACTGACCATTCCCTCCGGCGGATTCGTCCTGCGGACCAGCGGCCTGGCATCCTGCACCGTCACCGCGGCCCCCACCACGGCGGCGACGGTGAACGGCACCTGGACCAATGGCGCGCCGTCCACCCTCGCCTTCACCAATGCGGCGGTGCCGGTGAAGGTGGTGGGCGGTTTCGGCTGCCCGACCAGTGCGACCAGCTCGACGTTCAACGCCACCTACCAGGTCACCGACACCACCGACCCCACGTCCCAGATCACCGTCACCGGCTGAGCGCGGACCGCGCGAGGACCTCGCAGGTACGGCGGGGATAACGCGCGGGGACCGCTCAGCGTGTGGTCAGGCCGACGGCCGCCACGGTCACCAGCACCGCCACGGCCAGCGTGCCGCTGAGGAAAGCGGTGATCAGCCGACGCCTGAGCACCCGATAGACACTCTGGTACTCGGTCCGCAGAGTGGCGCTGCGGACCGCGATGCGCTCCAGATAGGCCCGCGAGGCGTCGCGCTGGTCCCGGCAATAGCGCAGCTCCACTTCCTGCCGCTGGGTTTCGGTGAGCCAGGGCAGGCCGGCGCAGAAGGCAGCCGCGCGGGTTCGGGCACGGTCCTTCTCCGCCTCCCAGAGAAGGTACCCCTCGATCTCATTGATGGCGCGTTCCCTCTGCACGGGCTCATTCATACGCGGGTCCCGATTCCAGTGCCGCGCGCGGCTTCGGAATCCGCCGGGGCCGCGATCTCGCGAGCGATCTCCGGGTGGTGCAGGTCGAACGCCGGGGATTCGGAGCGAATGCGCGGCAGGGTGCGGAAGTTGTGCCGCGGCGGCGGGCAGGACGTCGCCCACTCCAGCGAACGGCCGTAGCCCCACGGGTCGTCGACCTCGATCTTCTTGCCGTACTTCGCCGTCTTCCAGACGTTGTACATGAACGGCAGGAGGGAGAGTCCGAGGACGAAGGAGAAGATGCTGGAGACGGTGTTGAGGGTGGTGAAACCGTCGGCGGCGAGGTAATCGGGGATCCGGCGCAACATGCCCTCGGCGCCGAGCCAGTGCTGGACGAGGAACGTGCCGTGGAAGCCGATGAACAGCGTCCAGAACGTGATCTTGCCGAGCCGCTCGTCCAGCATCTTGCCGGTGAACTTCGGCCACCAGAAGTGGAAGCCGGAAAACATCGCGAAGACGACCGTGCCGAACACGACGTAGTGGAAGTGCGCCACGACGAAGTACGAGTCGGAGATGTGGAAGTCCATCGGCGGCGAGGC
>NZ_JBWKCJ010000023.1:95505-144697 GCF_056436545.1 Streptomyces sp. NPDC043738 | reverse complement strand
TGATGCTTGCGGTGGTTGGTGAGGTAAGGGTGAGCCAACCCCTCCCCCCCCCCCCCCTCCCCCCCCCCCCCCCCCCCCCCCCCCCCCCCCCCCCCCCCCCCCCGAGCCCGCCCCCGCTGGAGTCGCCCCCGACGACCACCCGCGCCGGGTCGCACCCCAACCGGTCCGCCTGCGCGACGGCCCATACCGTGGCCGCGTAAGCGTCCTCCACGGCTGCCGGGAAGCGCGCCTCGGGAGCCGTCCGATAGGCCACCGAGACCACCGGCGCGCCGCTGCGCAGGGCGAGTTGACGGCAGGTCGCGTCATGGGTGTCGAGGTCGCACATCACCCATCCGCCGCCGTGGAGGAACACCAGGAGCGGGCCGGGTCCGGTGGCTTTGTCCCTCGGGCGGTAGAGGCGTACGGGGACGGCGGGCGCGCCGGGCGGTCCGGGGACCCGGCGGTCGAGGGTGTCCACGCCGTCCGCCGGGCCGGGGCGGGTCCCGGCTCCGGTGCCGGAGGCACGGCGCAGCGACGCGATGTCCAGCGGCCCGCGGGCGGGGTCGGGGAACCGCGCCGACATCGCGTCGGCGATCCGGCGTGCGAGGGGCGGCAGCGGATCGGGGGAGGCGGTCGGCCGGCTCATCCTGTGGTCAGCCCTCCGTCCACCGCGAACTCGGCCCCGGTGATGTACGAGGAGGCGTCGCAGGCCAGGAAGCGGACCAGCTGGGCCACCTCGTCCGGCCGGCCGACGCGGCGCCACGGCACCCGCGGCCACTCCCGGTCCCCGGGAGCCGTGCCCAGCGCGTTCGCCACCATGGGGGTGTCGATCACTCCGGGGTGTACGGAGTTGACCCGGATCCGGTCGCCGGCCAGATCGAGCGCGGCGGACCTGGTCAGCCCGCGCAGCCCGAACTTGCTCGCCCCGTAGGCCGCGTGCCCCGCGATCCCCCTGAGCCCGGCCGTCGAGGAGATGGTCACGATCGACCCGCCGCCGGCCCTGCGCAGCTCCGGGACCACCGCCTTGATGCCGAGGAAGGAGCCGATCAGGTTCACTCGCAGCACCCGCGTGAAGTCCTCCTCGGTCTCCTCGTCGACGGGCGCGGCGTGCCACACCGCCGCGTTGTTGACCAGGATGTCGAGCCGCCCGAAGGACGCCGCCGCGGCCTCGGCCACGCGCTGCCAGTCGTCCGCCTCGGTGACGTCGTGCGGGACGAACACCGCGGCGTCCCCCAGCTCCGCGGCGACCGCCCGCCCCTCCGCCACCCGTACGTCGCCGAGCACCACCCGCGCCCCGGATTCGACGAACAGCCGCGCCTCCGCCGCGCCCTGGCCCCGCCCGGCACCGGTGATCACCGCCACCTTGCCGTCCAGCCGCTCCCCGCCGGCGCTCATGCCCGCTCCCCGAGCGCGCGGAAGTGCGGGATGACCCGCTCGCCCCACTGCCGGATGGTCTCCAGGCACACCTCCTGCGGCACGGTGCCCATCTGGATCAGGCACATCACCTCGTCCACCCCGATCGCCCGCAGCCGCTGGACGTAGGCGATGGCGTCCTCGGCACGGCCGTACGCGTGCCGGGCGTTGTACGGACCGGTGTCGACCGGCCGCGCCGGGATGTTCGCCTCGTCGAGCCTGGCGACGAGCTGTGCCCGGCGCCGCGCCAGCGCCTCGACGTGGTCCTCGTCCTGCGCGTAGGCCCTCGGCGCGGGTCCGCCGCCGTACCAGTGGGCGATCGCCTCGGCGAAGAACCGCTGGCCGCGGGTCCCGATCCGGTACGCGGCGGCGGCGTCGTCCAGCACGATCGTGGGACACAGCGCGGACAGATGGTCGTGGGGCCGCTCGCCGACGAAGTGCGCGCCACTGCGGGCGGCGATCGCCTCGTCGTAGACCTTGCGCATGGCCCGTACGTCGTCGGCGCCCGCGAAGCCCATCACCAGGGCCCCGACGCCCAGTTCGGCGGCGCGCCGGAGGCTCTCGTGCCTGCTGCAGGCCATGAACAGCGGCGGGTGCGGGGCCTGGACGGGCCGGGGGAGGACCGCGCCGGGACCGATGTCGATCGACCCGTGCCACTCGAAGGTCTCCGCGCGCCAGGCGCCGGCGAGGATCCGCAGCGCCTCCTCCAGCTGCGGCTGGGTGTCCTCGGGCCGCACCCCGAACATGGCCATCTCCTGCCGGGTGGCGCCCCGGCCGGCGCCGATGTCGACGCGGCCGCCGGAGAGCACATCGAGCATCGCGGTGCGCTCGGCGACCCGGACGGGGTGCTGGTAGCCGAAGGGCATGGTCACCACGCCATGGCCGATGCGGATCCGCGCGGTCCGCGCGGCGACCCAGGTCAGAAAGATCTCGGACGCGCTCATGTGCGCGTACTGGCGAAGGGCGTGGTGCTCGACCGCCCAGATCCGGTCGAAGCCCATCGCCTCGGCGTGCACGGCCTGTTCGACGCAGTCGTGGAGGACCCGGCGCTCGTTCTCGGGGGCGGGGTCGGCGAGTTGCGCCTCGAAGATCATCGAGAATTTCACGAAACTCCCTTCAGGGTATTTCGAATAGAAATATGTCTAGCAGTAACACCTGTGCATCGGAAGGGAGTTGACGCGTCCGGCCCGGCGCAGCCCGTCCCTCCGGCCCGGCCGCGGCCCGGGTGCGGGCGGACGCGGACCGTAGACTGCGGCACGTGACGGAGACGAGGGCGGGCGCGGCGAACGCCGGCGATGCGGAGCGGCCGGCGCTGCCGGCGACCAGCTGGGCGGTTCTGGGGCTGCTCTCCTTCGGTGAGGAGCTGTCGGGCTACGACCTGAAGAAGTGGTCGGACGGCTCGCTGCGCTTCTTCTACTGGAGCCCGTCCTTCAGCCAGATCTACGGCGAGCTCAAGCGCCTGGAGAACGTCGGCTACGTCAGCTCGCGGATGGTCGCCCAGGAGACCGGCAACCGCGACAAGCGGGTCTATGTGATCACCGACGAGGGGATGGCGGCGGTCCGGCAGTGGGCGCGCGAGGCGCCGGTGGAGCCGCCGGTCCTCAAGCACGGCGTGATGCTGCGGCTGTGGCTCGGCCATCTGCTGGAGGCCGACCGGATGCGTGAAGTGCTCGGCCGGCACCGGGAGTACGCGGAGGCGATGCGGCACCGCGCCGAGGTGGACGTCGAGAGCGCCCGCGCCGAGGAGGCCTGGGCCTACCCCTCACTCGTCCTGAAGTGGTCCGAGCGCTTCTACACCGCCGAGCGGGACCTGGCGGACGCGATGCTGGCCGACCTGGACGAGATGGACGGCGGGCGGCGCTAGGGCGCGCCGGCAGAGTCCCGGCTTGTCGAACTCCGCCTCCGTGAAGGTGCTATGACGCCGACTCAGGTATGACCTGAACTCAGATGCCTGCGAGGACCAGCGCCCGGCATTGCGACGGCGTCCCCCAGGCGTCGCGCAGTGGGCGTGCCTTGCGGATCCACAGGGAGAGGTCGAGCTCCTCGGTGTACCCCAGGGCGCCGTGCAGCTGGAGCGCGGTACGGGCCGCGGCGTATCCGGCCTCGCCCGCGGCGACCTTCGCCGCCGCCACCTCCCGGCGGGCCGATGGCGCGTCCGCCGCCACCGCCAGCGCCGCCGCGTGCATCAGCGGCTGCGCGAACTCCAGCCCGATGAGGGCGTCCGCCAGCCGGTGCTTGACCGCCTGGAACTGGCCGATGGCCACCCCGAACTGGGTGCGCTGCTTGACGTAGGCGACCGTCTCGGCCAGCAGGGCGCGGCCCAGGCCCAGCGACTGCGCGGCGGTGAGCAGCCGTGCGAGGTCGACGGCGTGCGCGGCGGCCGCGATCACGGTCGGTCCGGCGGTCAGGACCGTGCCGCCGCGCGGGCGGGCCGGCCGCCGGGCCGGATCGAGACAGGGCTGTACGGGGCCGTGCGTGGCGGCACGGCGGACCGTGTCGTGCTGGACGGCGAGGACGGCGTCGGCGGCCGCCGCGTCCAGGGCGTACGGCGTGTCGGCGCACAGGCTGACCACGGCGTCGCCGGAGGCGATCCGCGGCAGCCATTCGCCGGCCCCGGCCTCGGCCCCGGCGTCCTCGCCGAGCCGGTCCCACAGCACCGCCGCCGCCACCGTCTCCACCAGTGGACCCGGCACCGCGTGACGTCCCAACTCCTCGAAGGCGACGACCAGTTCGACCGGCAGCCGGCCCGTGCCGCCGTGCTTCTCCGGCACGGCGAGCCCGAACACCCCCGCCGCCGCGATCCGCGCCCACAGCGCCCGGCCGGGCCCGGTGTCCCCGTGCGCCCAGGCCCGTGCCACCGCCGCGGTGCCGGACGCCGCCAGCATGCCGTCCAGCGTACGGGCGAACTCCCGCTGCTCCGCGGTCGTCAGGAAGCGCATCAGCGGCGTCCCTTCGGCAGGCCGAGCAACCGCTCGGCGATGATGTCGCGCTGGATCTCATTGGTGCCGGCGTAGATCGGCCCGGCGAGCGAGAAGGTGTAGCCCTCGGCCCACCGCCCGTGTGCGGGCGCCTCGTCGGCGTCGTCGGAGAGCGCGCCGTACGGGCCGAGCAGGTCCAGCGCCGTCTCGTGCAGCGAGAGATCCAGTTCGGACCAGAAGACCTTGGTCAGGCTCGAAGCGGCGCCGAGGTCCGCCCCGCCCGGTCGCGCCCGGCCGGGGGCGTCACCGTCGCCGGCCGTGAGCCGGGAGACCTGGGCGTAGGTGTGGAGCTGGTAGGCACGGGCGCCGATCAGCGCGTCGGCCACCCGGTCGCCGAGGGGACCGGCGGCCTCGGGGGACCGGCGCCACAGCGCGGCCAGTCGCTCGGCGGCCGCCGTGAAGCGGCCCGGACTGCGCAGCGTCAGACCGCGCTCGTTGCCCGCGGTGCTCATCGCCACCCGCCAGCCCTGCCCCGGCTCGCCGATCACCTCCGCGTCGGGCACGAACACCCCGTCCAGGGAGAGTTCGGCGAAGGCGGGCTTGCCGTCGAGGCGGCCGATGGGGCGCACCGTCACTCCGGGCGCGTCCAGCGGGAACATCAGATACGTCAGGCCCTGGTGCGGCCGGGCGGTGTCCGGGTCGCTGCGGAACAGGCCGAAGGCGCGGTCGGCGAAGGCGGCCCGCGACGACCAGGTCTTCAGACCGTTCAGCAGCCAGCCGCCGTCGGTGCGTACGGCCGTCGAGCGCAGCGACGCCAGGTCCGAGCCCGACTCCGGCTCCGACCAGGCCTGGGCCCAGATCACCTCGCCGCTCGCCATGGGGCCCAGGACCCGGGCGCGCTGCTCCTCGGTGCCGTGCTCGAAGAGGGTGGGGGCCAGGAGGTTGATGCCGTTCTGGCCGACCCGGCCGGGGGCACCCGCGGCGTAGTACTCCTCCTCGAAGATCAGCCACTGCAGGACCGAGGCGCCCCGGCCGCCGTACTCCTCGGGCCAGGAGACCGCCGACCAGCGGTCCGCGAAGAGCCGGCGCTCCCACTCCCGGTGGGCGGCGAAGCCCCGCGCGGTCTCCAGCGACGGCAGCGGGGTGACGGGTACGTGCTCGGCGAGCCAGGCCCGGACCTCGGCCCGGAAGTCGTCCTCCGCGGCGGTGAAGGCGAGGTCCATCAGGCCCCGGCCTCCCGGGAGGACGGCTGCGGGTCCGCGGAACGCCGCCGCATCGCGTGGATGTCCATCCCGCCCAGCGGGTCCGCGGCCGTTTCGGCGTTGTGGGCGTGCGCGAGATGGTGCAGGCCGAACACCGAGTCCAGGCCGCCGTGCAGCCCCTGGAGGTCCTCGGCCTGGTTGACGGCGCGCTTGGTCAGCGCCAGGCCCAGCCGGGGCATCTGAGCGATGCGCAGCGCCAGTTCCTGTGTACGGTCGGCCAGTTCGGCGCGCGGCACCACACGGTTGACCATGCCGACCTCGTACGCCCGCCGAGCGCTCATCCGGTCACCGGTGTACAGGAACTCCTTGGCGATCCGCGGCGGCATCACCCACGGGTGGGCGAAGTACTCGACGCCGGGAATCCCCATCCGTACGACCGGATCGGCGAAGAAGGCGTCATCGGCGGCGACGATCAGGTCGCAGACCCAGGCGAGCATCAATCCGCCCGCCACACAGGCTCCTTGGACCGCGGCGAGCACCGGCTTGGGCAGCTCCCGCCAGCGGCGGCACATGCCGAGATAGACCTCCGACTCACGGGCGAACCGGCTCTCCGCGCCCGCCTTGTCCGAGTGGTCCCACCACAGTCCGGCCGCGCGGTCGAAGGGAAGGTGCGCATCGCGTCCGGGGGTGCCGATGTCATGGCCCGCGGAGAAGTGCCGGCCCTCGCCGGCGAGGACGACGACCTTGACCTCGTCGTCGTCCGCGGCGCGGTAGAAGGCGCGGTCCAGGGCGTAGGTCATCGCGGAGTTCTGGGCGTTGCGGTAGTCCGGGCGGTTCATGGTGACGGTGGCGACCGGTCCCTGGCGTGCGTAGCGCACGGGCTCGTCGTCGTGGGCAGCGGGCATCCGCCCCTCCTTCCCTAACAAGTGTTTGGTAGGTTAACGTACGGCCAGGAGCAGCGTCGAGGCCCAAGGAGGCTCGCGTATGACACCGCCCCCCTATGTGCCCGGCCACGATCTGCTCGCCGGCCGCAGCGCCGTCATCACCGCGGCCGCCGGGGCCGGCATCGGCGGCGCCACCGCCCGGCGCTTCTTGGAGGAGGGCGCCCGGATCGTCCTCGGCGACAGCCACGCGCGGCGGCTGACGGAGAGCGCCGAGGCGCTCGCCGCGGAGTTCGGCGCGGACAAGGTCGCGGCCCTGCCCTGCGACGTCACCGACGAAGAGCAGGTGGGCGCCCTGCTGGAGCTGGCCGAGGAGCGCCACGGCCGGCTCGACATCGTGGTCAACAACGCCGGGCTCGGCGGCACCGCCGACCTCGTGGAGATGACCGACGCGCAGTGGAGCAAGGTCCTCGACGTGACCCTGAACGGCACCTTCCGCTGCACCCGGGCCGCGCTGCGCCGGATGCGGCGCAGCGGCCGCGGCGGCGTGATCGTCAACAACGCCTCCGTCGTCGGCTGGCGCGCCCAGCGCGGCCAGGCCCACTACGCCGCCGCCAAGGCCGGGGTGATGGCGCTGACCCGCTGCGCCGCCGTGGAAGCCGCCGCGTACGGCGTACGGGTCAACGCGGTCTCGCCCAGCCTCGCGATGCACCCGCACCTGGTGAAGGTGACCACGCCCGAGCTGCTCGCCGAACTCACCGAGCGGGAGGCGTTCGGACGCCACGCCGAACCCTGGGAGGTCGCCAACGTCATCGTCTTCCTGGCCGGCGACTACGCCTCGTACATGACCGGCGAGACCGTGTCCGTCAGCTCCCAGCATGCCTGAGGAGCGCCGCCGCGAACTCCTCGCCGCCGCCGCGGAGGTGTTCGCCGTCCAGGGCTACGACGCGACCACGGTCCGGCAGATCGCGGACGCGGTCGGCATGCTCGCGGGCAGCCTCTACTACCACTTCGACTCCAAGGAGTCGATGCTGGACGAGATCCTTTCCGCGTTCCTGGAGGAGCTGTGGGACGGCTACGACGCGGTGCTCGCCGCGTCGCTCGGGCCGCGGGAGACGATCGAGGCGCTGGTCACCGAGTCCTTCCGGGAGATCGACCGGCACCGCGCGGCCGTCGCGATCTACCAGAAGGAGGCCAGGCACCTCGCCGCCCACCAGCCCCGTTTCGGCTACCTCGCCGCCTCCCGGCAGAAGTTCGAAAGGGCCTGGCTGGGCACCCTGGAGCGGGGTGTGGCCGACGGGGTCTTCCGCGCCGACCTCGACATCCGGCTGACGTACCGGTTCGTCCGCGACACCGTCTGGGTGGCCGCCTCCTGGTACCGGCCGGGCGCACGGCACCGCCCCGAGGAGATCGCCCGGCAGTACCTGTCGATGGTGCTGGACGGCATCGCCTTGCGGAACCGACCGGCCGATCCGCAGAATCTGACCTAGGAGACCACCATGTCCGAGGCCTACATCGTCGAGGCGGTCCGCACCCCGGTCGGCAAGAAGGGCGGCGGCCTGTCCGGCGTCCACCCCGCCGACCTGGGCGCCCATGTGCTCAGTGCGTTGATGGCGCGCACCGGCGTCGACCCGGCCGCCGTCGAGGACGTCGTCTTCGGCTGCCTGGACGCCGTGGGGCCGCAGGCCGGGGACATCGCCCGCACCTGCTGGCTGGCCGCCGGGCTGCCCGAGGAGGTGCCCGGCGTCACCGTCGACCGCCAGTGCGGCTCCTCCCAGCAGGCCGTCCACTTCGCCGCCCAGGGAGTGCTCTCCGGCACCCAGGACCTGGTCGTCGCGGGTGGTGTGCAGAACATGTCGCAGATCCCGATCGCCTTCGCCAGCCGGCAGGCCGCGGAACCGCTGGGACTCACCGAGGGCCCGTTCGCCGGTTCCGCGGGCTGGCGGGCCCGCTACGGCGAGCAGCCCGTCAACCAGTTCCACGGCGCCGAACTGATCGCCACGAAGTGGCACCTGACCCGCACGGACATGGAGGAGTTCGCGCTCCGCTCCCATCGGCGGGCCGTGCGCGCCATCGACGAGGGCCGCTTCGACCGCGAGCTCGTCCCGTTCGGGGACGTCACCGTCGACGAGGGCCCGCGCCGCACCACCTCGCTGGAGAGGATGGCCGAGCTGGCGCCCGTCGTCGAGGGCGGCCGGCTGACCGCCGCGGTCTCCTCGCAGGTCTCCGACGGCGCGGCCGTCATGCTCCTGGCCTCCGAGCGTGCGGTGGCCGAGCACGGCCTGACCCCGCGGGCCCGCATCCACCATCTGTCCGTACGGGGCGAGGACCCCATCCGGATGCTGACCGCACCCATCCCCGCGACGGCGTACGCGCTGAAGAAGGCGGGCATGACGATCGGCGACATCGACCTGGTCGAGATCAACGAGGCGTTCGCGCCCGTGGTGCTGGCCTGGCTCAAGGAGACCGGCGCCGACCCCGAGCGGGTCAACGTCAACGGCGGCGCCATCGCCCTGGGCCACCCGCTGGGCGCGACCGGCGTACGGCTGATGACGACGCTGCTGCACGAACTGGAGCGCACCGGCGGCCGGTTCGGGCTGCAGACCATGTGCGAGGGCGGCGGGCAGGCCAACGTCACCATCATCGAGCGGCTGTGACCGGCCGCGCCGGCGGGTGACTCAGCGCGGCAGGGCGGCGAGGGTGCCGTGCGCCTCGGTCATGATCCGGTCGACGAGTTCCGCGCAGGACGGCAGATCCTCGATCAGACCGGCGACCTGGCCCGCGGCCATCACCCCGAGGTCGGTACGGCCCTGAACCATCGACGCCCGCAGCAGCATCGGGGTGTTGGCGGCGAGCAGGACCTGGCTCCAGGACAGCTCCTTGCCGTGCTTCATCGCCAGGCCGTCGCGGACCATCCGGGTCCAGCTCAGCCCGGACAGCTTCCGGAAGGACGCGGCGTGGCGCACCGCCCTCAGCAGCGCCGCGGTGCGCCCGGACCGCTCCAGCGCCGCGACCAGCTCGCTGCGCAGCATCCGGTGCGGCAGCCCGTCGACCTTGGTGGTGACGGTGATGTCCTGCACCGCCGCCTGCAGATAGCGGGCCTGTACCGCCGGCGGCACCGTGCTGTCCGACGTCAGCAGGAAGCGGGTGCCCATGGCGATTCCGGCCGCGCCGTAGGCGAGCGCCGCGACCAGGCCCCGGCCGTCGAAGAAGCCGCCCGCGGCGATCACCGGTATCCCGACCGCGTCCACGACCTGGGGCAGCAGCACGCTCGTGGCGACGCTCCCGGTGTGGCCGCCGCCCTCACCGCCCTGCACGACGACCGCGTCCGCGCCCCAGGCGGCGACCTTCTCGGCGTGCCGGCGGGCCCCGACGGACGGAATGACGACCACTCCCGCCTCCTTGAGCCGGGCGATCAGCTCGGGGGACGGGGCGAGGGCGAAGGAGGCGACCCGTACGCCCTCCTCCACGATGACCCCTACGCGCTCGTCCGCGTCGCCCGCGTCGGCCCGCAGATTGACGCCGAAGGGCGCATCCGTACGGGACCTGACCTCGCGGACCGCCGCACGCAGCTGCTCGACGGTCATGGTGGCCGAGGCGAGGATGCCCAGGGCCCCGGCTTCGGCGGCGGCCGAGACCAGCCGGGGTCCCGCCACCCACCCCATGCCGGTCTGCACGAGCGGGTGCCGCACCCCGACGAGGTCGGTCAGCGGGGTGGTGATCCGGGGGGTCGTCATACCGTCGGCACCTCGCGTTCGCGCAAACCCTCGGGGTCGATGACCTCGCGGATCAGCCGCAGCTCCGCCTCGGAGGGCTGCCGGGTGCGGGGCACCTCGCCGGGCAGTACGAGCGGGAATCCGGTGGCCTGCTGGACCTCCTCGACGGTGACACCGGGGTGGACCGAGGCGAGCCGCATCGCGTGGTCCGGCGTCGCGAAGTCGAAGACCCCCAGGTTGGAGACCACCCGGGGGAGGTGGTGGTAGCGGGTCGCGGACGGCCCGGCGGCGGCCGCGCTGTCGTAGCCCACCCCGCTGATCATGTCGACCTTCTCGACGAAGACCCGGGTGGAGTGCCGGGGCACCCAGTAACTGACCGGATTATTGAGGGTGTTGACGGGCGCCCCGCGGACGCCCAGCAGCTGGCGGGCCGGTCGCCGCCAGTCGCCGATGCAGGAGATGTTCTGGTTGCCGAAGCGGTCCAGCTGGCTGGCGCCCATCATGACGTGCCGCCTGCCGCCGGTGACCATGGCCAGGTGCTGGCGGTAGGGCAGCCAGCCCTCGGTCTCCCCGTCGAGGTCCACCAGCCTCGCCTCGCCGTCGGTGAGCAGCAGGTCCGGCGAGAAGGTGTGCTTGGCGAGCCGGGCGCCGACGGACGGGATCAGTCCCATCGGGCTGGCCAGCACCTCGCCGTCGCCGCGCCAGGCGTCGGCGCAGGCGATCACGCAGTACTCGGCGCGGGTCGTCGTGGAGTTCGTCCTCACCGCTGCTCCTCGTGCCAGGTCCGGACCGCGGACTGGTAGCTCTTCTCGTCCCCGTGCAGGAACCGCTCGGCGAACTGCGGCCAGGGCGTGGTCGCGTAGAGCTGCTGGAAGGGCTCGTCGCGGCCGTAGTCGGGGGCGCAGGAGGTGAAGTGGGCGCCGTTGGGGGTCTCGACGACTCCGGTGACCGAGTGCCGCTTGACGAGCAGGGTCTGCGGGACGGCCGTCGCGAAGCCGTCCACCAGCCGCTCGCACGTGACGTAGGCGCGGTCCGCGGCCGTGCAGAACAGGTCGTCGAAGTACGGATCGGGGCCCAGGTACTGGCCGTTGCCGAGCCGGTCGGCGCGGTTGACGTGGACCAGCGCCGCGTCCAGCCGCAGCGCGGGCATGGCGACGAACGTCTCCGCGTCGTCGTAGGGCGAAGTGACCGTCCGCAGGCCCGGGTTGACGCGCATCACGTCCGAACCGATACCGGCCCGCACGGGCAGGAACGGCAGTCGGTTGGCGGCGGCCCGCAGCCCCCACATGAACATCGCCTCGTCGACCTCCGTCAGCTCGAACTCCCCGCGCTGGCGGGCCGCGCGGAAGTGCGGTTCGAGCGGGATGGAGTCCAGGGTCGCGAACGGGGCGATCAGCCTGCGGATCCGGCCCGCGGCGGCGAGCAGGCCGACATCGGGCCCGCCGTACGCGACGACGGTCAGATCGGTGACCGGGGACCGCAGCAGCGCCCGTACCAGCGCCATCGGCTTGCGGCGCGAACCCCAGCCGCCGATGCCGACGGTCATGCCGCTGCGCAGGCGGGAGACCGCCTCGTCGGGTGTCATGGTCTTGTCGGTCATCGCTTCCCGGCCCCCTGCCCGGTCTCGGTGCCGAAGGTGTCGCGGATCCGGTCGGCCACACCGCCGAGGTTCGCCTCGAAGGTGAACCCCTGCTCGAAGCGGTAGCTGCGGCGCACGTCGACGGGGTCGATGCCGTTGATGGCGGCCTTGGCGAGCCGGAGCAGGGCGCCGTCCTTGCGTGCGATCTCGCGCGCCAACTCCACCGCCGTGTCCCGGAGCCGGGCGCCCGGGACGACCTTCCAGACGGAGCCGTGCGCCCGCAGTTCGGCGGCGGTGGCGGTGCGCGAGGTGTAGTAGAGCGTACGCATCAGATGCTGGGGGACCAGCCGGGCCAGATGCGTGGCCGCGCCGAGCGCCCCGCGGTCCAGCTCCGGCAGTCCGAAGGACGCGTCGTCGCTCGCCACGATCGCGTCGGCGTTCCCGGCGAGACCGATGCCGCCGCCGAGGCAGAACCCGTGCACCGCCGCGACGACCGGCACCTCGCACTCGTAGACCGCCGAGAACGCCTCGGCGCAGCCGCGGTTGGCACCGATCAGCGCACCATGGCCGCCCTCGGCGGTGTCCCGCTGCAGCTCCTTGATGTCGACGCCCGCGTTGAAGCCGCGTCCCTCGGCGGCGAGCACCACGCAGCGGATGTCGGGGTCCCGGCCGGCGGCGCGCACGGCGTCGGCGAGGTCGTACCAGCCGTGCACGGGAAGCGCGTTGACCGGTGGGAAGTCCACGGTGACGACCGCGACGCCCGGCTCGGGCCTGGAGGTGGAGACACCCATGAGCGGATCAGCTACCTTTCCACCAAGCGTTTGTTAGGTAGCGAAGTTAGCAGCGGATCGCGCGCTGCGGGAGGGGTGCCGGGTGAGCCTGACACTCGATCTGTCCGGGCAGGTCGCCGTCGTCACCGGCGGTACCCGGGGCGTCGGCGCGGGGATCGCCCGCTCGTTCCTCACCGCCGGGGCCGATGTCGTGGTCTGTGCCCGGCGGCCCCCGGACACCCCCGTCACCGCGGGCGGCCGCACCGCCCGCTTCCGCCCGCTCGACCTGCGCGATCCGCCCGCCGTAGGGGAGTTCTTCACCCATGTCGCGGCGGAGTACGGCCGCCTCGACTGCCTGGTCAACAACGCCGGCGGTACGCCCTACCGCCTGCTCGGTGCGGCCGGCCCGGAACGGCACGCACGAGTCCTGGAACTCAACCTCACCGCCCCGCTGACCGCCTCCCTCGCCGCGTACGAGGTCATGCGCGGCCGGCCGGCCGGCGGCTCGATCATCATGATCGGCAGCGTCAGCGGCACCCGCCCCTCGCCCGGCACCGCCGCCTACGGCGCGGCCAAGGCGGGCCTGGACAGCCTCGCCCGCACCATGGCCGTCGAATGGGCCCCACAGGTCCGGGTCAACACCCTCGTGCCGGGCATGGTCCGCACCGAACTGACCGCCCTGCACTACGGCGACGAGGCGGGCGTCGCCGCCGTCGGCGCCACCGTACCGCTCGGCCGGCTCGCCGAACCCGCCGAGATCGGCGACGCCGCGGTCTTCCTCGCCTCCGACCGGGCGGCGTACCTCACCGGTGCGAGCCTGCTCGTCCACGGCGGTGGGGAGCGCCCCGCCTTCCTCGACGCCGCCACCGCCAACCGCCCCGCCACACCCCCGTCCACCGAGGAGAGCTGAGATGACCGGAATCTGCGCCGGCCGCGCCGTCGCCGTCACGGGGGCCGGCCGCGGCCTCGGCCGCGCCCACGCCCTCGCCCTCGCCGCCGAAGGGGCCGCCGTCGTCGTCAACGACCTGGGGGTGACCGCGGACGGCGCTGGGGCCTCGCCCGGCCCGGCCCAGCAGGTCGTTGAGGAGATCCGGGCCCGCGGCGGCCGGGCCGTCGCGCACACCGGCGACATCACCACCGCCGACGGCGCCGCCTCACTCGTCGCCGCCGCCCTGGACTCTTTCGGCCGCCTCGACGCCCTCGTCAACAACGCCGGGTTCCTGCGCGACCGGATGCTGGTCAACCTCGACGAGGACGACTGGGACGCCGTCGTCCGCGTCCACCTCAGGGGCCACTTCCTGCCACTGCGGCACGCCGCGGCGCACTGGCGGGCCGAGGCCAGGGCCGGCCGCACGCCCAACGCCCGGGTGATCAACACCAGTTCGGGCGCCGGGCTGCTCGGCAGCGTCGGCCAGGGCAACTACTCCGCCGCCAAGGCGGGCATCCTCGGCCTCACCCTCGTCGCCGCCGCCGAGCTGGGCCGCTACGGCGTACAGGTCAACGCCATCGCTCCCGCCGCTCGCACCCGTATGACCGAGCAGACCTTCGCCGAGGCGATGGCGGCGCCGGACGAGGGGGAGTTCGACGAGATGGCCCCCGGCAACGTCTCCCCGTTGGTGGTCTGGCTCGCCTCCGCCGCCAGCGAGGGCGTCACCGGCCGCGTCTTCGAGGCCGAAGCGGGCCGGATCACCGTCATGGAGGGCTGGCGCCGCGGCCCCACCGCCGACAAGGGCGGCCGCTGGACCCCGGTGGAGGCGGGCGAGCACGCCCGCGAGCTGCTGGCGGCGGCCGGGGAACCGCAACCGGTGTACGGGGCGCGCTGAGGGCCGCGGAGCGGGGCGGTCGGTGTCCCACCCGCCTGCGGCGCACGGGCCCGGCCGCCCACGATGCTCGGGCTCCGCGCGGAAGACGACGGGCGCGCTACCTCACCGCCGTTCGCCGCGCAGCCCCGCGAGAGCCGCTGCCCGGGTGAGCACCTCGACGAGCATGCCGGAGGTGAGCCGGCCGGTGAACACGTTGCGCTGGCTGGGGTGGTAGCTCCCCAGAACGTGCAGCGGCTGCCGCCGCCCGGTGGCGGGCAGGGTCAGTTCCACGCCGTGGCCGAAGGCGGGCCGGGGCCGGGGCAGCGCCCACCCCGCGTCGCCGAGCACCGGCAGCAGCGCCTGCCAGCCGAAGGCACCCAGCACGACGACCGCGCGGAGGCCGGGGGCGAGCAGCTCGAACTCCGCCGTCAGCCAGGGCCGGCAGGTATGCCGCTCGGCCGGCGTCGGCTGGTTCGCCGGCGGGGCGCAGTGCACCGGAGCGGTGACCCGCACCCCGTACAGCTCCAGCCCGTCGTCCCGGTGCGTCGCGGTGGGCCGGGAGGCGAGACCCACCTCGTGCAGCGCGGCGAACAGGAAGTCACCCGACGCGTCCCCGGTGAACATCCGGCCGGTCCGGTTGCCGCCGTGCGCGGCGGGCGCCAGCCCGACGACGGCCAGCGCCGCGTCCGCGGGACCGAATCCCGGTACCGGCCGCGCCCAGTACTCCTGGTCCCGGAACGCCGCCCGCGGGTGCGCCCCGACCTCTTCCCGCCAGCGCACCAGCCGGGGGCAGGCCCGGCAGCGCACCAGATGCGCATCCAGCTCCGCCAACCCACCGCAGCGCGCCGCGTAGTAGGCCGGGTAGCCGGCCTCGCCGCTGTCCGGCGGCGACTGCCCCGGCCCCGTCTCCTCCATGCCCACAAGGTAGGCCACCGGATGAGGAGGGCCACTGGATGACGAGGGCGGTCCGCCGCCGGTGTCGCACCGGTGGCCTCGGCCTCGGCCTACCCCTGGCGACTGCGATAGAGGTCGCGGAGCAGGGCGATCTCGGCTCCGTGGTGCAGCAACTCCTGGTTGACCCACCAGACGATGTCGAGGAAGGGCTCCTCCGGGTCGCTGCCGTGGGGGAAGGTGCACAGGCCCACCGTGTCGAGCCCGGCGTCGTCGACGCCGGCCAGCGTCTCGCGCCAGGCCGTCGCCCCGGCGTCGAAGGCGGCGATCGCCCCGGCGGCGTCCCCGCTGCTGACGTAGTCGGCACGGGTCAGGCGGCGGCTGCCGGCGGTGTGGTCCGCGCGGAGGGTGAGCATCTCGGCGAGGTGGCTCAGACGCCAGGCGAGGGTGGTGAGCGGCGCCGGCGACGGGTGCGGGAACGGCGCGGCGTCGCGCCCCCACTCACCGGCCCCGTCCAGGTGCGTCGCCCTCGGCCCCGGACCGTCGCCGCGTCTGCGCACCGACCAGCAGCCGGGCACCGGCTCCCACAGGTGTTCCTCGTCGGTCAGCGGATCGACCCGTACGTCCGTGCCGTTGCCGCTGTCCATGTGCGGCCCCGTCAGCCGGTCCCGCAGGCGCCGGCGCGCGAAGTCGAACTGCTCCAGCAGCGGGATCAAGCGGGGTGGTGGTGTCGCCATGCGACGCTCCTGCGGTCGGAGGGACGGGCCGGGAGGCGAGCGCGTTCGCCCGGCCCGCACCCTGCCACGGCGCGGGCGGCGCCGCCGCTCATTTTCCGGCGGCGGCCTCGGCGCGGCGGCGCAGCGACGGGGCCAGCGCCAACTGCCCCAGGGCCGCGGCCAGGCACAGGGCGGTGCAGGTCAGCCAGAGGGTGGTGGAGCCGACGACGAGGAGTCGGGTGCCGACGATCGGCGCGATCAGGAATCCGGTGCCCCAGGCCATGCCGATCAGGCCGTTGTACCGGCCGCGGAGATGGGCGGGCGCGAGGTCGGCGACGACGGCCGCGGTGACGGCGAAGACCAGGATCTCGCCGAGCGTGGAGACCGCGACGGCCAGCGCGTAGCCGGCGGTCGCCGAGGCCGCGGCCGCCACGGCGTTGCCGCAGGCCGCGATCGTGAAGCCGGTGGCCAGCACCCGGCTCTTGTCGTAGGCGGCCAGCCGGTGGCCGATCAGTGGCTGCACCGCGATGACGACGATGCCGTTGATACCCATGACGAGGCCGTAGGCGCTGCTGGACAGCGCGGTGCCGGTCATCGCCAGCGGCAGGGTGGCGAAGGCCTGTTGGAAGACGATCGCATAGCCGACGACGAGACCGGCGAAGGCCAGCATCGCGCGGTCGCGCAGGACGGTGCGGTAGCTGCCGGCGGTACGTTCCCGGGTGGCCGGGCGGGTTTCGGGAATGGCGAGCCAGACCAGCAGTCCGAAGAACGCGCAGGCCCCCGCGTCGAGCCAGAAGAGCAGTCGGCCGCCGTGCGAGGCGAGGTAGCCGCCGAGCACCATGGCGACCGAGAAGCCGAGGTTGACGGCCCACAGCAGCAGGCCGTAGGCGCGGGTGCGGTCGGCGGCCGGCACCGCGTCGGCGACCAGGGCCTGGGCCGCGGGACGGAACAGATCGATCGTGACGCCGAGGACGAAGCAGCAGGCCACCAGCACCGGGAGGTTGCGGGCGTAGCCGAGCGTGAGCAGGGTCGCGCCGTTGGCCAGCATGCCGCCGGTCAGCGCCACCCGGCGGCCGAAGCGGTCCGCGAGGAATCCGCCGAGCGGCTGGGAGACGACCGAGCCGATGCCGACGACGGCGAGGACGATGCCGGTGCCGGCGACGGACAGGCCCCTGACCCCGGTCAGATACAGGCTCAGGAACGGATTGACCATCGAGCCCAGGCGATTGACCAGGGACCCGCCCCACAGCACCCAGAACGCGGCGGGCAGCCCGCCCGCCCGCACCCGTACGTATGCGCGCAGCCGCCCTGGACGGGGCTCGCCGATCGCCGGGCCGGACGCGTCGATTCTGCTCATGGTCCCTTCCTGGGCTCTCTTCTCCGGGGCGTGGGGATCGTCAGTGTCCGCGGCCGCGGAGCACGGCGGGGACCGGCGGAGCGGGGGTGTGCCGGGCGGGGGACGGAGCCGGTGCCGCCCCGGTGTCGTCCGCAGTCGTCCGCTGTGCGCCCTGTGCCAGGGCCGCGCGATCGACCTTGCCGTTCGGGGTCGTGGGCAAGGCGTCCAGCAGCCGGATCTCCTGCGGAACCATGTACGGGGGCAGCGCACGGGCACAGAAGGCGCCCAGGTCCGCGGTGTCCACCGCGGGACGACCCGCCGTCAGGACGACGAAGGCGATCAGCCGGAGCCCGCCGCTCCCGGGCTGCGGCAGGGCCGTCGCGCTCGCCGCGGCGACGCCCGGGTACTGCGTCAAACGCCGTTCCACCTCGGCCAGTTCGACGCGGTTGCCGTTGACCTGCACCTGGGAGTCGGCCCGGCCGCAGAAGTAGAACTCGCCGCCCGCTCCCCGCACGGCCAGGTCTCCGGTGCGCAGCACCACCTGGCCGGACTGCGGGCACAGCGGGTCGGGGACCAGCGCCCGGCGGGTGGCCCGCGGATCGTCCCAGTAGCCGGAGAAGAGTGCGGGGCTGCGCAGATGGATCTCGCCGGGTACGCCGGGCTCCGCCACGATCTCGCCGTCCTCGCCGACGAGGAGCATCTCCGCCCCGGGGTGCGCGACGCCGATGGAGAGCCGGTGCGTGTCCTCCGGGAGGGGGTTGGGGACCTCTTCGAAGGAGCAGGCCATCGACTCGGTGGCTCCGTAGCAGTTGATGATCCGCACCTTCGGCAGCAGCTGCTGGAGCCGGCGCAGTTCGGGCAGCGGGAACTCCTCGCCGCAGAAGAGGACGGAGCGCAGCCGGTCGAGGGCGGCCAGCCGCCGGGACTCGTGGCGCAGCGGCTGCCGCCAGATCGACGGTACGCCGTTGACCTGGGTGGCTTCGGTCTCCCGCAGCACCCGCAGCAGATGCCGGGGCCAGCGCACCAGCTCCGGCGGTACCGGCACCACGCTGGCGCCGCTGCCCAGCGCCAGACCGATGTTGAGCAGCGAGAAGTCGAACTGCAGGGGTGAGGTGCTGGCGATGCGGTCCTCGGGCGTGGCGATGCCGTGCGCCAGCATGCCCCGGTAGAACGCGACCACCGCCCGGTGGCTCATCACCACGCCCTTGGGCCGTCCCGTGGTGCCCGAGGTGAAGATGATGTACGCGGGGTCGGTGACACAGGGTTCCCGGCGCCTCGGCCGGCGCTGCTCTGGGGCGTGCTCCACGGTCAGTCCGCCGGGGCCGAACCGAGCGGTGGCGAGGGCCCGCGGCAGGTCCGTGCGCTCGCCGTCGGATGCCTGGAGGTGGAGGGCGGGCCGGGCGGTGGTGATGATCGAACGCAGCCGCTGCTCAGGTGTCTTCGGGCTCACCGGGATGAAGGCGAGGCCCGCCCGGGAGGCGGCGAGCAGCATCGCGAGGGAGTGTGCGGTGGTGTCGGCCTCCAGGATCACCCGGGCACCGGTCTCCAGGCCCAGGGTGTACAGGCCGTCGGTGTACGCGTCCGCGAGGGCGCCCAGTTGCGCGTAGGTGGTGACGGTGGTCAGGCCGGGCCGGGGGGACTCGACGACGGCGGGGGCGTCGGGGGTGTGCCGGCCGGCGGCGAGCAGGAAGTCGTGGAGGAACTCCCCGGCGGTGCCGGCCGGGGCCGGTGGCTGCTGACTCACGTGGCGAAGCCCCCTCGTGGTGGTCGGGAACGGTGACCCGGGGCGGGCCGGGCGGAGTTGGCGGTGCCGGTGCCGGTGCCGCCGGCGGCCGGTCGGTGGTCGGCTCAGCCGCCTCGTGACCGCCGCACTCCCCATCAAGCTTCCGTGGAATGGAAGTTGGATTCCGCGGAGCGGTGGTCAGGCTCTCATGCTCGCGACGGGGACGGGGTGTGAGGTGGCTCACTTTCAGGGGTGCTCGGGGTCGGTGAAACCTGGACAGCTCGCGGCGGGTTGTGGCAGCGTCAACTCCGCATGGAATTCATTTTTCGCATTGTGGAAGTGTGTTGATGGGGGAGCGTATGTCCGGGGCAGGACCGCTATCGCTGGGCCAGCTCTCGGTATGGCACGACATCCGGGAACTGCCGGTGCACCGCCGGCACGAGCCGAACAACGCGGCGGCCTGGCCCCTTCCGCCGGGCGTCACGGCGGACCAGGTGCGCCGCGCGCTGCGCGCACTCGCCGCCCGGCACCCCTCGCTGCGCACCCGCTACGACCTCCAGGACGCCGACGCGCCAGGGCAGTTGCCGCCCGACACGGACTTCGACGATCACCTGCGGAGCACCGAGAGCGCAGCCGCCGAGCCCGGGCGGCTCACCGCCGAACTGGCCGCCGAACCCTTCGACCTCGGCCGCGAACACGCCTGGCGGGCCCGGCTGTTGACCCGTGCTGGCACCCCCGCGCAGCTGCTGTTCGTCAAGCACCACATCGCCGCGGACGCCTGGGCGCAGGAGCTGCTGCACCAGGAGTTCCGGCGGGCGCTCACCGACCCCGCCGGCCTCGGCCCCACCCCGCCGGGCCCCGCCGACCTCGCCGCCGAGCAGTACGGCGCGGCCGGACTGCGCCGGCAGGCCGCGGCCCTCGACCACTGGACGCAGATGCTGGCCCACGCCCCCTCGGCCGCGCTGCCGCGCGGTGCCGACACGGCGGGCGACGTCGTCCAGTGCACGCTGCGCTCCGCACCCGCCCGCCCGGCCGCGCACACCGTCGCCGAACGCGCGCGGGTCTCCGTCGCCAGCGTCGTGCTGGCCGCCTACGCCCGCGGCGTGGCCCGCAGATGCGGCGTCGACGCCCTGCTGGTGCAGCTGATGAGCGCCAACCGGTTCGCCGGTCGCTGGCGGAGCGTGGTGACGTCGATGAACCAGTGGGTGCCGGCGCTGATCGAGGACGCCCGCAACGACGACCTGGTCAAGCTCGCCGACGCGGTGCACTGGAGCGGCCTCGGCGCCTTCCGGCACGGGATGCACGATGTCACCGCCGTCGCCGCGCTGCGCGCCCGTACGCCCGAAGCCGCCGAACCGGCCTGTGCCTTCAACTACGTGACCGTGCCGGACGACGCGACGCCGGACGCGCTGCCGCCCCGGGGGCCGCGGACCACCGCTTCGCCCACGCTCACCTGGGAGGAGCCCTTCACGACCATCGGCCCGCGATGTTACGCCCGCGCCGTGGAGAGCGAGGACGCGCTCACCCTCCGGCTCACCGCCAAGGACCTCGACCGCGCCCACTGCGCCGAACTGCTGTGGGACCTGCACGAGAGCCTGCTGACCGCCGCCGGGCGCCCCTGACACAAGGCCGCCCCGCCGGCTCCCGAACCGCCGCACGGACAACCGAGCCGGCGTACACCGGCGCCGTCCGCCCCCGGCGATCCCGGGTGCCGGACCACGCCGCCCGCCCCGCCCCGCCCGGCGCCGCGCCGCCGCACCAACCGGCCGCCCCCTGCCGCCCCTTCCTTCTCCGCGCTCGTTCCTGCCCCAGGAGGCCGCCGTGCCCGAACACGTGATGATCATCCACCGCTGGACCGACCGCTACGCCGACTACGCGGCCTACCTCGACCACCGCGCCCACCGCGTCAGCTACCTCACCACCGAACGGGCCGCCCGCCACCTGCCCGCCGAACAGGCCGCCGGCGTACGGCTGGTGGACAGCACCGAGGACGTCAAGGCGGTGCGCGAGGCCGTCGACGCGCTGATCGAGCGGAGCGGACCGCCGACCCGGATCGTCGCGCTGCAGGAGACGGACCTCGACCTGGCGGCCGAGCTGCGCGACGAGTTCGAGCTGCCCGGGCAGCGCACCGGGGACCTGCTGCCGCTGCGCGACAAACTGCTGATGGCGCGGCGGCTCGCGGCGGCGGGCGTCGCGGTGCCGGCGACGGCCGCGGCACCGGACCACGAGGCCGTGGCCGCCTTCGCCGCCCGGCACGGCTGGCCGGTACTGGTCAAACCCCGGCGGGGCACCGCCAGCGCGGGCATCACCCGACTGGCGTCCCCCGGGCAACTGAGGGCGTACGCCTTCCCGCACGACACCGACCTGCTGGTACAGCAGTGGCTGCCCGATCAGGTCCTGCACGTCGACGGGGTCTTCGACGGCGCGGAACTCGGCCCCTGGCGGGCGTCGCGCTACCTCAACACCTGCCTGGAGTTCACCGCCGGCAGCGTCCTCGGCTCGGTCGAGATCGACGACGCCGCACTCCTGGCCCGCATCGAGGAGATCACCACCGCCGCCGTCGGCGCGCTGTTCAGCGGGCCGTCGGTCTTCCACCTGGAACTCTTCGAGGGCGACGGCGGCACGCTGACCGTACTGGAGATCGGCGCCCGGCCGGGCGGGGCCGAAGTGCCCTTCATCTGGCGCGAGGTGCACGGCATCGACCTGATGGCCGCGGCGTTCGCCCACCAGACGGGCGCCCCCGACCCCACCCCCCGCCGCCTCGCCGAGCCCGCGCAGGTGGCGGGCTGGATGCTGGTGCCGCCGTCCGTACCAACGCCCTGCCGGGTGCGCGCGCTCACCCCGCCCCGGGCGGACGGCTCCCGCACCGGACCGTACGCCGAAGTCCTGCCGGAAACCGGCGCGTTGCTGACCGGCGGCGGATACGAGCACGCCGGGGCGAGGTTCCGCTTCCGGGGGAGCGGCAGCGCGGAGGTGACGGCCGCGGTCCGCCGCGCGATGCGCGAGGCCTCGCTGGAGTGCGAACCGGTCGATCCGCGGGCACCCGGCCGGCTCGTCCTGATCGGCTGCGGCAATCCGCCCTACCGCGAATACGCGCTGCGCACCGTCGCCGGACGGGTGCGCACCGCCCTCGTACAGCGCACCGCCGTCGACTGGCAACGGCGCTATGTCGCCGACCGGTTCCAGGTCGCCGACACCTCCGACGCGGCCGGTACCACCCGCGCCGTCGCCGCCCTGCTGGCCGGCCATCCAGGCCCGGGAGCCGTCCTGACCTGGGACGAGACGCTCCTGGAGACCACCGCGGAGGTCGCCCGCCGGCTGGGACTGCCGCATATGAGCCCCGAGGCCGCGCACCGCTGCCGCGACAAGCTGGCCACCCGCCGGCTGCTCGCCGCCGCCGGGGTGCCCTCGGCCGGCTTCCGGCAGGTGCGCACGCACGCCGAGGCGCTGGCGGCGGCGGAGGCGCTCGGCTGGCCCGTCGTGGTCAAACCCCGTGCACTGGCCGGCAGCATCGGCGTCACCCGCGCCGACGACCCCGGCCGGCTCGCGCGGGCCTATGACCAGGCGCTCGGCGCCTCCTTCCCCGGCATCCGCGCACCGGCCGGCGCGATCGTGGAGGAGTATCTGTCCGGCCCCGAGATCAGCGTGGACTGCGCGGTGTCCGACGGCGCCGTACGGATCGTGAACGTGGCGCACAAGCGGCTGGGGTTCGCGCCGCACTTCGAGGAGGTCGGACACCTCGTCGCGCCCTGGCGGGAGGAGCCCTGGGCCGACGAGGTGCGGTCCGTCGTCACCGCCGCCCACAGCGCACTGGGAATCCGTACCGGACTGACCCACACCGAGATCCGCCGCACGCCCACCGGGCCACGCGTCGTCGAGGTCAACGGCCGCCTCGGCGGCGACTTCATCCCGCTGCTGGGCACCCTCGCCACCGGGGTCGACCCGGTCGAGGCCGCCGCCGACCTCGCGCTCGGCCGCGCTCCCCGCCTCACCCCGGTCCGCGACCGCTGCGCGGAGGTGCGCTTCGTCTACCCCGAGCGCGACGGCACCGTGCGCTCCCTCGACCTGACCGCCGCCGCGGCCACGCCCGGCATCGTCGAGGCCGTCCCGCTCGCCGCGCCGGGCACCGAACTGCTGCTGCCGCCGCGGGGGATCGTGCCCCGGCTCGCCGCCCTGATCGCCGTCGGCGACACCCCCGAGCAGTGCGCCGCCGCGCTCGACCGCGCCCAGCGCTCCGTACGGCACTCCCTGGCCCCGCTGCACTGATCCGCACCGATCGACGAAGAGAGACCGAGCCATGACCCCGATCCCCAGTGTCCCCGCAGCCGCCCCCGGCAGACCCGGCGGCACGGCCCGCGGGAACCACCGCACACGAAGGACGTCGAGATGACCGCCGTGACCGTCGCCCCGCCCTCCCCGAACCTGGCGCTCAACCAGCTGGTCGACCGGCGCCGCGCCCAGGGGGCGTCGCTGGTCCATCTCGCCTTCGGCGAGGCCCGGCTGCCGGTGCTGCCGCAGCTGGCCGAGCAGCTGGCGCTCGGCGCGGCGCGCGCCGCCTACGGACCGGTGGCCGGCGCCGAGGGCGTACGCGACGCGGTGGCCGGCTACTTCACCCGCCGCCGGCTGCCCACCGAGGCCGACCGGGTGATCGTCGCACCCGGCAGCAAGCCCCTGCTGATGGCGCTGCAGCTGGTCGTCCCCGGCGATGTGCTGCTGCCGCGCCCCGCCTGGAACACCTATGCCCCGCAGGCCCGCTACGCGGGCAAGAAGGTCTACGGCGTACCCGTTCCCGCGGAGTGCGGCGGCGTCCCCGAACCGGACGCGCTGCGCGAGACGATCCAACGGGCCCGGGCGGCCGGCGCCGACCCCCGGCTGATGGTCCTCACCCTTCCCGACAACCCCACCGGGACCCTCGCACCGCCCGCGCTGATCCGCGAACTGTGCGCACTGGCCCGGGCCGAGGACCTGCTGATCATCTCCGACGAGATCTACCGCGACATCGTCCACGACCCCGAGTCCACCCCCTTCCTCAGCCCCGCCGAGGCCGCCCCCGAGCGCACCGTCGTCACCAGCGGACTGTCCAAGACCCTCGGCCTCGGCGGGTGGCGGATCGGCGTGGCGCGCTTCCCGGCGGGCGAGACCGGCGCGCTGCTGCGCGACGCGGTGACCGCGGCCGCCAGCGAACTGTGGTCCACGCTCGCCGGCCCCATGCAGCAGGTCGCGGAGTACGCCTACGCCGAGCCGCCGGAGGTCGTCGCGCGGATGCGGGCGAGCGCCCGGCTGCACGGCGCGGTGGCCAGGGCGGTGCACCGCATCGCCCTCGAAGCGGGCGCGGTGTGCCGCCCACCCACCGGAGGGTTCTACGTCTACCCGGACTTCGCGCCGCTGCGCGACCGGCTGGCCGCACACGGCGTCACCGACGCGGCCTCGCTCGCCGGCCGGCTCCTGGACGACTCCGGGATCGTCGTGCTCGCCGGCCACCTGCTGGGCGACGACCCGCAGGCCCTGCGCTTCAAGGCCGCCACCAGCCTGCTGTACGGCGACGAACAGCAGCAGCACCAGGCGCTGCGGGCCGACGACCCCACCCGCCTGCCGCACATCGCCCGCGAACTCTCCCAGATCGCCCGGGGCTTCGCCCGCCTGAAAGGAGCATGACGATGAAGGAGATTCCCCCCACCGCCGCGTCCTTCGCGCAGATCGCCGCGGCGGCCGACCGGCTGCTGGCCGGCCTCGCGGGGCTCGACGACCAGGACGTCGCGGCGCCGTCGCGGCTCCCCGGCTGGACGCGCGGACACGTCCTGAGCCACCTCGCGTGCCAGGCCCCCGCACTGGAACGGCTGCTTCAGTGGGCCCGTACCGGCATCGAGACACCCCAGTACGCAAGCCGCGAGGCCCGGGACGCCGAGATCGAGGCGGGCGCCCGCCGGCCGGCCGCGGCGCTGGTGGCGGACGTCCGGGCGAGCGCCGCACACTTCCAGCGCACGGCCGAGCAGCTGCCCGAGCCCGCCTGGCGGGCCACCGTCCGGCCCTTCACCGGTGAACTGTGCACGCCCCGGCGGGTACTGGTGATCCGGCTCCGCGAACTCGAACTGCACCATGTCGACCTGGACCTCGGATACGGCTTCGCCGACATCCCCGAACCGGCGCGGCAGATCATCCTCGACGACGTACTCGGGTACTACGCCGCCGCCGAGGGCGTACCCGACTGCACGCTCAGCGACCGCGAGGGCGCGCTGGTCGGCCGCTTCGGCACCGGCGGACCGGTCGTCTCCGGCGAACCCGCCGACCTGCTCGCCTGGCTGGCGGGGCGGTCCGTCGGCGCGGCACTGGAGTCGACTGCGGAGCTGCCCGCGCTGCCCGCGTGGCTGTGACCGGCGGCCCCACCCCCGAGAGGAAGACGAACGGCAATGGCAGTCACCGTCGAACCGGAGCGGTTCGACCTCGGTTCGGTCCGCAGCGCCCTGCTGGACCGCATCCAGGTCAACCTCGCGGTGCTCGCGGACCACCACCACGGCCCCGGAGCACACCTCCGCCTCGGCGCGCCCCTGAGGTTCCGCACCTGGGACGGGGCGGACGGTCTGCCGACGGTCGACCCGCCGCTGCCGGAACGGCTGGCCGTCGCGCCGAAGCTCCTGGGGCTGCGGGTGGTCCGGCAGGAACGGCCGGCCCGCGGCGAGTTGTGCAGGGCGATCCGCGCCGCCGTCGGCGTGCGCTACATCGTCGCCGACGCCTTCCAGCTGCCCTGGCTGCCGTACTACGGCCGGGCCCACATGGCCTACGGGTTCCTGCTCGCCGCGGGGCCCGACGGCTGGCACGTCACGGACGCCTACCTCAGCGAGACACCGTGGGGGACGGCGGCGCCCGGCCACTGGGTGCTGTCCGCCGAGGAGCTGGCGGGCATCGAGTCGGCCGAGGTCATCGAGCTGGCGCCGGCCGGCGTGCGCCCCGTCGCCGAGCTGCCGCCCACCCAGGCGGTCGACGAGGCCGCGGTGACGGCGTACCTCGCCGCGTACGACGCCTGCGCCGACCGCTCCCGGGCGGTCGAACGGCTCACCGGCGAGACCTGGTTGCTGGTGCGGGCCCGCAAACTGCACGCGGCCTACCGCGCGTTGGCCCGCCGGACCGAAGCGACCGAGGCCGAGCGCGCCCAGCTGCGCGCCTGGGACGAGGTCGTCGAGTGGACCTCCCTCGCCCACCGCCGGGTGTCCCGGGGCCGCGCCGAGCCCCCGGGAGTCGTGGACCGGCTGCGGGCGGTCCTCGCGGCCGACCGCACGGTCTTCGGCGCCGCGCCCGCCACCCCCACCGTCTCCCCGTCCCCCGACGAGGACCGCTGACCACCCGCCCACCACCGGAAAGGCCACACCCACCATGGACGCCCGATTCACCACACTGCTCGGCCCCTTCCTCAAGCTCGCCGGCCCCGAGGAGCCCGTCATCACCCCCGACACCGACCTGCGCAGGCTCGGTGTCGACTCCATGCAGGCCATCGAGCTGCTCTTCGTCATCGAGGACACCTTCGGGATCTCGCTGCCGGACGACGAGCTCAACGACGCCACCTTCGCCACCGCCGGCAGCCTCTGGCGAGCGATCCGCGCACAGCTGCCCGACGGCACCGGCGCCCGCGCCGACGACCAGGAGACCCCGTGACCACCGAGGCCCCGCGCGCCGTGTCTCCTGCCCCGACCGGTCAGCAGTCCGCCGGCGCCGCGCTCGACGCCCTGCCGCGCACCGCCCGCGGCGAGCAGGTGTGGGCCGCGCTCGGCCGGGCGGGCCTGATCACCCGGGCCTATCGCGACGGCGCGGTCGGGGCGGGAGTCGACCCGGCGGGACTCGAAGGCCTGCTCACCGCCGTCGACGCCCGTTTCTCGATCGCCGCCACCCTGTCGGTCAGCGTCCAGCTGGCCACCGCGCTGCCCGTTCTCGCCGCGGGCCGGACGCCGGTGGCGCGGCGGGCACTGGACCGGGCGCTCTCCGGTCGGGCCACCGTCGCCCTGGCGGCCACCGACGTCACCGCCGGCACGGACCTCACCGCGCTGCGCACCCGGGTGCGGATCGAGGACGACGGCCTGGAGCTGTCCGGCGAGAAGAACTGGATCGCCAACACCACCACCGCCGAGTCCTTCCTCGTGCTCGCCCGGCACCGGCCCGGCCGGCACTTCACCGACTTCACCTGGGTCCTGGTGCCCGCCGACACCCCGGGCGTCGACGTGCGGCCCGCCGACTCAGCCCTCTTCGCCGACTCCGGCGTCGGCCACCTCACCCTCGACGGCGTACGGCTGGGCCGGGACCATGTGCTGGGCCGGGCCGGCTTCGGACTGCCGCTGTTCGCCCGGCACATCGGCACCGAGCGGCTCGCCGGCGCCCAGTGGGGTGTCGCGCTGTGCCGTCGCGTCCTCGCCGACACCCGTCGCCGGCTGTCCGGCCGCGCGCACGGCGAGGGCACCCTGTGGGACCTGGAGGTGGTGCGCCAGCGCTTCGCGTCCTGTTTGCTGCGGGCACGTGAACTCCGGGCACTGGTCACGGAGTTGGAGACTGCGGTGGCGGTGGACCACGACGCGACGGCCGCCGCCACGCTCAAGGCGGCCGCCGGTGCGACGGTCCAGCACGTGCTGACCGAGTGCGGCCAGCTGTGGGGCGCGGCCGGCTTCGCGACCGGCGGGATCCAGGAACTGCGCGCCCAGGCCGCGCTGTTCGGCATCGGCGGTGGTGCGAACGAGGTGGTGCTGGGCACCCTCGCGGACGCCGCCGAGACCGTACTGGACGGTCTCGCGCGGCCGGGCACCCCGCCGTGACCGCACCGATCGAGGTGGCGGACCGGCTCTGGGTGGCCACCGCCACCGCGGACCGGGTGGCGCCCAGCACCCACCGCGACGATCTGCGCCGGGCGCGGCGGATGCCCGGGTGGCGCGCCCGGGAGTTCCTCACCGGCCGCGGGCTGCTGAGGCAGTTGCTCGCCACCGTACGGCCGGCCCTGTCCGGTGCGGACGTGGTCGCGGACCGGCGCGGCAAGCCCTGGTTGCGGGGGCATCCCGGCATTGGCATCAGCGTCTCGCACAGCCACGGCGCCCTCGCCGCCGGAGTCGCCGTCGGGGGTGCCCTCGGCGTGGACCTCCAGCTCCCCGGCGCCCGCGTCACCGCGTCGTTCGCCCGCCGGCTGCTGGGCGCGCACGCCGAGCGGATCGCCGCACTGCCGCCGGCGCGGGCCGCCGAGGAGGTGGCCTGGGTGTGGACCGCCCAGGAGGCGTGCGTCAAGGCCACCGGGGCGGGGTTCGCCGACCGCCCATGGACCATCGACGTGCCACCGGGCGCCCGCTCGGGCCGCTGGCGCGACTACCGCTGGATATCCCTGCGCGAACACTCCGCCACCCCCTTGAGCTGCGCATTCCCCCTGGAGAGGAGAGGCGGCCATGGCGAGCGCTGAGCGGTCGGTCGAGTGAGGGTCCCAAGTACCCTTCTCCGCACCGGTGTTGTGTGTCGCCCGGCTGCTCGCCGACGGCCACCGCAGAGAAAGGCCGGACGCAAAGGCCCTCCCCGCCAGGCCGTTTGCACAACGTGACATTGTACGCTGGCACTCCGCGTCAACTCGGAGGACCAGATGGGTGAGCTCAAGCATCGCAGCCTGATCACCGCTCAGGAGCGGCTGCGCGATCAGGTCGCCCATCAGCTGCGTGCCGCGCTGATCGCGGGGGAGCTCCGCCCGGGTTCGGTCTACTCGGCCCCGGGCCTCGCCGCGGACTTCGGCGTCTCGGCCACGCCGGTGCGCGAGGCGATGCTCGACCTGGCCCGGGAGGGCCTGGTGGAGCCGGTGCGGAACAAGGGCTTCAGGATCACCGAGGTCAGTGAGCGCGACCTCGACCAGTACACCGAGATCCGGGCCCTGATCGAGGTCCCGGTCGTCGGCCGGATCACCCGGACCGCCACCCGCGAGCAGCTGGCGGCGCTGCGCCCGATCGCCCTGGAGATCGTCGCCGCCGCCCGCGCCCACGACCTCATCGGCTATCTGGAGGCCGACCGCCGCTTCCACCTCGAACTGCTGGGCCTGAGCGGCAACGACCGCCTCGTCGAGACGGTCGGCGAGCTGCGCAAACGCTCCCGCCTCTACGGACTCACCCGCCTCGACGAGTCGAACCAGCTGCTGCCCTCCGCCGAGGAGCACGTGGAACTGCTCGATGTGATGCTGACGGGCGACGCCGAGGCGGCCGAGGCCTGTATGGCCCGCCACCTCGGCCACGTCCGCTCCCTGTGGGCCCAGGGTCGCGAGGAACCGCGGGTGCCGCAGCCGCAGCGCCGTCGGGCCGCGCGACCCTGAGGGCCGTCGGCTCAGTCCCTGGTGGCGGGCCCGGACAGCAGCCCGTCCATCCACTCCTCCACCGCGTCGGCGGTACGGGGCAGCGCCGACGACATCAGCCGGGCGCCGTCCGCCGTGATCACCAGGTCGTCCTCGATGCGGACCCCGATGCCGCGCAGCTCCCTCGGCAGGGTCTCGTCGTCGGGCTGGAGGTACAGACCCGGTTCGACGGTGAGCACCTGCCCCTCCTCCAGGACGCCGTCCAGGTACTGCTCCGCCCGAGCGCGGGCACAGTCGTGGACGTCGAGCCCGAGCATATGGCCCGAACTGCACAGGGTGTAGCGCCGGTAGAGGCCGCTGCCGGCGCTGAGTGCCTCCTCGACCGGGACGCGCAGCACGCCCCAGTCGGCGAGGCCCTCCGCCAGGACGGACATACAGGCCTGGTGGAAGTCCCGGAAGCAGGCGCCCGGTTTCAGGGCGGCGATGCCGGCGTTCTGCGCGTCGAGGACCAGGTCGTAGACCCGGCGCTGGACGGGGGAGAAGCGGCCGGACAGCGGCAGGGTGCGGGTGATGTCGGCGGTGTACAGCGCGTCGGTCTCCACGCCGGCGTCGAGCAGCAGCAGTTGGCCGGGGTCGAGCGGGCCGTCGTTGCGGATCCAGTGCAGCACGCAGGCGTGGGCGCCGGCGGCCGCGATGGTCTCGTAGCCGGTGCCGTTGCCCTCGGCACGGGCGCGCAGATCGAACACGCCCTCGATCCAGCGTTCGCCGCGCGGATGGCGCAGGGCGGCGGGCAGCGAGCGGACGACGTCCTCGAAGCCGGTGACGGTGTGGTCGACGGCCTCCTGGAGACGGGCCACCTCCCAGTCGTCCTTGACCAGCCTCAACTCGCTCAGCACGGTGGCGAGTTCGGCGTCATGGGCGGCGTTCCGGCCGGCCGGGAGGTGGCGGAGGGCGTCCAGGTCGGCGCAGCGCAGGCCGGTCATCCGGGCGGCCTCGGCCAGGTCGGGGCGGCGGCCCACCCAGAACTCGCCGTACCTGCGGTCCCGGTAGAACGCGCCGTCGCCGTCCCGCGGTGACCGCGGCCGCAGGTACAGCACGGCCTCACCGTCCGGTTCCAGCACCAGGACGTGCCCGGGCTGGTCCTCGCCCGTCAGCCCGGTCAGCCAGGCGTAGGCGCTGTGCGGACGGAAGCGGTGATCGCAGTCGTTCGAACGGACCGTCAACTCACCGGCGGGGACGAGTAGTCGCTCGCCGGGGAAGCGTGCGGCCAGCCGGTCGCGGCGTCGGGCGAGTTGCTCGAAGCCCGGAACGCGGGCGTCGGTGGGCGGCGGGGTGGCGGCCCACCCGTCCGTCATGAAGCGGGCGAGGGCATTCGACACCGGCAAGTCATGGCTGCCGGTGTGGGGTTGGGCGGCACGCGCGGTCACGGACACCTCCGGAGGGGAACTGGGAAAAGCTTTTTCCTGAAGCCTTGTCAGTGCAATTTCACATTACTATGTTACGGGTCACACCTCGTGGAGTGAAGGCCATTGCCTCGAACCCCACCCAACCCCTCAGCCCTTCACGGAGGTTCAGGTGTCACACCCGCGCCTGCCACGCAGACTCCTGCTGGCCGCGACCCTCGCCACCACCCTCGTCCTGCCGGCCGTCCAGACCGCGCAGGCCGCACCCGGGCGCTCCGCACCGCCCACCCCCACCCGTCAGGCCGAACCCCGGCCGCCGGCCGCCGACAACCCCCACGACCGGGTCCCCCACCTCGCCCGGGCGCCCAAGCCGGGCGCGACCCCCGTGCCGGCACCCCGGACCGTCACCGAGAAGGGCCGTGTACCGGGCCCGCAGACCAAGCCCGTAACGACCCGCCACACGCGCCCCGCCGTCGCTCCCTGCACCCTCGACGGGATCACCCGGCTGGGCCCCGAACAGCTCGCGGACTTCCTCGCCGACCCCGCCGTCACCGCGGACGGCTGCCTGCGCGACCTCATATGGAAGTGGGACCCCCGGCTCGTCCCCGTGATGTCCGACGCCCACGTCCAGGCCGTCGCCGGACGCATCACCCGTCTCGCCGTCGCCCACGACGGCAAGAACTCCGGCCACCTGTACGAGATGTTCACCTACCTGCACGCGGTGGCCTACCACGACTTCTCGCACGACGAGATCGACACCACCGACGCACCGACCGTCCACGCGGTGCGCGGCGCGGACGACGCGTACGGCGCCGCCGCCCACACCTTCGACGCCACCCGGGAGAACGCCGACACCCTGCGCGAAGCCCTGTACGGCGTCGGCCCGGGCGGACGGCACTACCAACTCGGCCTGATCCAAAAGGTCCTGGCCACCATGGACCCGGAGCACACCGCCACCCACAAGGACCGGTCCTGGGGCAACGCCGCCCTCGCCGCGCTCACCCTCAGCTACCTGGGCGTCTACCCCGGCAACCAGGACACCGCCTTCCAGCGGGCGGTCACCGCCGACCTCGGCTACCGCTCCGCCTTCAAGGCCTTCGCGCACTACACCCACCTCAAGGACACCGACAACGCGTGGGCGGTACGCGACGCGCTCAGCGAGTACGGGCGGTTCGGCCAGATCGAAGCCCTCAAGGGCGAGATCGTGCCGGCCCTCGGTCAGCTGCTGGACCTCGTCACGCGCAACTTCGGCGACGGCAGCGAGCCCTGGGGGAAGCTCGTCACCTGGCTGATCGCGTTCGACGCCTGCCGGCCGTACAAGGTGTGCAAGGAGGACATCGAGCGCCGCCTCTTCCCGCACACCTACCGCTACGACAAGGGCGGGGTGGAGGTCCGCACCGCCCTCGACCGGGACACCGTCGACCAGCTGTACTACGCCGCCAAGCAGGTAAAGGCGCAGTTCCACCGGGTGCTCGGCACCGACCGGCCGTTGGACGGCGACACCAACACCACGCTCCACATCGTGCTGTACGCCTCCCGCTCCGACTACCGGACGTTCCAGCCCGTCCTCACCGGCCTGAGCACCGACAACGGCGGTATGTACATCGAGCAGGGCGCGACCTTCTACACCTACCAGCGCCGGGTCCCCCAGGATTCCACCCTCACCCTGGAGGAGCTCTTCCGCCACGAGTACACGCACTATCTCAACGGCCGCTGGGCGGTTCCCGGGCTCTTCGGCCAGGGCCCGTGGTACGAGGGCGACCGGACCACCGCGATGGACGAGGGCACGGCCGAGTTCTTCGCCGGCGCCACCCGCGACGACGGCGTCAAGGTCCGCAGGTCCCTGGTCCGGGGCATCATCAACGACACCGCGCGCGGCGGCCCGCGGATGACCGTCGACCAGCTGCTGCACGCCACCTACGCCGGTGACGGCTTCCGCTTCTACAATTACGCCGGCACGTTCTTCGAGTTCCTGTGGGCCGAACGCCCCGCCCTGCTGCGGGAGATGTACGGCTACGAGCGCGCCGACGACCCCGCGCGCTTCGACGCCTGGCGGAACCGTATGGGCAGGGACGCCGCTCTGCAGCGGGCGTACGACGCCTTCCTCGACGAGCGGATCGCCCATGTCGACGACCTCTTCGTCCCGGACACCGCCCACACCCCCGTCGGCTCACTGAAGCTCGCCGACGCCGCGCGGGTCCGCAGGGCGTTCGCCGCGGCCACCTCCCACACCCCCAGGTGCAAGGACAACGGAGACCCGGCGTACGGCCGCTTCGTCTGCACCGGCCGGATCAGCGCCGCCCTCACCGACCCGGGCAGCCCCGACCGGGTCTTCAAGGACATGTCCGAGGCCGCCGACGCCACCCTCCTCGACCGCTCCGCGTCCGCCGCCAACAACTTCGCCGATATGAACTGCTCCTTCGGCGCGGTCACCGTCCGCTCGCGGGGCGGGTTTGGCACCGCGGACTACACCTGTGAGGGACCGCTGCGGCGGTGACGCGGCCGCCATGACGGGGATCAGCCGTCCGGCATGTCGAGCCGCCGGGTTGTACCCGGCGCGACGCTGAACGACCGCTCCCGCAGCCGCACCCGCACCGCCGCCTGCTCGGACTCCGGCACCGCGATCCGCACCTGTTCGGCGCTGATGCGGAGGTCGATGTCCCAGTGGCGGCGGTAGCGGATGCGCACGTTGAACTTCGAGAGTTCGGGCAGGGGGGCCGGGTCGAGCCAGAGGGCCTGGTCCCGGGTCTCCAGACCCGTCAGGCCGCGCTGGACCAGATCCAGAGTGCCGGCCATCGCACCCAGATGGATGCCCTCGGCGGTGCTGCCGCCGTGGAGGTCCGCGACGTCCCCGGTCAGCGCCTCCTCGCAGTACGTCCAGGCGTCGGGGCGCTGCACGCGGGCCAGGACCCAGGCGTGGACCAGGGCGCTGAGGGTGGAGCCGTGGCTGGTGCGGCGCAGGTAGTAGTCGACGGTGGCGTGCCAGGTGTCGTCGTCGAGGGGGTAGCCCATGTGACGGAAGACCGAGGCGAGTTCGGACGGCGCGAAGAGGTAGCCGAGCATCAGCACATCGGCCTGCTTGGAGGCCTGGTAGTGGTTGACGGTGTCGCCCTCGGCCTCCAGGATCCGGTCCAGCCGGCGGATGTCGCCGTACCGCTGCCGGTAGCCGTCCCAGTCGAGCTCGGCCAGGTCCGCGTAGCCGGCGAACTGGCTGATCACGCCCCGGTGGAAGGGCACATGGAGCAGCCGCGCGACGTCCTCCCAGCGCTCCGGCTCGTCCGGGGTGAGCTGGATGCGCTCGTAGAGCTGCCGCTGATGCGCCTCGGGCAGCGACCGGCACAGCTCCAGGGCGCGCAGCAGCACCCAGGCCGCGGTGACGTTGGTGTAGGCGTTGTCGTCGACGCCCGGCTCGGCGGCCCCCGGATAGCCGTCGTGGTACTCGTCGGGGCCGACCACGCCCCGGATGCGGTAGCGGCCGAGGTCGGGGTCCCAGGACGCGGCGGCCGCCCAGAAGCGGGCGACCTGCAGCAGCATCTCGGCACCCTTGGTGTGCAGGAACTCCGTGTCGCCGCTGGCCTGTCCGTACTGCCAGACGTTGTAGGCGATCGCCGATCCGACGTGGTGCTGCAGGCGGGAGTGGTCGGGCAGCCAGCGGCCGGAGCGCGGGTTGAGATGGAGCTGCTGGGTCTCCTCCCGGCCGTCGCCGGCGCTCTGCCACGGATACATCGCCCCCGCCCGGCCCGCTTCCTGCGCCGCGCGGCAGGCGGCGGGCAGCCGGCGGTAGCGGTAGTCGAGCAGCGCCCGGGAGACCTGGGGGAGGTGCAGGTTCAAGAACGGCAGCACGAACAGCTCGTCCCAGAAGACGTGCCCCCGGTACGCCTCGCCGTGCAGGCCCCTCGCCGGCACCCCCACATCGAGCTCGGCGGTGTGCGGCGAGAGGGTCTGCAGCACATGGAAGAGGTGCAGCCGCAGGATGCGGCCCGCGTCCCCGGGCACCTCCAGCTTCGCCTGCCGCCACAGGTCCTCCCAGGCGCGCCGGTGCGAGGCCATCAACTGCCGGAAGTGCGGGGCCCGCTCCACACAGTCGACGGCCGCGTGCCGGGGGCTTTCGATCGCCGGGTCACGGGAGGTGTACAGCGCCACCGTCTTGTCGACGACCACCGTCGCCCCGGAGGTCACCGGCAGCGTCAGGGTGTGGAAGGCCCGCAGTACCGCTATCCGGGTGCGCGGTGTCCCGCCCCGCCCGGGGGTGGCCCGGATGCGCGCGGCCAGCGCGATCTGGATGTCCGAGTCGGTGGTGCGGCAGCTCAGCCACACCGTGTCGGTCCGCTCGGCACCGGTCTCCCAGCCCCGCAGATGCTGGTCGGCCAGCCCGCGGTAGCGCTCGACGCCGGTGTTGCGGACCGCGCCGTCGAGACCCGACTCCACCTCCACCGCGCCCGCCCAGCCGTCGGCGGTGAACGAGGTGCGCATCGCGGCCAGATGGGGCTCACCCATGTGCACCAGGCGGCGCTGCTCCACGCACAGGCGGCGACCGGCCTCGTCCTCGTACACCGACCAGCGGGTCAGGGTGCCGTGCCGCAGGTCCAGGGTCTGCCGGTGCTCCGTCAGCTGCGGGTGGCCGGGCGCGAGCCATGGCCCGGGAGGCGCGTCGGCGGGGCGGATCCGGTAGCGCAGCGGCAGCCAGTTGGGCAGGTTGACCATGTCCTCGTTCTCGACGGGCTGGCCCGCCACGGTGGAGGTGAGCCGGTTGTAGCAGCCGGCCGCGTAGGTGCCGGGGTAGTGGGCGGGCCCCGAGAGCACCTCGCCGGCCGCGCCGCGAGTGACGAAGTAGCCGTTGCCCAGGGCGCAGAGCGTCTCGCGCAGCCGTTCCGCGCCCGCGTCGTACCCCTCGTACGACCAGGTCCACGCGTTGCCGCCGGTCGGCATCAGCCCTCCCCGCAGGTCAGCAGCTCGCCGGGGTCGGACACCACCACATCGGCGCCCCGGCGGCGCAGCGCGTCGGCGCCGGCCGCGCCGGCCGACCGGTGCACGCCCACCACCAGGCCGAACCCGCCGCGCCGGCCGGCCTCCACACCGGCCAGCGCGTCCTCCACGACGGCGGCCTCCCGGGGCCGGACGCCGAGGCGGCGCGCCGCTTCCAGGAAGAGCGCCGGATCCGGCTTGCCCGGCAGCCCGAGCCGGCCCGCCTCCCTGCCGTCCACCACGGCCGCGAACAGCCCGAGCAGCCCGGCCGTCGACAGCAGCTCGGTCGCGTGCCGGGACGCCGAGACGGCGGCACACGGCACCCCCTCGTCCCGCAGCGCGTGCAGCAGCCGTACGGTGCCGGGCCAGACGGCGACACCGCCGGCCCGCAGGCGCGCGGTGAACAGCTCGTCCTTGCGAGCCGCGACCGCCCGGACGGTGTCCGTCCCCGGCCCGTCGTCCGGGTCGCCGAGCGGCAGGTCCAGGCCCCTGGACGCCAGGAACGCGGCCGCGCCGTCCTGCCGTGACCGGCCGTCGACCAGGCGCAGATAGTCCTCCACCGGGTCGAAGGGGCGCTGCCGCCCGCCCGCGGCCGCCAGACAGGGGTCGAAGGCGTCCTTCCAGGCCGCGGCATGCAGGCCCGCGGAGTCGGTGATGACCCCGTCGGTGTCGAAGACCACGGCCCGCAGCGGGCGCAGGCACGCGGCCAGGGACGGCGCACCGGTCATGGTGACGGTTCCGTTCGTCGGTGTGTCCACTCCATGGCACCACGGCTGATGGCCCGGGGCGCGGCCGCGGCCCTGGCGAGGACACCGCGGTGGCGCGACGATGGAAGACACCACCGTGACGATCGACGACACCCTCGTGGCGATGGTGAGCACCACCGAGACCGGCGACCGGGAGGAAGGCGGTGGCGGCGATGGAGCGGTCCCTGGTCGTGGGCGTCGACGGTTCGGACTCCGCCCTGCGGGCGCTCGACTGGGCGGTGGACGAGGCGGCCCGCCGCAAGCTCCCGCTGGACGTGCTCCACGCCTCCACCTGGGAGCGCTTCGAGGGAACGGCGCAGGGCCCCGAACGCCCCGGTGAGCAGGTCCTCGCGGAGGGCATCGCGCAGTTGGCCGCCGAACAGGCCCGCTGCCGCAACCCGGACCTCGAGGTCGGTGCGCGGGTGGTCGCGGACGACGCGGTCACGGCCCTGCTGCGGGCCGGTCACTATGCGTCGGTGCTGGTCCTGGGCTCGCGGGGGCGTGGCGAGATCGCCGGTCTGCTGCTCGGCTCGGTCGGCCTGGCGGTGGCGGCGCGGGCCCGGTGCCCGGTGATCGTGGTGCGCGGGGACGCGGCCGGGGTGGCCGGGACGCACCGGTGCGTGCTCCTGGGCGTCGGCGATCCGGAGAAGGGGGTGGCGGCCGTCCGCTTCGCCTTCCAGGAGGCCGAGGCCCGCGGCTGCCTGCTGAAGGCCGTACGCACCTGGCGCTGCCCCGCCCACGACAAGACCGATCCGCCGCTGCTCGCCGACCAGGCCCGCAGCCACCACGAAAAGCAGGCGGCGACGCAGCTGGACGACGCCCTGGGAGCGGCGGCCGGCGACCATCCTTCGGTGCCCGTGCGCCGCACCACCGTCGAGGGCCCCACCCACAAAGTGCTGGTGCACCGCGCAGCGGCCGCGGACCTGCTCGTCATCGGCGCGGGGCACCGCCACGGCCACTTCGGGCTGCCGCTCGGGCGGGTGGCGCACACCGCGCTGTGCCACGCGGCCTGCCCCGTGGCGATCGTGCCGCAGCACGCCTGACGCGGCGTGGCTCAGGCGTGCATACGGAACGGAGCGAGCATCTCCCGCTCGGTGCGTCGCCGTACCCGGTCCGTCAGGACCGACAGGCGGTGCGAGACCATCGCCCGTACCGGCTGCGGCGACCGGATGCGCCGGGCCGTCGCGGGCAGTTCGGCCAGGTCCTCGGTGAGCCGCTGGTGGGCGTCCTCCAGCCGGCCGCGCGGGGTGCTGCGCTCGCCCCCGCGCATCATCGTCACAAGCAGCGGAGTACTGTCCGCCGGGGCCGGCTCGTCGGCCAGGCCGATCACGTCGAGGCAGCCGGGGCGGCGGAAGACCTGCTTGCGCCCCGGGGACGTGGCCTTCGCCGCCGACAGCTTCATCACCGGCCGGCCGTCGTAGGCGACGAGCTTGTACGCGGAATCCAGGTAGGGCGCGTCGGCGCTCACCCCGACCCGGGTGCCGACGGCGAAGACGTCGATCGGCGCCCCCGAGGACGTCAGGTCGTGCACCCCGTATTCGTCCAGTCCGCCGCTGGCGATGATCCGCACCTGCGGCAGGCCCGCGTTGTCGAGCATCGTCCGTGCGCGGCGGGACAGTTGTGCCAGGTCACCGCTGTCCAGCCGGATCGCCGAGCCGTCCCCGCGGCCCAGCGCGGCCAGCACGCGGGCCGCCGCCGCGACCCCGGACTCGGTGTCGTAGGTGTCCACCAGGAACGTCACGGGCCCCGGATGGCAGAGCGCGAACGCGGTGAACGCGGTCTCCTCGTCCTCGAACGCCTCGATGTAGGAGTGCGCCATCGTGCCGACCGCGGGCAGATCCTCGGCGTGCGCCGCCGCGACATTGCTGGTGCCCGTGAAACCGGCCATGGCGCCCAGCCGGGCGACCTGGTGCGCGACCGCGGTGCCATGGGTGCGTCGCAGCGAGAAGTCCACGACCGGGCGCCCCCGCGCGGCGATCACACAGCGGGCGCACTTGGTCGCGAGCGCCGTCTGATGGCTGAGCTGATTGAGCACGAACGTCTCGATGAGCTGCGCCTCGGGGAGCGGCGCGGTGATCTCCAGCAGGGGCTCGTTGGCCAGTACCACCCGGCCCTCCGGCACCAGCCGGGCCTCGCCGGTGAAGCGCAGGTCCAGCAGCGGTGCCAGGTCCGCCGACGGCCGCTGCAGGGCCTCGGCGAACACCTCGACGTCCTCGCGGCCCACATGGAACCCCGCGAGGTAGTCCAGGACCGTCTCGGCGCCGGCGGCGACCAGGAAGCCCCGCTCCGGCGGCAGTTCCCGTACGAAGCAGCTGAAGGTCGCCGGCTGCTCCATGCCCTCGCGGAGGAACGACAGGGCCATGGTCACCTCGTACAGGTCGGTGATCGTCGCATCCGACATGGCCGACTCCTTCCACGGCCGTGGCGCCGTCCGCCACGGCCCTGGCTCACGCCATCGCATCCGTCCAGCCGTAGGCGACGCGGGTCTGGCGCCGCGGCGGTGCGGCACCCACGCCTTCGAGTTCCTCGTCCGCCACCCGCAGCAGCTGCCCGGCGAGGTCCCGCAGGGCCCGGCCGGCCGCGATCTCGTCGCCGATCTCGGGGACGTCGCGGTCCTCGGGGCTGCACCGTGCCGTGCCGTGCCCGGTGAAGGTGGTGGTCGCGGTGGTGAGCACCGCCCGCGCCGTGGTCGTGCCGTCCTCCTCGACGAGGGTCAGACGGACGGGCCACTCGACTGTGTTCGCCATGGCTTACCCCAACTTCCTCGTGCCCCCTGTCGTCATCATCCGCCTTCTCACTCGTACGGCACCACCGCCACCGGGCACGGAGCGTGATGCACCACCGCCTGCACGACATGGCCGATGCGCGGCGCGGGCAGCACCCGCCGGTGCCGTCGGCCGACGACCAGCAGCGCCGCGCCGGCCGTGTCGCGCAACAGCGCCGGCGCCGCGCTCTCCATCTCCACCCGCGCGTCCACCCGCAGATCCGGATACTTCTCCCGCCACGGCTGGAGCGTCTTCGCCAGCTCGTCCCGGGCGAGCTGCGCCGCTTCCTCGGCGGCGTACGGCTCCACGCCGCCCCCGCGGTTGTACGCGAACGACGGCAGATGCCGGCCGTGTACGGCGCGCAGCGGGACACCGCGTCGCACGGCGCTGTCGAAGGCGAAGGCGAGCAGCGTCTCGGAGGGTTTGCGCAGGCCGACCCCGACCACCACCGGACCTGCCGGCCCGGCCGTCGAGCCGCCCTGCCGGGTGCGCACCAGCACCGTGGGGCAGTCGGTGTGCGCCACCAGCTGCAGGCCGAGCTCGCCGAGGACGTAGCGGGTCACCGGGCCCAGGTTCCGCGAACCGAGGACCAGCAGGTCGGACTGCCCGGCGGCTTCCTTGAGGGCCTCGTACGGGTCCTTGGCCTCCAGGTCCCGCGTCACCCGCAGATCCGGGCAGCGGGCCCGGACGGCCGCCTCGGCCTCGTCCATCATCCGGTGGGGCCAGTAGTTCTGGTCGTCCTCCGTGAGGGGGTGGGACACCGGTTCCGGGGCGAGCAGCACCCAGGCGTGCAGCAGCCGCAGCCGCGCCTGCCGGGTGTGTGCCTCCTGCGCTGCCCACTGGACGGCGGACAAGGACTCCGGCGTACCGTCCACGCCGGCGGTGATGACGTCCTTCATCGGCTCGCTCCTCTCCTGCGGCGGCCGCGGCCTGGCCGGTGCGCGTCGCTACACCTCCAGCGTCCGCCTGGGTCCGCCCCCCGCGCACGGCGACCGGGGAGCGCGGGCCGCCGGGGCGCCGGGCCGGGCACCGCTCACACCCGCCCGTGTGCCCGCTGCGCCCGCCGGGACAGCGAGTCGATGACCACGGCCAGCAGCAGCACCCCGCCCGTGATCATGAACTGGACGGCGGCCTGGATGCCCATCAGCGCCACACCGGAGGCGATCGACTGGATGACCAGGACGCCGAGCAGCGCGGACCAGGTCCGGCCCCGGCCGCCGAACATGCTGGTGCCGCCGATGACCGCGGCGGCGATCGCGTCCATCAGCAAGATGCCCGCTCCCGAGGTCTGGGTGGCCGAGGTGACGCGCGAGGCCAGGAACAGCCCGCCGATCGCGGCCATCGTCCCGGACACCATGAACACCGAGATCCGCACCAGGTCCACGTTGAGTCCGGTGCGGCGGGAGGCCTCGACGCTGCCGCCGAGCGCGAAGATCATCCGTCCGTAGCGGGTCCGGCGCAGCACCTGGTCGAGACCGACCAGGAAGACCAGGAAGATCAGCAGCGCCAGCGGCAGCCCCTGGTACTGGTTGAGCACCCAGGCCGCGGCCAGGGACATCACCGCCAGCACACCGGTGCGCACCGCGATCTCGCCCAGCGGCCGCACCGGCACCCCGGCGGCCCTGCGGCGCCGTACGTCCTGGTAGGAGGCGAGGAAGTACCCCGCGGTGCCGATCACCGCCAGGCCGTACGCGGCGGCGACATGGGTGAAGTAGAAGCTGGTCAGCATGGCGACCAGACCCTTGTCGTCGAGGTTGACGGTGCCGCTGTAGCCCAGGATGTAGAGCATCAGCCCGTTCCAGCCCAGCAGGCCCGCGAGGGTGACGACGAACGCGGGCACCCCGACCTTGGCGAAGAAGAATCCCTGCACGACCCCGATCGCCGTGCCGGCGAACACCGCGACCAGCAGCGCGAGCGGTTCCGGCACGCCGTGCCGCACGTTCAGCACCGCGAACGCGGCCGCCGCCAGCCCGCTGACCGAACCGACGGACAGGTCGATCTCACCGAGCAGCAGCACGAAGACGACGCCGATCGAGATCATCCCGATTCCCACGATGTCCACGCTCAGGTTGGACAGGTTGCGCGGCGAGAGGAAGTTCTTGTTGAGGCTCTCGAAGATGATCCACACCACGAGCAGCCCGAGGACGACCGGGACCGAGCCCAGCTCACCGGCGTGGAACCGGCGCCGGAGGATCTGCAGCGGGTTCGGCCCGCGGCCCCCGTCCGGCGGCCCGCCGTCCGGGCGCGCGGCCCGGTTCCCGCGTCGCGCCGCCTCCCAGAGGCGGCTCACCGCTCCACCTCCCAGCCCGGCGTCTTGCGCCGGGTCACCGCGTTGTCGGTCGCCCCGGTGATGGAGGAGATGATCTGCTCGTGGGACGTCGTGCCCACGTCGAAGAAGCCGTTGTTGCGGCCGAGCCGCAGCACCGCGATCCAGTCCGCGACGGCCTTGACGTCCCCCAGGTTGTGGCTGATCAGCAGCACCCCGAGACGGCGCTCACGGAGCTGCTCGACCAGGTCGAGGACCTGCGCGGTCTGCTCGATGCCCAGGGACGCGGTGGGCTCGTCCAGCAGGACGAGGCGGGGCTCGCCGAGCATCGACCGGGAGATCGCCACGGTCTGCCGCTGGCCCCCGGACAGTGAGGCCACCGGGATGCGTACGTCGGGAATCCGGATGGCCAGGGCGTCGAGCAGCTCCAGCGTGCGCCGCTCCATCTCCACCTCGTTGAGGATCCCGGCCCGGTGGATCTCCCGGCCGAGGAAGACATTGCCCACCACGTCGAGGTTGTCGCACAGCGCGAGGTCCTGGAAGACGGTGGCGATGCCCAGGTCCTGGGCCTCGTGCGGCCGGGTGATCCGGACCGGGCGGCCCTCCCACTCGACGGTGCCGGAGTCGGCCGGGTCGACCCCGGCGATCACCCTGATCAGCGTGGACTTGCCCGCCCCGTTGTCCCCGACCAGGGCGACCACTTGGCCGGCGCGTACCTCCAGCTCGACATCGGCCAGTGCCTGGACCGCGCCGTACCGTTTGAAGACTCCGCGCAGCGCCAGCAGGGGCGGTGCTGTCATGGGGTACCTGCCTTACCTGGTGAGCCCGGCCTTGGCGCAGGCCGACGCAAATTTGGGAGTGCAGATCTGGTCGATCGTGTACAGCCGGTTCTTGACCACGGTCTCCTTGATGTTCTTGGCGGTCACCGGGATGGGGGTGAGCAGCACGGCCGGGATGTCGCGGGTGGTGGGGCTGTTGACGCGCCGGGGGGCGATGTCCTTGAGGCTCTTGCCGCGGGCCAGCGCGACGGCCATGGTCGCGGCGTTGTCGGCCTCGGGCCGGAAGGGCTTGAGGACGGTCATGATCTGCTCGCCCGTGAGGAGCCGCTGCACCGCGTCGAGCTCGGCGTCCTGACCGGTGATCGGGGGCAGCGGGGTGACCTTCGCGGCCTTGAGTGCGGCGATGATGCCGGTGGCGAGTTGGTCGTTGGCCGAGTAGACGCCGTCGATGTTCCCGGGGCCGAGGGCCGCGATGGCGGCGGTCATGTTGGAGTTCGCGGCCTCCTGGCGCCAGCCGGCGGTGTCGTACGCCTTGCCGATCCGCACCTTGCCCCGCAGGACCTCCAGCGCGCCCTGCTTGAACCAGGCGGAGTTGGGATCGGTCTCCCCGCCGTTCATCATCACGATCTGGCCGGTGCGGGCCTTGTCGCCGAGCGCCCGCAACAGCGCCTGGGCCTGGAGCCGGCCGACCTGCGCGCCGTCGAAGGAGACATACGACGATATCGGCCCTTCGGCGAGCCGGTCGTAGGCGACCACGTGGACGCCGGCCCGGCGGGCCCGCTCGATCGGTGCGCGCAGCGACCGGGAGTCGACCGCGTCGAGGACCAGGACGTTGGCCCGCTTGGTGATCATCGCCGCCATCTGCGCCTGCTGGGTGGCGATGTCGTGATCGGCGCTGACGATGTCCACCTGGCACTCGGGGCACAGCTGGTGGATCTTCTTCGCCATCAGCGGCTTGTCGAAGCGGTAGAAGCGCCAGTTGTTGTCCGGGAGCAGCACGCCGATCCGCGGCGGTTCACCGGACGCCGGCCCGGACGGCCGGTCGACCTCGCGGGCCTCGCCGCAGGCCACCGGCCCGGCCAGCAGGCACACTCCGACCAGGACGACGGCGGTCCTGCGCAGACGGGTGTTCACCTCAGGGCACCTCCTGACCTTCCGCCGCGCCGATCCGCTCGTCCGTCTGCAGGCTGATCTCGCTCCACACCTGCTTGCCGCCGCTCAGCGGCACCGAGCCCCAGGACAGCGACATCGCCGAGACCAGGAGCAGTCCGCGGCCGCCGGTGGACTCCCAGTCCACGCTCACCGGCTTGACCGGCGCCCGCGGCGAGGTGTCGTTCACGGCGATCCGCAGCCGGTCGGCGGCCAGTGTCAGGTCCAGCTGCACCTCGCCCTGCGTATGCGCGATGGCGTTGGTGACCAGCTCGGACACCACCAGCAGCGCCACGTCCAGCTCCTGGGTCACGCCCCACGAGCGCAGCGTGCGCCCGGTGAAGCGGCGGGCGTGCATGACGGCGTCGGGCAGCCGCCACACCGCCCAGCGGGCCCGGGTCGGGCGGACGCGCATCCCGTCGTAGCGAAGGACCAGCACCGCCACATCGTCGTCGCGCCGCTTCGAGCCGCCCAGGAGGTCGTCGGCGAGCCGCCCGGCATCGGCCGGATCGGCGGCACCGAGCACCTCCCGTACGCGGCGGATGCCGTCCTCCAGGGCGAGGGTGGAGGACTCGGCCAGCCCGTCCGTGAGCAGGACCAGGACGGTGCCGGGAGTCAGCCCGACCTCGGTCAGCGGATACTCCGCCTCCTCGGCGACCCCCAGCGGTGGCCCGCCCTCGACCGACATGGCCTCGGTGCTGCCGTCGGGGTTCCGCAGCAGCGGCGGCAGATGCCCGGCCCGCACGAACCAGGCGATGCCCTCCTCCATGTCCAGGTCCACATAGCAGCAGGTGGCGAAGAGGTCGGTCTCCATACCGAGGAGCAGGCGGTTGGCATGGGAGATCACCACGTCGGGCGGATGCCCCTCGACGGCGTAGGCCCGGATGGCCGTGCGCATCTGACCCATGATCGTCGCGGCCCCCGCGCTGTGCCCCTCCACATCGCCGATGACCAGTGCCACATGGCCGTCGGAGAGCGGAATGACGTCGTACCAGTCGCCGCCCACCTCCAGCCCCATCGTGGCGGGCAGATAGCGGACCGCGGCCACCCCGCCGGCCAGCTCCGGCAGCTTGCGGGGCAGCAGACTGCGCTGCAGCATCGTGGCGAGCTCGTGCCCGGCGTCCAGCGCATGGGCGCGGACGAGGGCCTGCCCCACCAGACCCGCGGTCGCGGTCAGCAGGGAGCGCTCCTCCGGTCCGAAGCGGTGCTCCGTCTCCCACCCGAGCAGGCACACCCCCACGATCCGGCCCTCGGCCGGCAGCGGCAGGACGGCCAGGCCGCCGGGGCCGATACCCGCCAGGCCCGGTTCGAGCGCCGCGCCCGGGGGCCACAGGGCGACATGGCCGCCGCGCAGCACGCCCTCGAGGGTGGGCAGAGAGTGGCACGAGGCGTCGGGCCACTCGGAGCGCCATTCGGACTGCCAGGAGGCGGGCCAGGATTCGGGTTCCGGCGGGTCGAGGGCGGTGACCACCAGCCGGTCGGCCTCCAGCTCGGCGACCGCCATCCGGCTCGTGGCCAGCGGCGCACGCAGCGTCGCGATGACCGCCCGGCTGACGTCCCGGATGGTCGTCGCGCCGGCCAGTGCGGCCGACAGCCGCTGCACGATGGAGACCTCGTCGGCACTGGGGCGCAGGTACGAGGCGTCGGCGACCACCCCCAGCATCCGCTCCGGCACCCCGTCGGCGCCGGTCAGCACCCGGCAGCGCAGCGTCAGCCAGCGCAGTTCGCCGTTGGGCCGGCGGATCCGGAACGACAGCTGCTGGCCGGCGACCGGCACCCCGCCGGGCTCCACGATCGACATCAGCGCCGGTACGTCGTCCGGCACGGTGCGCTCCAGCAGGGTCTCCACCTGCCGGTCGAACTCCGTGGGGCCGATGCCGAACAGCTCCAGGACCTGGGTGTCGGCCTCGATCCGCCCGGTGTGCAGGACCAGTGTGAAGGCGCCGCCCCGGAGGGTGTCCAGCCCCGGGCCGAGCAGCGACCGCCGCTCCGTCCGGGCCAGTACCCGCGCCTCGATCGCCTCCAGACCCGCGGCCACCTGGTCGGCGTGCAGTTCCAGCAGGTGGCGGCGGTCGGCGTCGAAGGCGTCCGCCGCCTGGTCGACGACGACCAGGCAGCCCAGCCGTCTGGCGTCCCCGCCCAGCGGCAGCACCCCGAGCGAGACGGTGGCGGGCAGTGGACCGGTGCCGTTGCCCGGCTCCGCGTCGGCGCTGCCCGCGGAGCCGGGTACGCCGTGCTCGGTGAGCCGCGCCGGACTCAGCCACTGGGGGAGACCGGTGCGGAAGGCCGCCGCGACCGGGGAGTCGCCGGACAGGGGGTAGCTCGTCGGCAGTGTGTAGGGGACACCGGAGCCACCGACCATCTCGGCCAGCTGAAGATCGCCGTCCCCTTCGGCCGGCACATAGACGGCGGTCAGTTCGGCCCCGGAAGACCCAAGGACCCGCGCGGTCACTGCTTGCACCGCCTCCGTACACGGGAAGCCGTCGTCGTAAGCCACGGTCGCCGTATCCGCCCTCGGGGCCAGGGCGTCGACCCCGCCACCGCCTCATCGGATATGTCGTAATTTACCCTCTTCATCCCATGGTGCGGCATTCAAGCACGGGGGAGCCAGTCGGCGAGGGGCGGGCCCGTCCGCCGTTCGTCAACCGGGGATCAGCACCGCCGCCCCGTGGACCCGGTCGGCGGCCAGGTCGGCGAGCGCCTCGGGGGCGCGGCTCAAGGGGTAGGGGCTGACGGTGACCTGGAGGCCTGTCCGGGCGGCGGCCCGGAGGAACTCGCGGCCGTCCTCGCGGGTGTTGGAGGTGACGCTGCGCAAGTTGCGCTCGTAGAACAGATGCCGCTCGTAGGTGAGCGCGGGCACATCGGTGAGGTGGATCCCGGCGATGGCCAGGGTGCCCGACCGGTCCAGTGCTTCGAGGGCCACCGGCACCAGATCGCCCACCGGCGCGAAGAGGATCGCCGAGTCCAGCGGCTCGGGCGGCCGCTCGTAGGCGCCGGCGGCCGAGGACGCGCCCAGGGCGACGGCGAGTTCCCGGGCCTGCGCCGACCGGGTCAGCACATGGACCCTCGCCCCCTCGGACAGCGCGATCTGCGCGGCCAGATGCGCCGAGGCGCCGAACCCGTAGATGCCCAGCCGCCCGCCCGGCGGCAGCGCACTGCGGCGCAGCGCCCGGTAGCCGATGATCCCGGCGCACAGCAGCGGCGCCAGCTCCGTGGCGCTCTGGTCGTCGGGCAGCGGATAGGCGTAGTCGGCGGGGACGAGGGCGGCCTCGGCGAAGCCGCCGTCGGCGTCCCAGCCGGTGTAGCGCGATGCCGGGCAGAGGTTCTCCCGGCCGGCGCGGCAGTACCGGCAGTCGCCGCAGGTGCCGCGCAGCCAGGCGCCGCCGGCCCGGTCGCCGACGCGGAAGCCGGTGACCGCCTCGCCGACGGCGGCCACCCGCCCGACGATCTCGTGGCCGGGTACCGTCGCCGGGCGGCGCGGGGCCAGATCGCCCTCCGCGAGATGCAGGTCCGTACGGCACACCCCGCAGGCCTCCACCCCCAGCAGCAGGTCGCCGGGGCCGGGCAGGGGCGCGGGACGTCGGACGGAGGTCAGCGGACCGGAGGAGATCGGGCCGGGTCGCCGGACGGCCCAGCCGGAGACGGTGTCGGCGCCGACGCCCGCAGCGATGTCCCCGGCCGACCTGTGATCAGCCGCGTGACCAGCCATGTGTCCAGGATCCCTGCTGCCCTGGAGGCGGACAAGCGGCGGCGGGTGCCGCTCCGTTCAGGAGTCGGAGGCCCTGCGGCCGCTGGGGGAGCCGGGGCGGCTCTTCTGCACGATCGACGTGAGCGCGGACAGTTTCCGCAGCAGCGCCGGGCGGGGGCGCTCGGGCGTGGCCGCGGCCGCGGAGACGGTGTCGGACGCGGCGGGCGGTGATCCGCCCGGCGACCGGGCCGGCGGCGGTTCCGGGTTGCCCGGGTTCTGTGCCCGGTCCCGGTCGGTGTGCGTGGCCCGGTCCGGGTCGGTGTGCGCGCTCGGCGTGGTGGGCTTCGCCTTGGGCGCGGTGCGTGAGGCCTCGGCGCGGACGAGCGCGCCAAGGGCGGCGAAGATGTCGATGGGCATGCCGAATCTCCTGCGGTGCGAGAGTCCTGAGAGCTGACGACGGCAGGCCGCGATGGCCCCGTCGGCCCCGTTGCGGGGTGGGGCGGGCGTGCGGCCGGGGTCGGCTCAGCAGCGCAGGACGGTCACCCGCATCGGAGTGGCGGCAGCGGCGGCCGTGGTGACGGCCCAGGACGAGGCGTCGCTCGGTGCGCAGACGCTCTCCGCCACGGCGGAATCCCGGATCGCCTTGCCACCGGGCCCGTTCGGGACGGGGTGACGCAGATGGCAGACCGAGGCCTCGCACATACGCCGGAATCCACTGCCCGGATGCTTGTCGCCGGTTCCGTGCGACGCCAGCAGCGGCGCCGGGGCGACACAGGACCGCTCGGCCGGACCGGCTGCGGCGGGAGCGCCGGCGCGGGTGAGGCAGCGGCCGGCCTCGGCGGCCTGCGCCTCGGAGGAGTCGGCGGTGAGCGCGGTGTGCACCAGCGCCAGCAGTACGAGGAGCAGCAGCACGCGCCAGCCGCCAGTCGCCGCGGAGCGGCCGGTGCTGACGGTGTCGCGCATGCGGGTCTCCCAACGCTCTTCCAGGATGGGGTTCCCTGGAAGGCGTCGGGGCACTCGGGAGAGAACGGAAAGAGGCCGTAATTCCACCCGATTTGGCTAAGGGTTGGGCGAATACCCCTTAAATCGGATAAGTCTCCGTCAGTTCGTGGCGGTGGCACGGCCGAAGTAGTGCGAGAACCGCTCCAGCGGATCACCGTCCGAGCTCCACGGCCAGGGCGTCCCCACGCCCCCGGTGGCACGCAGCGCGGCTGCCGCGTCGGCCATCCGGACGGACTTGATCAGCGCATAGGCCAGCAGGTTCAGATCGGCCAGCGCCGCCGCGTGGTGCAGGAACCCCGGTCGCGGCCAGTAGTGCGCGGCCTGGTCGAGCGCCCGGGTGGCGTCGGGGCGGCGCCAGATCTCGCCGGCGCCGAGGGCCGTCAGGCCGCCGGGGGCGACCGACCGCAGATGCGTACGGACCAGCGCGGTGAGCTCCAGACCGGCGGCGGGGGCGTCGGGCGGCATGACGGAGCGGACGCCGTCGAGCAGGTCCAGCACCAGGGCGCTGGAGCCGCACTCGTCCGGCGAGAGGTAGCCCAGGGCCTGGAGGTGGGCCTCCCGGTTCCAGGGGTCGCGCGCCTTGATCTCGCGCCAGATCGCCGACATCTCGCGGGAGGGGCGCCGCTCCAGGCGGAGCGTGGCCAGGTGCAGGGTCCAGGGAGTGGGGTCGGCGGGGAGCAGTTCGGCCGCCAGCAACAGGGTCTCGCGGACCTCGTCCAGACCGGCGGCGGAGCCCTGCTGCTGGGCCTGGAGCAGCTCCGACCAGGCGTGCAGCAGCAACGCGCCCTGGTGGTGCGGATTGTGCTGCCGCCAGATGCCGGGCAGCGCCCGCCCCGCGGCACCGGCCAGCACCCGCAGGCGGTGGGCCTTGCGGTCCCAGTCCTCGCCGGCGTCGTCGAGCACGCCCGCCATCATGGCCATGACGGCGGTGTCGAGCGAGCCGCGGGACCAGCAGGTCTCGACGCGCCGACGGACCTTGCCCAGATCGAGGTCGTCGAGTTCGGGGACCAGATGGGGACGGCTGCCTTTGCGGCGTCTGAAGACGGGCATGTCCGCGGTGGCCCTTCCGGGGTGGGTCGTGGTGGGTGGAGGTACGGGCGCGAAGGCCCGCGAAGGGGGGGGGGGGGGGGGGGGGGGGGGGGGGGGCGCGGCGGGGGGGGGGGGGGTGGCCCCCATGCGGGGGGGAGACGATCGCCCACCACGTCCTCCCTCCAA
>NZ_JBWKCJ010000023.1:47302-95495 GCF_056436545.1 Streptomyces sp. NPDC043738 | reverse complement strand
AGGAGGGGCGTTCCGGCGTTGCCCTTCCTGGGGGGGTTGTTGGTGGGTGGGGGGAGGGGGGCAAAGCCCAGCGGGGGGCGGCGGTGCCCCAGCCCCCCCCCCGCCCGTGAGAGGCGTCCCGTCCGGTCAGCGGGAGGTCACGGACGCCCGCTCGGTGTTGCGGCCGAGCCGGTCGCGGAGCAGGGAGATCGCGACCACCACCACGGCCAGCAGCACCGACAGCAGCACCTGGATCCGGCCGCCGCCCGGGCTGTCGTCCGTGAGCATGTAGACCAGCACGAAGGAGATCATCGCGATGGTCGCCCAGGTCAGGTAGGGGAAGAGCCACATGCGCACGACCAGCTTGTCCGGGTTCTCGCGCAGGATGATGCCGCGCATCCGCAGCTGGGAGAAGCAGATGACCAGCCACACGAAGAGCGCGACCGCACCCGACGAGTTCAGCAGGAACTGGAAGACCGTGTCCGGCCACAGGTAGTTGAAGCCGACGGCGACGAAGCCGAAGACGACGGAGACCAGGATCGCGGCCTGCGGCACGCCCCGGGAGTTGGTGCGGGCGAAGCTCTTCGGCGCGTCGCCGCGCTGTCCGAGCGAGAACGCCATCCGGGAGGCGGTGTAGAGGCCGGAGTTGAGGCAGGAGAGCACGGCGGTCAGCACGATGACGTTCATGAACTGGCCGGCGTGCGGGATGCCGATGGAGTCCAGGGCCGCGACGTAGGAGCCCTTCTTGGCGATCGAGGGGTCGTTCCAGGGCAGCAGGGAGACCACGACCAGGATCGAGCCGAGGTAGAAGACGCCGACCCGCCAGATGACGCTCTTGGTGGCCTTGGTGACCGCGCGCTGCGGGTCCTCGGACTCGCCGGCGGCGAGGGTGACGATCTCGCTGCCCATGAAGGAGAAGACGACCATCAGGACACCGGTGAGGATCGCACTGGGCCCGTTCGGCAGGAAGCCGCCGTGCGCGGTGAGGTTCGCGAAACCGGAGGCGGGGTTGTCGGAGCCCGGCAGGAGGCCGAACATCGCAAGGCCGCCGAGGGCGATGAACGCGACGATGGCGACGACCTTGATGCCCGCGAACCAGAACTCGAACTCACCGAACGAGGCCACCGAGGCCAGGTTGGTGGCGGTGAGCACGACCATCACGATCAGCGCCCAGGCCCACTGCGGGACGGCCGGGACCCAGCTGGTGAGGATCGCCGCACCGGCGGTCGCCTCCACGGCGAGCACCACGACCCAGAAGAACCAGTACAGCCAGCCGATGGAGAAGCCCGCCCAGCGGCCCAGCGCCCGGTCCGCGTAGGCGGAGAACGAGCCGGAGGTCGGGTTGGCGGCCGCCATCTCGCCGAGCATCCGCATCACGAAGACGACCAGCGCACCGACCAGGGCGTACGACAGCAGGATGCCGGGGCCGGCCGCGGCGATGCCGGAGGCGGATCCCACGAAGAGACCGGCGCCGATGACCCCACCGACGGCGATCATGGACAGATGGCGGTTCTTGAGGCCGGAGTGCAGTCCTGATTGCCCCGGAGCCCCACCGTTGCCCGGGGGAGCGGGCGGTGCGGCCACGTGGCTGGAGGGAGGTGTAGTCATCTCGACATCCGTTGAGGGTTGGAGGGGTCATGCACGGGGTGCCTGCTGGGATCGCCTCGGAGTGGACGCACGAAAGGGCCGGGTGCTGGCAGGTGGCGATCAAGGCCCTGACGGATTCGAAGGCGGCGGCACGGGGCCGCGGTCTTCGGATGCCCGCGCGGGTGGGGGAGCGCTGGTCGCGCCTCCGCGCTGTTGCCCGTCCTCCTTATGAGAGGTGAGCCGCATCACGTCCGGATATGGATTTGCGTCAGCGTATGTGGCGGTGCGCGGTGGCGTATTTGTGAGGCTCGACAAATTCGTCCCCGATGGCTGTGCGACCGGCCAATGCACATTGCCCGATGTGTGGACTCGCGACCTGGTGCGGGCCGCTGGTCCGGCCGTACAACGGCGCCCGCGAAGACTTGGCCGACCGGACAGATGCCTCCGACGGCCCGCGCCCTAGCGTGAGTTGGGCCCACACCACCAGTGCTGTGCGACCACAGCGGGACGGGGGACAAAATGCCCGATGAACGGGACGCGGAAACCGGCGCGATCGTGGTGATCGGGGCCACGACGCTGGCCCGCCGGGTCTGTGCCTCACTGCGGGAGGCCGGCCGCCCGGTCGGCCACCTCGCCGCACCGGACGACCAGGACCTGCGACGGACGCTCGCCGCCCGGCCGTCCGCGGTGGCCGTCCTGGTGGGCGAGGACCTCGCCGCACTGCGCTACGCGCTCGCCGTACGGCACGTCTGCGACACCGTCCGCATCGTCGTCACCGTCTTCGACCGGACGGTGGCCCAGCAGCTCCGGTCGCTGTTGTGCCACTGCGTGACCGTCTCACCCGCCGACCTCCTGGCACCGACGCTGGCCGGTCTGTGCGCGGACGCCGACACGCTGGCCGTACGGCCCGAGGGGCGCGGCGCGGTGGCGGTCCGCCGGCGGGCGGGACGGCTGGTGGAGACGGCGTGGCGGCCGAGCGCGGCCGCCCGCCGGCGGGGCCTGCTCGGCCGGCTGCACGGACACCTGCAGCCGCACGACGCGGACGCCCGCCTGCTGCTCATCGGGCTGCTGGGCATCGTGACCGTGCTCGCCCTGGACTGGCTGTGGCTGGTCACCGCCCTCCACACGCCGGCCGCCACCGCCTTCCTGGAGGCCGCCCGGGTCGTCGCCGGGGTCGGGCCGGCCGCGCCGCACCCGGGCCATCCCGGGTACGAGGTGGTGTCCGGGGTGGCGATGCTGGTGACGGTGGGGTTCACCGCCGTGCTGACGGCGGGCATCGTCGACCGGATGCTGGGCCCGCGGCTGGTCGGCGTCCTGGGGCCGCGGGTGCTGCCGCGTTCCGGCCATGTGATCGTGGTCGGACTGGGGCAGGTGGGGCTGCGGCTGTGCCAGACGCTGCGGCAGCTGGGCGTCCCGGTGATCGGGGTGGAGCGGGAGCCGGCCGCCCCGAACCTGCGGCTCGCGCGGTCCATGGGGATACCCGTGGTGCTGGCGCACGGCGAGGACCGGGCGGTGCTCGCCCGGCTCGGCCTGGGGCGCGCCCGGGCGCTCGCCGCGGTCGGCTCCGACGAGCTGGACAACATCGCCGTTGCGGTCGCCGCCCACGCGGTGGCGCCGGACGTCCGGGTGGTGCTGCGGGCCGGCGAGGACGAGGCGAGCGCCGAGACCCGCTCGCTGCTCCCGCTCGGGCTGACCCGCGACATCACCAGGACCAGCGCGGCCTATGTGACCGCCCATCTGACCGCCGGCCCGGCGGGCACCGCGCCCCGCCACGTCGTGGCCGACACCGACTGCGACTATGTGGCCCTGCCCGGGGACGGCCTGGTCGCCCGTCCCGTCCCGGCGGGGGACGACTGCGGCCATGTGCCCGGGACGGGTCCGCACGATCCGGTCGTCTCCCCGAGGGCCGGGCGGGACTTCGTGGATGTGCCTTAGGGGCTGTCACCCATCGGACAGACCCTGATCCCCGGCCGGCATGCTCTGCTCGGTCCAGATGACCTTGCCGGTCGGGGTGTAGCGAGTGCCCCAGCGCCCGGCGAGCTGCGCGATGATGAACAGCCCGCGCCCGCCCTCGTCGGTGGTCCGGGCATGGCGCAGATGCGGTGCCGTGCTGCCGGCGTCGAAGACCTCGCAGATCAGGACGTCCTGCCGGATGAGCCGCAGGGTGATCGGCCCGGTGCCGTGACGGATGGCGTTGGTGACCAGCTCGCTGACGATCAGCTCGGTGGTGAACTCCAGCTCCTCCAGGCCCCACCCCGACAGCTGCCGGCCGGCCAGCGACCGCGCCCTGCCGACCTCGGCCGGATCGGTGGCCAGATCCCAGGACGCGACCTGGTGCCCGCCCAGCGCGCGGGTCCGGGCCAGGAGCAGCGCGGCGTCGTCGGACGGGGGACCGGTCAGCAGCGCCTCGACCACCGTCCGGCCGATCTCCGCCAGCGCCGGTCCGGACGAGGTGAGCGCGGTGCTCAGCCGGTCCATCCCGACGCCGATGTCCGGGTCGCAGGTCTCGATGAGCCCGTTGGTGAAGAGGGCGATCAGACTGCCCTCGGCCAGCTCCAGCTCCCTGGACTCGAAGGGCAGCGTCCCCAGGCCGAGCGGCGGCCCGGCGGGCAGGTCGGGGAGGTCGACGGCGCCGTCGGGCCCCACGATCGCGGGCGGGAGGTGCCCGGCCCGTGCCATGCCGCAGTGCCGGCTGACCGGGTCGTACACGGCGTACAGACAAGTCGCCCCCATGAAGGTCGCGGCCACGTTCGCGTTCTCGGTGTCCGCCCCCGGGTCTGCGCCGTGCGTCTTGACCAGCCCGATGACCAGGTCGTCCAGCCGGGCCAGCAGCTCGTCGGGCGGCAGGTCCAAATTGGCCAGCGTGCGGACGGCGGTGCGCAGCCGGCCCATCGTCGCCGCGGCGTTGATGCCGTGCCCGACCACGTCCCCCACGACCAGGGCCACCCGGGCCCCGGACAGCGGGATCACATCGAACCAGTCACCGCCCACCCCGCTCGGCGCGTCCGCCGGGAAGTACCACGACGCCACCTCCAGCGCGGAGCCTCCGGACAGCTCGTGCGGCAGCAGGTTCTGCTGCATCACCCGGGCCGCGGTGCGCTCGCGGGTGAAGCGCCGCGCGTTGTCGACGCAGACCGCGGCCCGGGCCACCAGCTCCTCGGCGAGTCGTACGTCGTCGGGCACGAAAGGGCCCAGGCGCCGGGTGCGGAAGAAGGTGGCGGCGCCCAGTGTGACGCCGCGGGCCTGCACCGGCGCCACCATCACCGAGCGGAACCCGAACCTGCGGATCGCCGCGGCCCGCGCCGGGTCCTCGGTGACCCAGGCGCTGTGGACGAAGTCCAGCTCCGGTTCCACCAGGGGCTCGCCCGCGAGCAGACAGCGGGCGATCGGCGAGGAGGGGGAGCGCTGGACGGCTTCGCCGACGGCCAGTCCCGCCTCCGGGCAGCCCTCGTTGACCGACTGCTGCCCGGAGCGGCGCATGGTGGGAACGTCGTCGACCGGCCCGGGACTCGGCTCCTCGCCATGGAGGACGGAGTCCAGCAGATCGACGGCGACGAAGTCGGCGAGCGCCGGCACCGCGACGTCGGCCAGCTCCTGTGCGGTCCGGGTGACGTCCAGCGTGCTGCCGATCCGGACGCTGGCGTCGTTCAGCAGCGCGAGCCGGTCCTGCGCCCGCCAGCGCTCGGTGACGTCGATGACCATGTACCAGATGCCGATGCGCCCGCCCCGGGGGTCCGCCAGCCCGAAGAAGGACGCCGAGTAGGCGCGCTCCTGGGTGGGGTCCGCGTAGGTGGGGCTGCGGAACTCGTAGTCCATCTCCGGTGAGCCGGTCGCCAGGACCCGCCGCATCCGTTCCTCGAACGCCTCGGCCTCCAGTCTCGGCAGCACCTGGTCCACCGTTCTCCCCAGCCGGCGCTCCAGGGGGATCAGGCGCTCCAGTACCTCGTTCACCCAGACGTAGCGCAGTTCGTCGTCCAGTACGGCCATGCCGACCGGCGCATGCGCCAGGAACGGTTCGAGCATCAGCTGGTTCACCCCGCCGCCCGGCAGCCGCCCCTCCTCCAGCGCGAGGACCGACCACCGCTCGCGGTCGCCCCCGTCGAGCACGGGGGTGACCTGCACCGCCAGCCGCAGCTCCCGGCCGTCCCGGTGGCGCACCGCCACGGAGCCGCCCCAGCCGTCCCCCGCCCGGCACCAGCGGGCCACGGCGGCCACCCGCTCCTCGTCGCCGGGGAACGCCAGCAGCCGCGTCGCCGGGCGGTCGAGGACCTCCTCGGCCGGGTAGCCGAGCAGCCGCTCCGCCGCCCGGGTCCAGGAGACGACCCGACCCCGCGCGTCCAGCTCGGCCGTGGCTGCCTTCGCGATGTCACACGCCCGGCCGGACCCGCCCGGCAGCGCATTCTCCGAGGTCATGATCGCCAGCCCGTCAGCTCAATGGGGCATATCGCTCAGTTTAGGAGAATCCCGGACGAGGGGGTTGATCGACGGAGTGGCGGGGGCTGCCCCATGGAGGCCTACGAGCCCCCCGGGTGGTGGGTGGTCGCACCGGCTCCGGTCCATGGGAGCGGCCGCCGGCGGATCAGGTGGCGGGCGGCAGTCGCAGCTGAAGCATGGCCAGCAGCCGCTGGTCCGGCCGGCTCAGATCGAGACCGGTCAGCTCCTCGGCCCGGCGGATGCGGTAGCGCAGGGTGTTGGGGTGCACATGCAGCTCGGCGGCCGCGGCCCGCACATCGCCGAAGGCGTTCAGGTAGGCCAGGACGGTCTCCGCCAACTGCCCCTGGTGGCGGGTGTCGTGGGCGACCAGAGCGGTCAACCGGGGGTCCCGCATGGCGGGGTGCGCGGAGAGCAGCGCCAGCACCTCGCTGACGAGCACCTCCGCCTGGATGTCGGGCAGTGCGGCGACGGTGGTGGCGAATCCGACGCTCACCATCGCGTCGAGTATCCGGTCCGCCTCCCGGCGCGACGCGGGGACCTCCCCGAGCGCCGGCACGATGCAGCCGACCGAGCCGCGCAGCGACAGCCCCAGGTGGCGGCGCGCGGCGTCGGTGATCTCCTGCCCCCAGCCGCGCAGGATGCCGAGGTCGATGCTGCGCGGCAGCTGGGGCAGCAGTACATAGATCCGCGAATCGCCCTGGGTGACCAGCGCGCTGCGGTGCCGGGCCGCGGTGTGGACCGAGACGAGGTTGCTGACCTCGGCACGGGCCAGCTCCGGCGGGGTGGCCTCGGTGGAGCCGTAGGAGAAGCCCAGGACGGCGGCCGGCCGGGCCGGGTCCAGCCCCAGATGGGACGCCAGCGGCTGCGGCCCCGTCGTACCTTCCAGCAGCCCGGCCGCCAGCGTATGGGTCAGCGTCAGGTCCGCCGACAGCTCCCGGCGGCGGCGTACGAGATGGTGTGCGGCGACCCGGGCCGCGCCCACCAGTGCCTGGTCCGACTGCTCGGTCAGCGGCGTCGACCCCTCCTGGACCCAGATGATGCCCAGCTGCCGCTCCCCGGACCGGATGGACACCGCGAGCCGGCGGCGGATGCCCAGCTCCGGGTGGCCGTCGATGTTGATCACGTCGTCGGAGGCGCGCAGCCGCTGGAAGACGCCCCACTCGCGCAGCCGTGAAAGGTACTGCTCCGGGCCGTGCCAGCCCAGGATGGACAACCGCCGCAGGTCGTCGACCTCGTCGGAGTCGGTGGACCGCGAGTAGGCCAGCACGCGGTTGGCGGTGTCCTCGATGCTGACGATGCCGCCGGTGAGGACGGCGGTGGTCTGGGCGAGCGCGAAGAGGTCCCCTTCCTGGGCCTCCTCGCCGGGGCGCCCCGTAGGCGCGCTCTCCAGGGCCGCCCGGGCCAGCGCGTCCACCTGCTCCCAGCGCGCCTCGGTGCGTACGGACAGCAGCGCGACGCCGGCATCGACGGCGGTCTCGCTCAGTGCGGCGGCCTGGCCGGGGGTGTCCATCTTGACCGCGACGGCGCCGGCCCCGTCCCGTCCGCCCGCCCGCAGCGCGGGGAACGCGGCGCGGCCCCGGGCGCCGATGGCGAGGACCAGCTCGCCGGGGCGGGCCATTGGCGGGTCCTCGGGGTCGAGCAGGGCGACGCTGCGGATCTCGACGTCCAGCCCGGCGGGCGCGGCCTGCAGCTCGACCAGGGGGTCGCCCAGTGCCATGAGCAGCTGGCGCAGACTGATGCCCGTAGGGGGTGACGGTGCCGCGGCGGCTGGATCCATGATCGGCGCCTCTGCTGGGTTCGGGTGGCGTGGGCTCACTTCACTGCCGGCCCTCGCGCATACGGTCCCGATGTGTCACGCCAAGCAGCCGATCGGCCAAAGGCTGAGCCGCAACCGCGCGAATGAGCCACGCCAACAGTACTGATGCTATCCGCCGGGACGATCGCCCCCGCCCCCGCCGCCGTGGGCGTCCCACCGGACCGTGCGCGTCCCGCCGGGAGCCGGAGGTGTCCGCGCACCGTCCTCCTTCGTCTACAGTGTTGTAGACCGTCTGGGGCGCGGTGGACGCCGCTCCGCCCCGAGGTGTGGCTGCGCCCCCCGTCCACCCGTCGCCAGAAACGGATCCCATGAGCGCGATCAGCATCGGCCAAGCCGTCGTCCTCGGAGCCATCGAGGGGGTGACGGAGTTCCTGCCCGTCTCCTCCACCGGCCACCTCAAGATCGCCGAGGGGCTGATGGGGATCCCCGTCGACGACCGGACCGTCGTCGGCTTCTCCGCCGTCATCCAGGTCGGCGCGATCGCCGCGGCACTGGTCTACTTCGGCAAGGACATCGTGCGCATCGTGGGCGCGTGGTTCCGCGGGCTGCGCGACCGCGAGGAGCGCTACCACCACGACTACAAGTTCGCCTGGTGGGTCGTCTTCGCCACCATCCCGATCGTCGTCGTCGGCCTGGCCGCCAAGCCCCTGATCGAGGGCCCGCTCGCCTCCCTGTGGGTGGTGGCCGGCTCGCTGATCGCCGGCAGCGGCGTGATGTGGGCGGCGGACCAGATGGGCCGGCACAAGCGCGGAGAGGACGACACCTCCCTCAAGGACGCCATGTGGGTCGGCTGCTCGCAGATCCTCGCCCTCCTCTTCCCCGGCTTCTCCCGCTCCGGCGCCACCATGTCCACCGCCCTCATCCTCGACCTGGAGCGCGTCGCGGCCACCCGCCTGTCCTTCTTCCTCGGCATCCCGGCCCTCACGGGAGCGGGCATCTACGAGCTGAAGGACGCGGTCGGCAGCGGCGCGGCCGTCGCTCCGCTGGCCATCGGCACCGTCGTCTCCTTCCTCGTCGCCTACGCCTCGATCGCCTGGCTGCTGAAGTTCGTGGCCAAGCACTCCTTCAACTCCTTCGTGCTCTACCGGATCGTCGTCGGCGCGCTGCTGTTCGGGCTGCTGGGCATGGGCGTACTGCACTGACGGCCGCCGCGCCGGACCGGGATGCGGCCTCGCCGGTGGTATGGGTGCATCACCGACGCACCCGCCCGACGCGGGCGCCGCGCCCTGGAGGTGGCCTTGTCGAACCGGGACGGCTCGGATGCGGGCCCAGACGCCGATCACGCACGCGTACTGGCCCGCCTGCGGGTGATGGAGGAAGCCGCCGAGCACGTCGGCACCACCTTGGACGAGCAGACGATCTGCGCCGAGCTGTCGCGGTTCGTGTGCCGGCACCTGTGTGACGCCGCCGCGGTGGACCTCCTCCCCGAGAACACCGCGGCGGCCCGGCCCCGGTCCCGGGAGCCGGCGCTGCGCCGGGTGGCGTCGGCGGGTCTGGTGAGGGTGCTCCAAGCGCAGCCGTCGGACGACGGCGGCGGCGCGCCCGGCGGTGGCTCACCCGCCTCGCGGGCACTGGAGGAGGGGCGCCCGATTACCACCACCGCCGCCCTGGGGAAGGGCAGGTCCGCCGAGGCGGTATCGGTGCCGCTGCTCGCGCAGGGCCGGCGCTACGGCGTGCTGCTCGCCCTGCGCGCGGGCGGCGGCTTCACCGAGCACGAGACCGCCACCATGCAGTACGCGGCCCGCCTGGCGGCCGTCCATCTCGCGCACGCCCGCCGCTACGCCTCGGCGCAGCGCACCGCGATGGACCTGCAACGGGCGCTGCTCGCCGAGCCGGGCCGGCCGCACCCCAACCTGGAGCTCGCCACCCGCTACCTCCCGTCCGGCACCAGCGCCCTGGTCGGCGGCGACTGGTTCGAGACGGTGCGGCTCCACTACGGGCGCACCCTGCTGGTCATGGGCGACGTCATGGGGCACGGGCTCGACGCCGCCGTCGACATGAACGCCTACCGCTCCCACCTGCGCTATGTCGCCTCGACGGACCTGCCGCCGCACCGCGTGCTGCGTCAGCTCGACGCGGCCGTTGCCCAGGACGAGGCCCGCCGTCCGGCGACCTGTCTGCTCGCCCGGGTGGACCCGGCGCGCGGGCTCGCCGGCTTCGCCAGCGCCGGCCATCTCCCCCCGGTGGTCTTCCGCGGCGACGGCGGCGCCGACCTGGTGCGCGTCCCCGTCGGCCCGCCCCTGGGCACCGGCGTGGGCGGCTATGAGCTGATCACCCGCACCCTCACACCGGACGACACCCTGCTGATGTTCACCGACGGCCTCATCGAGCGCCGCGGTGAGGACATCGACGACTCCCTGGCCCGGCTGGCCCGACTGCGGCTGCCCGCACGGGCCGGCGTGGCGGAGCTGCTCGACGAGGTCCTGCTCCGCCTCGACGGACTGCACGCCGAGGACGATGTCGCCGTCCTCGCCGCACGGCTGCGCCGGCACCCCGGGCCGGAGACCGACCCCGAGGCATGAGTCACCGCCTCCTGGCGCCGCGCCCACTTCCTGACGCCGCATCATGCATCTGCCCGCTCCGCCCTGGAGGCGGAAGCCGAAGGGGCGGCCACGGCACCGGGCCATGGCCGCCCCTGGGGCTGCGCCGGGTCAGGCGCTCGGTGGGACCCGGGACGGGCGGCCCCGTCCCCGGGTGGCGCGATAGCCGGCGATGCCCGCGAGCGCGGCGAGCGCTCCGCCCGCAGCGGTCCAGATCCAGCGGTCGGACCACCGTCCGGAGGACCAGCCGCCGTCCGGCTCACGCAGCGCCGCGGGCCGCGGGGACGAGGCGTCCTCGTCGTCCTTCGACGCCGCGGCCGCGGCACCCGGCACCAGGGGCGCCGCGAGCCTGCCGTCCACCGCGTGCGCGCCGCCCTGGTCGGCAACGGACGCCTCGACCTCGGCGTGCACCGGAAGCCCCAGGTCCTCCTGCGCAAGATCGGCGACCGTCAGGCGTACGTAGTAGCTGCCCGGCAGCGGATCGTTCGCCCAGGGCTCCGCCCAGCCGCGCACCGTACGCAGCGTGCAGGACAGCTCCACCGATCCGGCGTCCTTGGCCGCCGCCCTGGTCCGGGTGCCGTACACACACGCCTGGCGGCGCCGCAGCCCGTCGTACACGTCGAGCTGCCAGGTGGCCGCGCCGTGCCGGGCGGCGGCCGCCGGCAGCGTCACCTTGGCCTTGACCGTGGCGCGCTGTTCGGCGTCCACGGGCAGCACCCAGTAGAGGTAGTCGCCGGTGGAGGCGTCGGCCGTCGCCGGCTGGTCCGGCTTGATGGCGGTCGCCGTGCGGAACGAGGTGCCCGCCTCGGTCGGACCGGCCGTCTCCGCGCTCTCGCTCGCGCTCGGAGTCGGCGTGGGGCTGTCGGCGACGGCGGCTCCCGCCAGGCCGAGGAGGCTCGCGCCGGCCAGCGCGGCGCTGGTCAGTAGGCGTACGGTGCGCATCAGTTGGTCCTCCAGACGGTCACGCGCCAACGGGAGATCCAGCCCCACAGCAGCCCGGCCAGCAGCCCGGCGAGGGCCAGTGAGACCAGCAGCCACCAGCCGTGGCCGAGGCCGAAGGAGGCCGCGTCGGAGGCGTCACTGGGACCGTCCACCAGGTCGATGGACAGCTCCATCGGCAGGCCGGGGTCGGTCTTGACCGATGCGGGCGCCGAGAAGGAGTTGCTGACCTGCAGGCAGACCGTCTCCGCCGCCGGCTTGTCGTCGTCGCCGTCGGTGAGCGGCGACTTGGGGTAGCGCAGCCCGGAGGAGATCACGTCCGTACGGCCGTCGCCGGCCTCCGCGCCGCGGACGATCTCCCGGCCGTGCACGGTCGAGGCCCGCAGCAGGACCCCGTAGTCGTTGTTGACGGCACGGTCGGCGGCGATGCTCACCGACGCGCGCAGTTCCTGGCCGGGGCGGACGTCCACCCGGTACCAGCGGTGCTCGGCGAACTTCTCGCGGTCGTTGTAGAGACCGGGCTTGAGCTTCGGCGCGGTGGCGCACTGCCGGGCACCTTCAGTGGGCACCGGGGTGACCACCGGATCGGCGGCCCGGTCCACCAACTGGTGTACGCGGTCGCGGAGTTCCTTGGTGTGCTGCACGGAGGTGTAGGTGCCGCCGGTGGCCTCCGCGATGCAGCTCAGCTGCTGGCGGGTCTTGGCGTCCGGCAGCAGCCCGAGGGTGTCGACGGTGAGGTGGATGCCCTCGGCGGCGATGTCACGGGCCACCTGGCAGGGGTCGAGCGGGGCGCAGGTGTCCTCGCCGTCCGTGATGAGCACGATCCGGCGCGTCCCGTCACCGCCCTTGAGGTCCTGGGCCGCGCCCAGCAGCGCGGGGCCGATGGGGGTCCAGCCGGTGGGGGTGAGGGTCGCCACCGCGGTCTTGGCCTCGGTCCGGTCCAGCGGACCGACCGGGTAGAGCTGGCGGGTGTCCTTGCAGCCGACCTTGCGGTCCTCGCCGCGGTAGTTGGCGCCGAGGGTCCGTATGCCGAGCTGTACGTCCTCGGGCACCGCGTCCAGCACCTCGTTGAACGCCTGCTTCGCCGCGGCCATCCGGCTCTGCCCGTCGATGTCGCGGGCCCGCATCGAGCCGCTGACATCGAGCGTCAACTCGACTTTGGGTACCGGCTTGGCGGACGGCTCATCGGCGACGGCGGGTGTGGGCGCAAGGGCGGCGGCCATCGCGGCAAGCAGCCCGCACACCCCGACCGCCAACCGTTTTCTTGTGATCATCGCTGGATCGTATGGAGAAAACCACCCCGCTCCAAAACGGTCCCGAAGCCGGGGCCCGGCCAGGCGTGTTGACCGTCTGCCGGCGGTTGCTCCAGGGGAAGGGCGGAGGGACCGGCGGGCGCGGGCGAGTCCGGCGCCGGCTCCGTCGCCGTGGCGTCAGGCCGGAGTGGCGGCCATCCGCCGCACCGCTTCCGTGAGCACCTCGGGGGAGGTCGCCAGATTGAGCCGTACGTGGCCGGCACCGCCGGTACCGAAGTCCGGGCCGGGACTGAGGGCCACCCTGCCGCGGGCGAGGAACACCGCGGCGGGGTCGTCGCCGAGGCCCAGCCGGCGGCAGTCGAGCCAGGCCAGACAGGTCCCGGGGGCGGGGCGGTAGCGGACCGCGGGCAGATGCTCGGCCAGCAGTTCGGCCAGCAGCCGCCGGTTGTCGTCGAGGCCGGCGCACAACGCGTCGAGCCAGCCGCCGCCGTCCCGCAGTGCGGCGGTGTGGGCGATGACGCCGAGGTGGCTGGGGCCGTGGCCGACCTCTTCGGGTACGCGTGCCAGGTCCTCGGCGGCGGCGGGCCCGGCGACGGCGAGCGCGGCCTTGAGGCCGGCCAGGTTCCAGGCCTTGGTCGCCGACATCAACGACAGCCCGTTCTCCGCCCCGGGCACGCTCAGGTAGGGGACGAAGGCGGTGCCCGGCGCCACCACGGGGGCGTGGATCTCGTCGGCGACGACCCGTACGCCGTACCTGTCCGCCAGTGCCGCGACGGCGGCCAGTTCCTCGGCGCTGTGCACGGTGCCGGTGGGGTTGTGCGGGCTGCACAGCAGATACGCGGCCCGGGACCCCTCCGCTGCGGCCTGCCGGAACGCACCCTCCAGCGCGGCGAGGTCGACCCGCAGATCCGGTCCCAGCGGCGCCTCCACCACGCGCCGGTCCATATGCGCCACGAACTGGTAGAACGGCGGATACACCGGGCAGTTGACGATCACCGGATCGCCGGCGCGGGTCACCACCTTCAGGACCTCGACGATGCCCAGCATGACGTCGGGCACGATCGTCGTCCGCGGTACGGCGAGCCCGTGCCAACCCCAGCGCCGGCGGGCGAAGCCGGCCAGTGCCTCGGCGTACGCAGTCCCCGCCGGGTAGCCGGTGTCGCCGAGCCCGACCGCGTCCGTGATCGCCCGCACGACCGGTGCGGCCAGCGGCACATCCATCTCCGCCACCCACAGGGGCAGCACGTCGGCCGGATGGGTGCGCCACTTCAGGCTGGTACGCCGGCGCAGCTCGTCGAGGGAGAGCCGGCGCAGCGGATCGGTGTGGTCCGGGTCGTCGGATGGTGTCGGCGCTCTTCGCCCCATGAGGCCAAAATAGGCGTGCGTGGCTGGTCGGTCCATGCGGCCTGGTGCGGCCGACCGCGAGGAGTTCGGCGTGCGGAGTTCAGGCGGCCGTGTTCAGGTGGCCGTGACAACCAGCGCGGCCTGGTCGTCGGGTGTGGAGTCGCCCGCGAACGCGGTGACCGCGGCCGTGACGGCCTCGATGAGCGTGGCGGCCGTGGGGGAGGTGCGGCCGCGGAGTGTCGTGCGGCAGCGGACCGCGGCGAGGGCGTCGGCGAGGCGGTGTTCGTCGAAGAAGTCCCCGTCGGTGGCGCGGGCTTCGGTGATGCCGTCGGTGACCAGCACCAGGCTGTCTCCCGGACAGAGGTCGACCCGGCAGGGGGACCCGTCGAAGTCCGGGGCGATGCCCAGCAGCAGGCCCGGCTCGGCGATCTCCTCGACTCTGCCGTCGGCACGGCGTACGAGCGGGGGGACATGGCCGGCGCGTATCAGATCCAGCGTCAGACGGGAGTCGTGGTGCCGCAGTTCGCCGTAGACGAGTGAGACGAAGTTGTCCTCGGTGGTGCTCTGGGCGAGCGCGTCGTTGATGGCCGCGACCACGGCGGCCGGGTCGGTGAGCAGCCGGGCGGCGGCACGCGCGGTGTGGCGGACCATGCCCGTGGTGGTGGCCGCCGCCGCCCCGCGACCGCAGACATCGCCGATCATGAACGCCCAGCGGTCGCCGGGCAGCGGGAAGACGTCGTAGAAGTCGCCGCCCACGTCGAGCCCCTCGCCGGCCGGGTGGTAGGACGCCGCGAGATCGGCGCCTGGTATCCGGGGCAGCGCGGGCGGCAGCAGACCGGCCTGCAGATCGCGGGCGAGCCGGACCCGGTCGGTGAACTGGTGGGCGTTGTCGGCGCTGGAGGCCGCCCGGCGGGCGAGCTCCTCGGCCAGGGCGATGACATGGCAGTCCAGGGGCCGGTCGGTGGCCACCAGGGTCAGCACGCCGAAGGTGCGGCCGCGGGTGGTCAGCGGCACGCAGACGTACCGGGTGACGTCGGGCTCCGAGGCGGGTGCGTCGAGGCTGTCGAGATCCGAGGCTGGTGCGTCGGCGAAGTCGGGCTCCGCCAGGGGAGTCTCCGAGTGATCGGGCTCCCCGGGAGGAGCGACGGCGCGGTGGTGGTCGGTCTCCGTGATGCCCGAGGCGAGGACACGGGCGACCGCGTGGTCGATCTCGCCGGCGATGCCCGGCGAGGTGAGGTACTCCTCCGCGGCCCGGCATGCGGAGGCCACGGCGATGCGCCGGGTCCGGCCGTCCTCGACGACATGGACGGTGCACAGCGGCGCCAGCGCGGGCACGGTGAGCCGGGCCATGCACTGCAGGCAGTCGAAGTAGTGCGGCTCGCGCGTGATCGCGGTGCTGGCGTCGAGCACGAAGGCCAGGTCCTCGCGGGCGGCCTTCTCCCGCTCCTGGGCGGCGCGGCCGGCCTCCATGGCGCGGTGCCGCTGGATGGCCAGCGCGGTGATCCGGGCGAACGCGGCGCTGAGCGCCACGTCCTTGTCCTCGGGGGCCTTGGGGGTGCGGTGGTACATCGCGAAGGTGCCCAGCAGCTCGTCGTCCGCGCCCAGGATCGGGGTGGACCAGCACGCCGCGAGGCCGGCCCGGCGCGCCAGGTCCTGGTAGCCCTCCCACCGCGGGTCGGTGGCGATATCGCTGACGATCACCGGGGCGCGCAGGTAGGCGGCCGTGCCGCACGAGCCCACGTTCGGGCCGGTGGCCACTCCGTCGATCGCCTCGTTGTAGAAGTCGGGCAGGCTGGGGCCGGTGCCGTGCCGCAGATGCCGGCCGTCGGGGTCGGCGAGGAGTACCGAGACGATCAGCTCCGGGGAGAGGTCCTCGATCGCCCGCGCCATGTCGGTGAGGATCTCGCGGAGCGGGGCGTCACGCGCGATCTGCTCCAGCAGGATGCGCTGCTCGGCGGCGAGCAACTGCGTGTGGTGGTGCGCGGTGGTCTCCACCGCGATCACGATCACCCCGTCGACCTGGCCGACCGCGTCCCGCCGGGGCTCGTAGGTGAAGTCGAAGAACGCCTCCCGCTCCGCCCCTGGCGCACCGAGCACCAGCCGTCCGCCCCGGGCCCGGTACGCGGTACCGGTGGCGTACACGGCGTCGAGACGGTCCAGGACGCCCTGGGGCCCCAGCTCCGGATAGAGCTCGCCAACCGGCGCGCCGGTCTGGGTGCGCTCGCCGCCGAACACCTCGAAGAACGCCGGGTTGGCCACTTCCAGCACATGCTGCGGTCCGCACAGCGCAGCGAAGATCACCGGGGCCTGGTCGAACAGGTCCTCGTACTCCTCGGTCCGCGTGTACGCGGTCGTGGACCGAGCAGTGACCGCTTCGAGGCGGTCCGACGGTATGGACATCGCAGGCCGCCCTCTCTGGCATTCGCCGACCGCGCCGTCGAGCCCTCTCTTCACTCTTACACACGGCGACGCCGATGTGAGCGAGCCGACCGCCCGGGCACGCGTCCGCCAGGTGCGCCCGCGTGTCGGTGACATCTGAGCGGCATACGGAGGAAGGCCACGGCGACGGTGCCCGGCATCCCCACGCCGGCGTGGCTGTCTCGTCGATGACGGACGGCAGCGGTACGACAGGAGCGCATGATGGCCACTTCCGCCCCCGCGGGCTCTTCTCCCCCGGCCGGGGTGCGCCACCGATTTCGCGCATGGATGCTGGAAGGCCTGGTCGACATGGCCAAGCGCCACCCCGGTCCGCACGCCGGGCCGCAGAGTGCCCACAAGGGACAGCGGTGGTGGCGGGTGATGTGCCTGACCGGTGTGGACTACTTCTCCACCCTCGGCTATCAGCCGGGCATCGCCGCCCTGGCCGCCGGGGCGCTGTCGCCGATCGCCACCATCGTCCTGGTCGTCGTGACGCTCGCCGGCGCGCTGCCGGTCTACCGGCGGGTGGCCAAGGAGAGCCCGCACGGCCAGGGCTCGATCGCGATGCTGGAGCGGCTGCTGTCCTTCTGGAAGGGCAAACTGTTCGTGCTGACGCTGCTGGGGTTCGCCGCCACCGACTTCCTGATCACCATCACCCTGTCGGCGGCCGACGCCGCCACCCACCTCGTGGAGAACCCGCACGTCAGCAGCGCCCTGCACAACCAGCAGATGGTCATCACGCTGATCCTGGTCGCCCTGCTGGGCGCGGTCTTCCTCAAGGGGTTCCTGGAGGCGATCGGGGTGGCGGTCGTGCTGGTCGGCCTCTACCTCGCCCTCAACGCCGTCGTGGTCGTCGCCGGGCTGTGGCATGTGGTGACCGCGGCGCACGTCATTCCCGACTGGTCCCATCTGCTGACCACCGAGCACGGCAGCGCGCCGGCCATGGTCGGGGTGGCGCTGCTGGTCTTTCCGAAGCTGGCGCTGGGCCTGTCCGGCTTCGAGACCGGTGTGGCGGTGATGCCGCACATCGAGGGCGAGCCCGGTGACACCGAGGCCCGGCCCACCGGGCGGATCCGGGGCGCGAGGAAGCTGCTCACCACCGCCGCCGTGATCATGAGCGTCTTCCTGATCCTCACCAGCTTCATCACCACCCTGCTCATCCCCGCGGAGGCGTTCCAGCCCGGTGGAGAGGCCAATGGGCGCGCGCTGGCCTACCTGGCCCATGAGTACCTGGGCTCGGCCTTCGGCACCGTCTATGACATCTCCACCATCACGATCCTGTGGTTCGCCGGCGCCTCGGCCATGGCCGGACTGCTGAACCTGATGCCGCAGTACCTGCCGCGCTACGGCATGGCACCCCACTGGGCGCGAGCCGTACGCCCGATGGTGCTGGTGTTCACCCTCGTGGCGTTCCTGGTGACCTGGATCTTCAACGCCGATGTCGACGCCCAGGGCGGCGCCTACGCCACCGGCGTCCTGGTCCTGATCAGCTCCGCGGCGATCGCCGTGACCATCGCCGCGCGGCGGGCCCGCGAGCGCGGCTGGACGATCGGCTTCGCCGTCATCTCCGTGGTGTTCCTCTACACCACCGTGGACAACGTCATCGAGCGGCCGGACGGTGTGAAGATCGGTGCCTGCTTCATCGCCGGCATCATGCTCATCTCGTTCCTCTCCCGCCTCGCCCGGGCCTTCGAACTGCGGGTGACCAGCGTCCTGCTCGACGAGACGGCCGAGCGGTTCGTCCGCGACATCGCCCACCGCAAGATCCGCTTCATCGCCAACGAACCCGACCAGCGCGATCTGGCCGAATACCGCGACAAGCTCCAGCAGATCCGCACCGACAACGACCTGCCGGCCGACGACGACTTCGTCTTCGTCGAGGTCACCATCGGAGACCCTTCCGAATTCGAGAGCGAACTGCGGGTGCGCGGGGAAGTGCTGCACGGCCGCTACCGCGTGCTCTGCCTGGAGAGCTCCACCGTCTCCAACGCCCTGGCCGCGCTGCTGCTGCACGTACGCGACGAAACCGGGGAGCGGCCGCACATCTACTTCGAGTGGACCGAAGGCAACCCCTTCGCCCAGCTGCTGCGCTTCTTCCTCTTCGGCCAGGGCGAGGTCGCGCCCGTCACCCGCGAGGTCCTCCGCGAAGCCGAACCCGACCGCTCCCGCCGCCCACGCGTCCACGTCGGCTGAGCACGAGCCCGCGCGCACGGCGGTCCCGGTCACCGGATCACCGGGTGAAGGGCTGGACGGACTGGGCGTGCCGGAAGACGTTGCGCGGGTCCCAGTACTCCTTGGCCTCCTGCAGCCGCCGGTAGTTGTCGTCGCCGTAGTAGAGGCGGTGCGAGGGCTGGCCCGAGGTGTTCCAATCGGGGTCGTCGAGGTCGGTGTCGGGGTAGTTGATGTAGCACCCGTCCGTCACCGGCGCCGGCTTCCCTTCGACCGGGGGCTCGGTCGGCGCCAGAACCGGCACTCCACCGGTGTCCTTGTAGACATCGCGGTAGAACTCCCGGATCCAGCGCAGGTGCGGCGCGGCGATCGAGGGGTCGATCTCGGCGTCGTGGTGGTCGGCGACACCGTCCTTGTTGGAGTCCCGCTTCCAGCTCCAGTAGGTCTGGTACTGCAGCTTCAGCACGGAGCTGCGCTGGTAGACCGCGGTGTCCCGGCTGTCGGGGAGGTTGATCGCGCCACCGTAGGAGTCGACCTGGAGCAGCGCCTGCGGATTCTTGTAGCCGTCGTCGCGGGTCAGCGCGCCGTAGATGGCGGTGAGCTGCGCCTCGGTGAAACCACGTGTCATATACGCCGACTTGTACTTGCCGCACTGGTTGTCACCGGAGCCGTTGAGGGTCTGCGTGGCCGTGAGCCAGGGCAGTCGGGTCGGCACGTGCAGCCCGCCCATGGGGGCGTGCTCGCCCATCCGCCGGTCCAGCGGTGTGGGGTCGACGCCCAGGTCCTTGGTGATCCAGTCGAGGAAGGCGTTCAGCCGCGCGACGCTGTCCGGCCGGGTGGCGTCGAGCTGGGTGATCAGACCGATCTTGCCGTTGGAGTGGTGGGTCAGCTTCAGTAGCGTGAACATGTCGGTGAAGTCGCCGCGGAGGGACTTCGGCAGCTGCCGGGTGTTCTCGTACTCGAAGAACAGCCCGTAATTGCGCACCAGCGACTTGAAGCGCTCCGGCTTCTTCCTGAGCTTGTCCCAGGGCCAGGCGACGGCGTGCAGCAGGACTTCGCCCGGGGGCTTGGGCAGTCCCTTGAACCAGTAGCGGGTGACCACACCGAAGTTGCCGCCGCCCCCGCCGGTGTGCGCCCACCACAGGTCTCGCAGCCGCTCGTCGGGGGAGTCCCGGCGGGCCACCACGACCTCCGCATGCTGGCCGTCGCGGACGACGACGACCTCCACCGCGTACAGGTAGTCCACCGTCAGACCGTGCTGCCGGGACAGCAGTCCGTATCCGCCGCCCGACACATGGCCGCCGGCGCCGACCGAGTAGCACGACCCGCCGGGGAGGGCGACGCCGAACGGCGCGTAGAGGTGGGTGGCGACATGCCAGTTGTTCGCGCCGGCCTCGACGCAGTACGCACCCATCTCCTGGTCGAGATAGGCCCGGTCCATCTGCCCGAGGTCCAGGATCACCCCGACGTCGTCGCCGCAGACGAAGTTCTCGTAGCAGTGGCCGCCCGAACGGACCGTGATGCGCCGGGCGAGGCTCTCGTCGGGGCGGTGGCTCGCCAGGTACTTGTTGAGCGCGGCGACGGCCTCGTCCGTCGAGCTGATCACCGACACATAGTCAGGGCTTGCGATGAAGCGCTGGTTGAAGCCGCGCCGCAGGGCCGCGTAGCGGGCGTCGCCCGGCCCCACCTCCGTACCGCACTCGGTTCCGGCCTTGGTCTGGTAAACGGTCATGTGCTCTCCCTGCGATGGAGCGATGGCGCCGTACGACCACCTCGAACGGCAGCTCTGCGTAATCACTGACTACTATCCGTGACCATCGTGGGGATGCAAATGCCCGGAACGTGTCCCTCCGCGTGTCCTGGGTTGACGGCCGCGCCCCTGCGTCAGGGAGCGACGACCGGTGTGGCCGGTGGCGCGATCACTGGGAGCGATCCAGCTGGGCGTTGCGTCACGGCTACGGCGATCGCCTCGCCGTAGCCGTGACGGCGATGCTCCCGGTGCCCGCCCAGGGGTTCGAGCCATCCGGGCCTGCCCGGCCCGGCCGACCACACCGTCACCGCGTTGCCCCGGTCGTCGAACGCGACCAGACACCGGGCGTCCGCGCACGGCGATCCGGCCGCCATGGCGTGCCAGCGCTCGTCCGTGAACGCCGCACCGACGGTCCGCACGTGGCTTCCGGCCGGCCGGCGCGGTGCGGGTCTGCGGACTCGGGCGGGCGGCCGATGAGCGAAGGGGCCCGCCTGGGCTTCCCCGGCAGTCGTATCGCCCCGTTACCGCCCCGGCGGACACGTCCTAGCCTGGAGGAATGGGCGGCGACGTGCTCACGGTGTTCCTCTGCGGGGACGTGATGCTCGGTCGCGGCGTCGACCAGATCCTGCCGCACCCGGGCGACCCCGCGCTGCGGGAGGGGTATGCCCGCGACGCCCGCGACTATGTCGCGCTGGCCGAGGCGGTGAACGGCCCCATTCCCCGTCCGGTCGACTTCTCCTGGCCGTGGGGGGAGGCGCTGGGGGTGCTGGACGAGGCCGCGCCCGTCGCGCGCGTGATCAACCTGGAGACCAGCGTCACGCGAAGCCACGCCTTCGCCCCCGGAAAGGAAGTCCACTACCGGATGAACCCCGCGAACCTCCCCTGCCTGACGGCCGCCCGCCCCGATGTCTGCGTGCTGGCCAACAACCACGTCCTGGACTTCGACCGCAGTGGACTGCGGGAGACGCTCGACACGCTCGCGGGCGGCGGACTGCGGACGGCGGGAGCGGGCATGGACGCCGACGCGGCCCGGCGGCCGGCCGTCGTCCCCGTCGAAGGCGGCCGGCGCGTCCTGGTCTTCTCCTTCGGCCTGCCCTCCAGCGGCATCCCCCGGACCTGGGCCGCGGACGAGGGCCGCAGCGGGGTCGCGTTCGTGGCCGGGCCGTCCCAGGCCGCCGCCCGGGAGTGGGCCGTCCGCGTCCAGCGGACGAAGCGACCGGGGGACATCGTGGTGGCCTCGGTCCACTGGGGCCCGAACTGGAGCTACGGCGTCTCCCGCGCCGAGACCGCCTTCGCCCACACCCTCCTCGACGGCGGAGTGGACATCGTGCACGGGCACTCCGCGCACCACCCCCGGGGCCTGGAGGTGCACCGGGGCAAGCTCCTGATCCACGGGTGCGGCGACTTCATCGACGACTACGAGGGCATCACCGGCTACGAGCACTACCGGGACGATCTGCGGCTGCTCTACCTGGTGTCGGTGGAAGCGGACACCGGACGGCTCCAGGACGTACGGATCACCCCGCTCCAGGCCCACCAGATGAGGCTGCGGCACATCTCCTACGAGGACTCCCGCTGGCTGCGCAGGCTCCTCGACCGGATAGCCACCGGTTTCCAGGCGTGCGACGCATCCGAACCCGGTGGCACGCTGACGCTCCGGCCCGCCTGAGGCACGCACCCTCCCTCCCCGACCGGCGTTCCCGCAGCCCGGGACGGGGGATCAGATGTGCAGGGTCAAAGGCGGGTGCGTGCCGTTCAGAAAGTGATCGCCGATGTCGCGGAGGCGGTGCGTGGGAGAGCCCTGCGCCGTCAGGACGCGCGCGTTGCGCCAGAACCTGTCGAACCCGGGGCCGTCGGCAGGGGAGTCGGCGCCATCGGTGAGTTCCAGGATCCGGGTGGTGATGCGCATGGCGGACCGGCTGGTGACGGCCTCCGCCGCGGCGACCAGGACGGCGATGTCGGCGCGCGCTTCGACGCCGAGTTCGCGCCCGGCCACAAGGCCCCTCGCCAGGGCCTCCGTCGCCGGTTCCACCACCGCCGCCGCGGTGTGCGCGGCGGCCACCAGCTCCCCGTAGGCGAGCAGGAGGTACGGATCCCCGTCCGGCAGTCCCTCGTACGTGCCGCTGTCGGGACCCGAGGGTGGCCAGGTGCGCGGCGCGGCGCGACTGAAGTCCCGCGCCTCGGCCAGCGCTCCTTCGGCGATCCCCAGGCCGACGTGCACCAGGGCGAGCCGGAGCGCCAGTGGGGCGAGCGCGGCGAAGGGGGAGACGTCGTGCTCGTCGCGCGGGACGGCACCCAGCACCTGGTCCGGGGACGACACCGGGACGCCGTCGAAGCCGATGCTGCCCGCTCCGGTCAGCCGCTGCCCCAGACGGTCGTGCGACGGATCGGCCGTCACTCCGGGGTGGTCGGGGTCCACGAGCACCATCAGCGACTCACCGGTCTCGGTGCACACCGCGCCGAGCACCAGCCGGTCGGCGACGGCGACACCCGCGGAGAACGCCCGGTGGCCGTTGAGGAGATACCCGTCGGACGTCGGTGTCAGCGTCAGCTCCGGGCCGGTCTCCGTCCCCGTGTCCGCCTCCGTCCCCGGAACACCGGTGTCCCCGCCCCAGAGCCACTGCTCCTCGGCCGCCCGGAGCTCTAGTGCGGCGGCCCGCTCCGGGGTGCCGAAGAACCGGGCGCTCCACGACAGGGCGTAGTGCCGGCCGAGGAGTTCGCCGATGGAGCCGTCGGCCGCCGCGATCTCACGGATGACCGCGCAGGCGGTCCGCAGATCGGTGCCCCACGGGGAGCCGGGCGGCATCAGCAGGGCCGGCAGGCCGGCTTCGCGCACCCGCTGGATCTCGTCGAACGGCGGCTTGCCCGCGCGGTCGCGGAGGAGCGCGTCGACGGCGAGATCGTCCGCCACCTCACGGGCGACCAGCGGCCATATCCCGTCCTCCGAAGGGTCGTTGGCCGGCGGGGCGGCGGGACACGCTGCGGACCTCTTCGACATGACGCCGTTCACCGTCCCCTCTCCGATCCAGTTTCCCTAGTTTTCCCACTGGATTGATAGGGAATAGGATGCGTCCGGACTCCGCGCGCAGCAAGGGCCGTTCAAGGTGTGGACAGTGGCGTCTTGCAGTCTGGACGGCCTGGACGGTCCGCAGGGCGTTTCCCGTGGTGGGGGCGCTCCTTGAGGGGCGGTGCGGGAGGTTCCCCGGAGGTGGTGGCGCTCCTAGGGGTTCGTCCAGGAGTCGGGGTCCTCGGCCAGCGCCGAGACCGGGTTGGGCAGTTCGGCCGAGGCGACGTCGGCCAGGGACACCCCGTCCAGGATCTGGCGGACGTTGGCGCGCAGCGCGATCCACAGTGGCAGCAGCGACTCGGCCGGGCCGGTGTAGGACAACTCCGGCGGGCGGACCCCGCGTACGGACACCAGCGGTCCGTCCACGACGCGGATCACGTCCGCGATGCTGATGGCCTCCGCGGACCGGGCCAGCCGATAGCCCCCGTTGCCGCCGCGCTGACTGAGGACCAGTCCGCCCCGGCGCATGTCGTTCAGGATGCCTTCGAGGAACTTGTGCGGAATGTCCTGGGCGTCGGCGATGGCCTCCGCCTTGAGCGGCCCCGCGTCCCGGGCGTCAGCGAGTTGCAGCGCGGCGCGCACCGCATAGTCCGCTCTGGCTGAAATCCGCATGCCTGCATTATTCCGCAGCGGCGGTGCGGGCTCTCGCCGCGGCGGCCGCCCCGGTCGCAGGCCCGGCCGCAGCCCCCTTGACGCGGCTCGACGGCGGCTCGACACTCGGGGGCGGGAACCCTAGCGAACGGGTGGGAAATCATGGGGCGTGCAGGGTCGGCCGGTGACCGCGCGGTCCGCGCCTTTCGGCCGCTTCCCCCGCTGACCTCGCGCCGGCACATCGATCTCCTGCGCGTCTGCAGCGCGGCCAGTCTGCTCCGCTGAGGGCGGTCGCGGCCGCGCCGCGCCGTCCCTCGTTCCCCGCCGCACCCCCGCCGCGGCCGGGCCCGCGCCGACGCCGCCGCCTGCCCGCCGCCCGAGGCGCATCCGCCGTACCTCCACCCCTACCTCCGCCGGTCCGCGCGCCCGCACCCCGTCGTACGCCCGCGCACCGGCCCCGGACCCCAGGGAGCCGCATGTCCGCCACGTCCGCTGTGTCCGCCGCAGCCCAGCACTCCGCCACAAGCCAGGATTCCGCCACCTCCCCCAACGCCGTACCGCCCCTGCGCGGCAGGATCGGCGGCGATGCGCGCAGCGGCCACTACGCCGTGCCGCACCGCTACCGCCTGCACCTGACGCTGTCCTGTCCGCACTGTCTGAGCATCGCCATCACCCACAGCCTGCTGGACCTCGGCGACACCCTCCCGGTGACGCTGCTGCCCGCCGTCCCCGACGGCGCGGACGGCGGATACGCCACGCTGCGCCCGTTGTACGAGGCCAGTTCGCACCAGCACCCCGGGCCGGCCGCGGCGCCGGTGCTCAGCGACGGATGGACGGGGCGGATCGTCAGCACGCACACCCCCGACATCCTGCGGGACCTGGCCGAACGGTTCGGCGCCGAGGGGCCCGTGCTGTATCCGTGCGAGGCCCGCAGCGGCATAGCGGCGGTCGGGCGGCTCTGCGCGCAGGACGTCAACGAGGCCGCGCAGCGCGCCGGCCGGGTAGGCGTCGGCGGCCCGGCATACGGGGTCGCGCTGACGACCCTGCTCAGGGCACTGGAGTCACTGGATCAGCTGCTGGCCGGCCGGGAGTACGTACTGGGCGGTGAACTCACCGCCGCGGACGTCCAGTTGTGGGTGACGCTGGTGCAGCTCGACACCGTGCACCGCTGGCATCTGGACGCCGCGGCGGTACACCGCATCGCCGGCCACCGTCGGCTGTGGTCGTATGCGCGCCGGCTGGCCGCCCTGCCCGCCTTCGGCTCCCACCTCGACCTGGACGGCATCGCCCGCCGGCACCATGCGCGCTGTCAGGGGCGGGAGGCCGCCGGTGCGGCGGTGCAGATCCTGGACTGGACGGCGGCGCACACACCCGGGCGGGGCGCGCCCTGCCCCCGCTGACCTGAGGCGGGCGGATCCTCACCCCGTGGCCGGGCCGGGCGCGCAGTGCGGACCTGGTTCGGCCGGGGTGGCGGCCGTGGCGTGTGCGCCGGTCGGCGACGGCCGCACGCGCCCGCTGCCGTCGGCGGAAATGGCACGATCATGGATGTTCGATAGAATGATGCCATGAGGTCGATGTCATGAGGTCGACGCAGCAGCCGTCGCAGCCGTCCGTCCACCGCGTCGTCGTGCTGGCCCTCGACGGCGTCTACCCGTTCGAGCTGGGCATCGCGAACCGCGTCTTCGGCGAGGCGAGGCACCTGTACGAGGTGGTCACCTGCACCGCCGACGGCCTCCCGGTGCGGACCGGTGCGGACTTCTCGGTCACCCCCGACCACGGCCCCGAGGCCCTGGAGACCGCCGACACGGTCGTCGTCCCGCCTTATGACCACAGCCTGCTCTCCGACCGGCTCGCGCCGGCCATGGCCGCTGCCATGGCCCGTATCCGCCCCGGTACCCGGCTGGTGTCGATCTGCACGGGCGCCTTCCTGTTCGGGGCGGCCGGCCTGCTCGACGGACGCACCGCCACCACCCACTGGGTCCTCGCGGACACCTTCCGCCGGCTGTTCCCGCACGTCACCCTCGACCCCGACGTGCTGTTCATCGACGACGGGGACATCCTCACCTCGGCCGGCGCCGTCTCGGGCGTGGACCTCTGCCTCCACCTCGTCCGCAAGGACCACGGCAGCGAGGTCGCCAACCACATCGCGCGCCGCTGCGTCATACCGCCCTGGCGGGACGGCGGTCAGGCCCAGTACATCGAACAGCCGGTGCCCGGGCCGGGCACGACCGGGACCGCCGCCACTCGCGAGTGGGCCCTGGAGCGCCTCGACCAGCCCCTCACCCTCGCCGACCTCGCGGCGCATGCCGAGATGAGCCCCCGTACCTTCGCCCGCCGCTTCACCGAGGAGGCCGGCACAAGCCCGGGCCGCTGGGTGATCCAGCAGCGCGTCCATCAGGCCCGCCGGCTGCTGGAGACCACCGACCTGTCCGTCGAGCGGATCGCCCACGAAGTCGGCTTCGGCGGCGCCATCTCGCTCCGCCAGCATCTGCACTCGGTGATCGGCGTCTCCCCGCTGGCCTACCGACGAGCGTTCCAGGCGACCAGTGACGCATGACCCGGTGACGCATGACCGGTGCAGGGCCGGCGACGCATGAGCGGCATGTGGGCGCGGACCGCCACGAGCGTGAGCGTGGCACGATCCCATCGAATGCTGTCTATCTTGCCATTGTCGTGTGACGCGGATGCCGCCAGTCTGGGGATATGACCGACTCGACGGCGCACCGCGCCACATCTCCCACCATGCGTGCCATCAGCCAGAACGCCCACGGCGGCCCCGAGGTCCTCACCGAGGTCGAGCTCCCGCGGCCCGCACCCGGCATCGGCGAGATCCTCGTCGCCGTCCACGCGGCCGGCGTCAACCCGACCGACTGGAAGCACCGCGCGGGCGCCCTCTCCGTGGGGCCGCCGCCGTTCGTCCTCGGCTGGGACGTCTCCGGCGTCGTCGAGGCCGTCGGCCTCGGTGTCACCCTCTTCAAGCCGGGTGACGAGGTCTTCGGGATGCTGCCCTACCCCTCCGGTGTCGGCGCGTACGCCGAGTACGCCATCGGCCCCGCGCGGGCCTTCGTCCCCAAGCCGTCCGCCATCGGCCACATCGAGGCGGGTGCCATCCCGCTCGCCGCCCTCACGGCCCATCAGGCGCTGGTCGACACCGCGGACATCCGGCCCGGGCAGCGGGTGCTGATCCACGCGGCCGCCGGCGGCGTGGGCCACCTCGCCGTACAGATCGCCAAGGCCCGGGGCGCCCACGTCATCGGAACGGCCAGCGCCGCCAAGCACGACCTGCTGCGGGAGCTGGGCGCGGACGAGCTCATCGACTACCGCACCACCGACTTCGCCGACGTCGTCAGCGATGTCGACATCGTCCTGGACACCCTCGGCGGCGACATCCGCACCCGGTCCCTCGACGTGCTGCGCCCGGGCGGCCTCGTCGTCTCGATCGTGCCCCCCGTTACGGAGGAAGAGGCCAAGAAGTCGGCCGAGTTGGGCGTCCGGTTGGAGGCGATGATCGTCGAGGCCGACCAGGCCGGCATGCGGGCGGTCGCCGACCTCGTCGAAGCCGGCACGCTGCGCGTCCACGTCGACGCGGCGCTGCCGCTCTCGGAAGCCGCCAAGGCGCACGCGCTGGGCGAGACGAACCGCACCACCGGCAAGCTCGTGCTCACCGTGCGCTGATCCCCCGCCGCACCGGCTGATGCTCCGTGGGACCGGCCGGCCGCCCCTCGCGACACCGGGTGCAGAACACGACGTTCGCGTGGTGCGTGGTGGTTGTGTGATTGGCCCGGAATGGCCGAATTTGCGGTTGGTCGGGCTCCCGGAGCGCGTGCAGGATTCAGATGCGGAAGACGGCCGCGATACCGGTGCGCGGCCGTGTCATCGACAGGGGGGACGTTCCATGCGTCAGGTCCGTGGCACGATCAGGAAGACGGTGGCGGCGGCCGCCGCGCTCGCCGGCGGCGCGCTGTTGACGCTCGGTGTGAGCGCGGACGCCGCGCACGCGGCCGGCACGGCGGGGGAGTACCAGGGATGCCCGTCCGGGTATGTGTGCCTCTACCCGAACGCGGGGTGGAACGGCGGCCATCCCACCTACAAGTGGTACACCTACGGCGCCCACAACCTCAGCAACCAGTTCGGCGTCAAGAGGCTCTTCAACAACCAGACCGGCGGCGCCATCGCCCGCAACTGCACCGGTTACAACGGCACCGGCTGCCAGGGCATCCAGAGCGCCGGTACGTACGCCGACTACGACTACACCCCGTACAACTCCGTTCTGCTCGCGCCCAACTGACCTCCCCGCCCGCGGCGTCGCCGCCACCCTCGCCCTCCCCCTGAGCAGACGGCCGCATCGCAGGTCCCGGTCGCCGGGCCGACCGCGCTCGCGCCCGTCGGCCTACTGCTGGTCGAGGAACGCCGCGACGGCCTGGACGAACAGCCGCGGGTCGTCCAGCCAGGGGTAGTGGCCGGCTCCCGGCTGGACGGTCAGCTCGCCCCGGGGCAGCAGCCGCGCGATGTCGGCGGCGACGCGGGGGAGCGGACCGCTGTCCAGTTCACCCGCGAGGACCAGGACCCGCGCGTCCCACCCGGCGAGGGCGGCCCGCGCCGCGGCCGGTTCGAACGCGCCGGCCGCCGCGTACCGCTCCCCGGCCTCGTCGTTGCACTGGGCCACCTCGGATGCCGCGTGCGCCTGCGCGGCCGCGTCCCAACGGCCGTAGAAGAACGGGGCGACGGCGTCCCAGTCGTCGTCGCTCGTGGAGCCGGCCCAGACGGCCTCGTAGGCGGCGTACGCGGCCGGGAACCAGGGCTCCGGGGCGCGCAGGGCGGCCGCCTCGCGCCGGTGCTCCTCGGTGAAGTCGACGCCGAGGGCGCGAGCACGGGCGGTGATCAGGGTGAGGCTGCGGACGCGCTCCGGGTGCCGAGCCGCGTACAGCAGGGCGAGATCGCCGCCCGCGGAGTGCGTGAGAAGGTCGATCCGGTCCAGACCGAGGTGCGCGCGGAGGGCCTCGACATCGTCGACCTGCCGGTCGCAGCGGTACGTCGCCGGGTCGCGGGGGATGCCGGAGTCACCGGTGCCGCGCAGATCGAGCAGGACCAGCCGGCGCCGCTTCGACAGTCCGCCGAGGTCGCCGAGGTAGGCGGAGGCGCGCATCGGGCCACCGGGCAGGCAGAGCAGCGGCTCGCCCTCACCCACCTCGTGGTAGGCGAGTTCGGTGCCGTCGACAGCGGTGAGAGTGGGCATGGCGCCATCCTCATCGCCGTACCGGGCCGCGACAAGCGAATTGGCGCGCACGGTCCGCCAGGACCGACCCGGCTCCTTCCGTCACCCCAACGCAGGAACTCCGGGCGAATGCGGAGGTCGCACACGAGTCCGGCACCGTGCCCTGCTTACCATCACCGGCATCCCCGGGATACGCAGCCGGGCACCTCGCCATGAACAAGGTCTTTCCGTCAGGAGGCGGCATGAGTGCGGAATCGGGCTCGGCGCAGACACTCGTCATCCAGCCGACCGGGGGCACGGGGCAGCACGCCGGCCGCCGTGACACCTTCGCCCAGCCGCTGACGGCCCGGCTCGTCGACAGCGGCTCCCGCCGTCCGGTGTCCGACGCCGAGGTGACGTTCTCCTGGGTGTCCACGAGCGAGCAGGCCCTCTTCGAAGGGGACCGGCAGACCATCACGGTACGGACGGACGTCGACGGCTATGCGCGGACGTCGCCGCTCGTGGCCGGCGATTCCGACGGCGTCGCGGTCTTCGTCGTCACCGCTGCCGGCGCGGCCCCCGAGCAGGTCGAGGTCACGGTCGATCTGTGACGCCCACCCCGCCGGCCCGGAGTGCGGGCCGGCGGAGGCGTGGCGGCCGCTGCGGGCTCAGCGCCGCTTGACGACGCGCTGGATGTTGTTCTTGCTCCCCTGCGCGGCACCCTCGACGAAATTGCTGCTGGTGGTGGACCCGTTGGTGCTGGTGACGTTGCCGCTGTCGTTCGGATTCCCGTGGTTGCGGAAGTTTCCGCCGTGCAGGGTGTTACCGCTGTGCACGGGGCCGTTCAGACAGGCGCGGGAGTCCCTGGTCGCGGGTGCGTGGTAGTTGATGTTGCCGAACCGGTTGTTGCACGCCACTCCCTGAGGCGCACCCGTAAGGGAGACGAGGTCGGCGCCCACCGCGGCGTCCAGCAGATCCGGAATGGGCTGGGCCCGGGCGATTCCGGCGCTCAGCAGAACGAGGCCGCAGGCCCCGGCGATACTTCCCGCCCGCACAACGCTTCTCACGATGCTCCTTGCCGTTTCCTCTTGTGATGCCGGAGGTATCGTCCTGCCGCCGGCGGCCCGTGACGCCGGCAACCCGCTGGAGCCGAAACGCTCGCCGGCCACAATCAGCCGGGTGGCGCAATGAAGACCCGCCGCCGTCCCGCCGCGCGTTTCGCGCTTTTCACCCCTACGGCCCCCCGTACACACGCGATGGCCCGCCGGGGAGCGGCCATTATGGCGGAGAGGAATTTCCGCGGTGGGATGTGTCGAAGGTGGAAGGGGCGTAGTGGCGGAGGTTGAGGAGGCCGAGCGGTCGGCACCGGAGAAGGACCGTTCGAGGCCGGGCCGGGTCGTGCTGGGATGGCTCACGACGACCGATCACAAGGTCATCGGCAACCTGTACATGGTCACCGCATTCGGATTCTTCCTCTTCGCCGGAACGCTGGCCATGCTGATGCGGGCCGAACTCGCCGAGCCCGGACTCCAGCTGGTCTCCCACGAGCAGTACAACCAGCTCTTCACCATTCATGGCACGGTCATGATGCTGCTCTTCGCCACCCCCATGTTCGCGGGCTTCGCCAACGCGGTGATGCCGCTCCAGATCGGTTCGCCGGACGTCGCCTTCCCGCGGCTGAACGCCTTTACATACTGGCTGTTTCTGCTCGGCGGCCTCATGGTGGTATCGGGCTTCATCGTTCCCGGTGGGGCCGCGTCGTTCGGCTGGTTCGCCTACGCACCCCTGAACGGCCCGGTGTTCTCGCCCGGACCGGGCGGCGATCTGTGGATCATGGGGCTCGTCGTGGCCGGTCTGAGCACGATCTTGGGCGCGGTGAACTTCATCGCCACGATCGTGTGTCTGCGCGCCCCCGGCATGACGATGTTCCGGATGCCGATCTTCAGCTGGAACGTGCTGTTCACCTCCATCCTGGCTCTGCTGGCGTTCCCGGTGCTGGCGGCCACGCTCCTGGTGCTGGAGGCGGACCGGAAGTTCGGTGCGCATGTCTTCGACGCCGCGAACGGGGGCGCGATCCTGTGGCAGCACCTCTTCTGGTTCTTCGGGCACCCGGAGGTCTACATCGTCGCGCTGCCGTTCTTCGGCGTGATCTCCGAAATCATCCCGGTGTTCAGCCGCAAACCGATCTTCGGGTATGTCGGTATGGTCGGTGCCACGATCGCCATCACCATGCTGTCCGCCTCGGTGTGGGCCCATCACATGTTCGCGACCGGGGCGGTGCTGCTGCCGTTCTTCGCCGTACTGTCCTTCCTGATCGCGGTGCCGACCGGTGTGAAGTTCTTCAACTGGATCGGCACCATGTGGCACGGGAGCCTGTCGTTCGAGACCCCGATGCTGTGGAGCATCGGATTCCTTGTCTCCTTCCTGCTCGGTGGGCTCAGCGGTGTGCTCATCGCGTCCCCGCCCCTGGACTTCCAGGTCACCGACAGCTACTTCATCGTGGCGCACCTGCATTACGTGCTGTTCGGCACGGTCGTCTTCGCGATGTTCGGCGGATTCTATTTCTGGTGGCCCAAGTGGACCGGGAAGATGCTGGACGAGCGGCTCGGAAAGGTCCACTTCTGGACGCTGTTCCTCGGCTTCCAGTGCACGTTCCTGGTGCAGCACTGGCTGGGCGAGATGGGGATGCCCCGCCGATACGCGGACTACCTGGCCGCCGACGGCTTCACCGTCTTGAACTCGGTCTCCTCGGCCGGCTCCTTCCTGCTCGGCGCTTCCACACTGCCGTTCCTGTACAACGTCTGGCACACCGCCCGTTACGCCCCGCACGTGGGTATGGACGACCCCTGGGGCTTCGGCAGATCGCTGGAGTGGGCGACCTCCTGCCCGCCGCCCCGTCACAACTTCCACACGATGCCGCGCGTCCGCTCCGATTCACCGGCCTTCGATCTGCACCATCCGGAAGTCGGCGAACGGGTGCCCGTGCCCGCCGCCGGTTCCCGGCCGCCGATCGACCAGGAATCCCCCCGTCCCCCCGACACCGCGGCCGAGTGATCGACGATGAAGATGGAAACCTGTCTCTTCGGCGGCGTCACCCTGTTCTTCGCCGTGACGGCGATCGGCTATACGTGGTGGTCGGACGCCGAACCGGTCGGCTCGACCGCGCTCACCGTGTCCTTCCTCATGAGCGCCCTGGTGTTCCTCTTCCTCTACGTGCAGCAGCGCAAGCACGGCTCCCGCCCCGAGGACCACAAGGACGCCGAGATCCAGCAGCGGTCCGGGCCGGTGGACTTCTTCCCGCCGCGCAGCATCTGCCCCTTCATGACCGCCGTCGGATACGCCGTGGCCGCGCTGGGTGTCGTCTACGGGCTGTGGCTGTTCCTCATCGGCCTGGGTCTCCTGGCCGGCGGCGTCTTCGGCTTCCTCTACGAATACGGGGATCGCGAACCCTGACACTCCTTCAGAAGCCACGGACCGGACGCTACGAGCCGTCCGCCCCCGGCCCGCCGGGGACCGGCGCGGCCTGCTGCTCCTGTTGCCGCACGGACGGCAGGACCACCTGGTCGCGGTAGTACCAGCGGCTCAGTGCGAGGCGCAGCCGTTGCCGCCGGGGAAGGGCTTCGGCGACCTCGGCGGGGGGCGCCTCCAGGGCCCGCGACGCGGGCCGCGTCAGGACCGTGTGGCGCTGCGCGGCGGGCAGCGGCCGGTGCTCCTCGTAGAGGCCGCCGTACACGGACTGGTGGACCTGCCCGGTCTCCTCGCCCTCGGCCAGCCGCTCCCGATCGCGGTGCTGCAGTGCCAGGCACAGCCACTTGGTGACCAGGAACCCGAGCACGGGAACGATCACCACCGCCGCGCGCAGCACCCAGGTCAGGGCATTGATCGACAGGCCGAAGACGAAGGCGATGACATCGTTCCCGCCCGCCAGTTGGAGCACCGCGTAGAAGCAGATCGCCGCGACTCCGAAAGCGGTACGGGTGTGCTGCTCGCGCGGGCGGTCACACAGATGGCGTTCACCGCGGTCGGCGGTCACCCACCTCTCGAAGAAGGGGTAGGCGTACAGCACACCGAAGAGCACTCCGGGAAGCGCCACCGCGGGGATGAAGACGTTCCACATGATGGTGTGACCCCACAGGTCGGTCTCCCAAGGAGGCATCAACCGCAGCGCGCCTTCCAGGAATCCCACGTACCAGTCGGGTTGCGCGTTGGTGGACACCTGGTCCGCCTGGAAGGGGCCGTAGTCCCAGACCGGGTTGATCTGGCCGACCGCCCCGAGGACGGCGAAGACCGCCGACAGGATGAGGAGGAGCCCGGTGGACTTCGTGAGCCATTGCGGAAACATCGGCTGACCGAGCACATTCCCGTTGGTTCTTCCCGGGGCGCGCCACTGTGTGTGTTTGAGATACACCACAAGAATGAGATGCACCGTGACGAGCCCGATGAGGAGGCCGGGTACCAGGAGAATGTGAAGGGCGTACAGACGCGGAATGATGTCGTTTCCGGGGAACTCGCCGCCGAAGGAGAAGAAGGAGAGGTAGGTCCCGACGACGGGAATGGAGCCGATGATGGTGTCCGCGGTGCGCAGACCGGTGCCGGACAGCAGATCGTCCGGCAGGGAGTATCCGCAGAATCCCTCCAGCAGGGCCAGCAGAAAGAGCGTCACACCGATCAGCCAGTTGCCCTCGCGGGGCCGGCGGAAGGCACCGGTGAAGAAGATGCGCAGCATGTGCACGCCGATACTGGCCAGGAACGTGAGGGCCGCCCAGTGGTGCACCTGGCGGATGAGCAGTCCGCCGCGCACATCGAAGCTGATGTGGAGGGTGGAGGCGTATGCCCGGGTCATCCGCGTGCCGTGCAAGGGGGTGTAGGAGCCGTGGTAGGTGATCTCGGCCATGTCCGGGTCGAAGAAGAACGCCAGGAAGACGCCGGTGAGCACCAGCACCAAAAGGCTGTAGAGCGCCAGCTCGCCGAGCAGAAAGGCCCAGTGGTCCGGAAACGCCTTGCGCAGGAGTTTTCCCGCCGATGCCGCCGGCAGCCGCTCGTCGAGGCGACGGAAGCCTTGTTCGGCCGCGCCCTGCAGCCTGCTCCCGAGCCATTCTGTGCGCTTCCGGAAAACCATGCACCGCGCTCCTCACGCGTCGACTGGCCGCTGTCTGGTCGCTTCAACCGGATGGTGCCCGAGACACCCCCTCGTGCGTAATGTACTGAGAATTGCACCGGGAACACGGCAGGGACGGCCGCCAGTCGTCGGCAGGAGTTTTCCGCCAGGGGTTACGGGACGGCCCTTGGTGAAGTCGGCGGTCCGGTGCGGAATTCGGCGGGCCGCCGCGGAATGCGCCTATCCACCCGCGCCGTGCGGCGGTTCCCAGACCGAGCAGTCGTGGGCGAAGAGCACGCGGCGCGGGTCGAACGCGGTGAGCCGGTCCAGCCACGGCCGGTAGGGGGGAAGGGGCCGCTCGTCGCCCGCCCGCTCGGCGTGGCGGGCCAGATGGTCGGCGGCGAACCCGGACGCGACGTCATGGGCCTGTCCGGCGAGGACGACGGAACCGTCGTTCTGACGGACCACCAGCGACTGGTGCCCCTCGGTGTGCCCGGGTGTGGGGATGATCCAGACCCCGGGCAGGATCTCGGCCTCACCGGCGAGCTCGTCATACGTCGCGCCGCGGAAGTCGACGAGCGCGTCGATGGTGTAACCGCCCCGGCGGGCGGCGGCCAGCTCCGCCTGCTGCACCAGGATGGGCACACCGCCCAGCAGGGGATTGCCGCCGCAGTGGTCGAAGTGCAGATGGCAGTTCACGACCAGGGAGACATCCGCGAGGGCGGCGCCGGCGGCCGCGAGGGCGTCCGGCAAGGGGCGGCGCCGGGGCCGGTAGTGCGCGTCGGCCTCGGGGGATCCGCTGCCGATGGCGGTGTCGAAGAGGATCAGCCCCTGGTCGTGCCGTACGAGGTAGCCGAGCACGGGCTCGACCCGTGGGTGCGGGCCGCCGGCCTCCGATGCCGGTCGGATGAAGTACCCCAGATCGAGTCGGCGTACTGGCGTGTTCTTCCCCATCGGTGCGTTCCTCCGCCTCAGGTCGTCCGTTCCTCGGGGCACTCCTCCCCGTCGTCATCCTGGCAAGACCGTGGGCGGCCGTCCGCCCCGTACGCCGGCAGCGGACGGGGCGGGGGAGGGACGGGCGCCGGCCGGCCCCCTGGTGGTGCTCAGCCGAGCCCGGGGATCTGGGAGACCAGCAGGTCGATGAGTTTGATGCCGACGAACGGGGCGATCAGGCCGCCGAGTCCGTAGCGGGTGAGGTTGCGGCGCAGCAGGTCGTGGGCGGAGGCGGGGGTGTAGCGGACGCCGCGCAGGGCGAGGGGGATCAGGGCGATGATGATGAGCGCGTTGAAGATGATCGCGGAGGTGATGGCGGAGGTCGGGCTGTGCAGACCCATGATGTTCAGGGCCGACAGGCCCGGGTAGGCGCCGGCGAACATCGCGGGGATGATCGCGAAGTACTTGGCGACGTCGTTGGTGATCGAGAAGGTCGTCAGCGCGCCCCGGGTGATCAGGAGCTGCTTGCCGATCTCGACGATCTCGATGAGCTTGGTCGGGTCGGAGTCCAGGTCGACCATGTTCCCAGCCTCCTTGGCGGCCGAGGTCCCGGTGTTCATGGCCACGCCGACGTCCGCCTGGGCCAGCGCGGGGGCGTCGTTGGTGCCGTCACCGGTCATCGCCACCAGCTTGCCGCCCTCCTGTTCCTGGGCGATCAGGGCGAGCTTGTCCTCGGGGGTGGCCTCGGCGAGGTAGTCGTCGACGCCCGCCTCCAGGGCGATGGCCCTGGCCGTGAGCGGGTTGTCACCCGTGACCATGATCGTCCTGATGCCCATCCGGCGCAGCTCGGCGAAGCGTTCGCGGATGCCGTCCTTGACGATGTCCTTGAGGTGGACGACGCCGAGTACCCGCGCCCCGTGCTGGTCGTGCACCGCGACGAGCAGGGGAGTGCCGCCGGACGCCGCGATCGCGTCGGTGAACATCCGTGCCTCGGCGGGCACTTGGCCGCCGAGACCGGTCACCCACGCGACGACCTGAGCCGTCGCGCCCTTGCGGACCCGGCAAGCGGACCCGTCCGCCCAGCGCAGATCTACGCCGCTCATCCGGGTCTGCGCGCTGAAGTCGACGTACTCGGCGTGCTGCAGTTCCCCTTCGGCAGGCGCCCGCAGCTCGTACCTGTCCTTCGCGAGGACGACGACGGAGCGGCCCTCGGGCGTCTCGTCGGCGAGGGAGGAGAGCTGGGCCGCGTCGGCGAGCCGGAGTTCGTCGATGCCGGGCAGCGGGACGAAGGCGACCGCCTCGCGGTTGCCGAGGGTGATGGTGCCGGTCTTGTCGAGCAGGAGGGTGTTGATGTCGCCGGCGGCCTCGACCGCACGCCCCGACATGGCCAGCACGTTGCGCTGGACGAGCCGGTCCATCCCGGCGATGCCGATCGCGGAGAGCAGCGCGCCGATCGTCGTCGGGATCAGGGTGACGAGCAGCGCGACGAGCACCGCGGTCTGCTGGGCGGCGCCGGCGTAGGAGGCCATCGGCTGCACCGTGACGACGACGAGGACGAAGACGATGGTGAGCGCGGCGAGCAGGATGTGCAGCGCGATCTCGTTCGGGGTGCGCTGCCGGGTCGCGCCCTCGACCAGGGCGATCATCCGGTCCAGGAAGGAGTGCCCGGGGCGGGAGGTGACGCGGACGACCAGCCGGTCGGACAGGACCGTGGTGCCGCCGGTGACGCCGGAGCGGTCGCCTCCGGACTCGCGGATGACGGGTGCCGATTCGCCGGTGACCGCCGATTCGTCGACCGCGGCCACGCCGTCGACCACCTCGCCGTCCGCCGGGATCACCTCGCCCGCCTCGACCAGTACGAAGTCGAAGGGCTGCAGGTCGGCGGCGGCGACCGGTTCGGTCACGGCGCCCCGCAGGTCGATGCCGACCCGCCAGTTGTCCCGCAGCCGCCGTGCGGAGATGTCCGTACGCGCCTTGCGCAGCGACGCGGCCTGGGCCCGGCCGCGGCCCTCGGCGACCGCCTCCGCCAGGTTGGCGAAGACGACGGTCAGCCAGAGCCAGCCGCTGATGACCCAGGTGAAGACGGACGGGTCGCTCAGCGCCGAGAGCGTGGTCAGGCCGGAGCCGCAGGCCACGACGAACAGTACGGGGTTGGTGGCCAGCGCCCGAGGGTGCATCTTGCGCAGCGCCTCGGGCAGGGAGGTCAGCAGCACCTTGGGGTCGAGGAGCCCGCCCGGCTCCCGTCGTCGTCGCCGGCGGCCGCCCTGCGCCGGGGCGCCTTGCGGGGGGTGGGAGCCCGTCCCGGTGGCCGAGGACGTCGGCGTGGTCGGGGCGTGGGGTGGGGCGGGAACCATGGGAAGACTTTCTGGGAGCGCGGCCTCCTGCCTGGGCGGGCGGCCGGACGGCCTGGGGACGGTGGCCGAGGACGGCGGGCCCGGTGGGCGGAGCGTGGCCGCTTCGCGCATCCGTCAGCCGGGACCGAACCTACGGCGACGCGGGGCGCCACAAGCCCTGCCCCGTAGGGAATTTGCGGCTCTCTTACGGCCCCGGTCCGCAAATCCGGCCCGGCCTTACGCGACCTTGACGCCCGGCCGCAGTTCCGGCCCGCCCTCCGCATGTGCTGCCGGGGGGCGCCACGCGGAGCGGCGGCGTGCGCTGCTCAGCCGTTCTCCACTTCGCGCGCGGTATCGTCGAGTCGACCGCTGACCGTGTGGGTACCGTCAGCACGCCGTCCGGCCGGGCGCGGACCCTGTGAGGAGGCCCCGTGGCGGAACTGCGCCGACTGGTCGTCCTGCGACATGCCAAGTCCGCCTGGCCGCCGGACGTGGCAGACCACGAGCGGCCGCTCGGCAAGCGCGGACGGCGCGACGCCCCCGCCGCGGGCCGCTGGCTGCAGGCCGCGGACTGCGTCCCGGACCTGGTCGTCTGCTCCACCGCCGAACGCACCCGGCAGACCTGGGAACTGGCCGCCGCACAGCTCGACCAGCCGCCCCCGGTCCGTCACGACCCCCGGCTCTACGGCGCGGAGGCCGCCGAGCTGCTCGCCGTCGTCCGCGAAACCCCGGACAGCGTGCGCACCTTGCTGCTGGTCGGCCACAGTCCCGCGGTCCAGGACCTGGTCCTGCTGCTTGCCGCGGAGGCGCTCGGTGACGCCCTCGAACGAACCCGGGAGAAGTTCCCGACCTGCGCGATCGCCGTGCTCACCCAGCAGGGCGCCTGGCCGGCGGCCGCGCCGCGAACGGCGCTGCTCACCGACGTGGCGGTGGCGCGCGGGTCGCGCTGATCCGGCGGTGTCACCGGCGCGCTACGGGGCCGGTCGGCCGCGTCGTCCCAACTCGGCTTCTCGGGCCCGGGGTTGGGGCTCCCGGCCGCTCGACCGTCACCATGCCCGCGACGGCCGGCCACCGCCGATCAAGCCACCGTCTCGCCGTCCCGCCGGCGCACGATCTCGGTGATCCAGAGGGGCGCGAACGGAGACGTGCAGCCCGGGGAGGTCGGGTAGTCCTTGAGCACCTCCAGGCGCTCACCGATGTCGATCGCACGGGCGCGGTACTCGGCGTGCTCGATCCCGATCTGCGCCAGGCAGTGGTTCATCGCCCACTGCAGGCGGTCCGGGGCGTCCGTCATCTCCGCCTCGACGACGTCCAGCAGTCCCGCGAGGTCGAGGCCCTCGGGCTGCTTCGCCACGCGTTCGGCGGTCAGCGCCCAGCCGGCGCTCGCGACCACCGGATCCGGATCGGCGGACCAGGAGAGGCGCAGCTCCTCGGCGTGCGGGTTCTTCTTCACCACGTAGTTCACGAGCCAGTCGTGCACCTTGGGTGTGCGGGCCTCGCGCAGCATGGCGTCCAACTCGTCGCGCGCGAAGGCCTTCGGGCGGCAGATCAGGATCGCCAGCAGCCTCGCCGCGCTGTCGTTGGTCGCCCAGAGCTGCCGCGCGAGTTCCCCTTGCGTCTTCAGCCGCTTGGCGAGCGCGCGCAGCCTGCCGAGGTTCACACCGTGATCGTCACCGTGCTTCTCGTTGACCTTGCGTGTCCTGGGGTCGTCGAGCCCGGCCAGTTCGGCCATCACCTCGGCGACCGTCGTCCCGGTCCCTGCCGTCCCGGCCACCTCGGCCTCCCGTCCTCACGTGCGAGATGCAGCCTATGACGGAAGTCGGCCCCCCGCCGTGCGCACCGGTCCGGCGTCCATGACCGCCTCGGACGGCTTCTCAGAGGCGCACGGCCACAAGGGCGATGTCGTCGCGTGCGCCGGCGCTGACGCCGAGGCGGGCCAGCAGCGCGTCGGCGAGGCGCTCCGGGCTGAGTCGGCTGCAGGGGGCGAGGGCGTCGGTGAGGCGGGCCAGGCTGGTGTCGATGTCCTCGTCGCGGCGTTCGATGAGCCCGTCGGTGTAGAGGACGAGGGAGTCGCCGGGGGTGTAGGGCAGCTGGGCCTGGGGGCGGAGCACGTGTTCGGGGCGGGCGCCCAGAGGCGGGTCGGTGGCTCCGTCGAGGATGTCGTGGGTGCCGTCGGGGTGCAGCAGGACGGGCGGCGGGTGACCGGCGCTGCTGTAGAAGATCCGGTGGTCGGCGGTGTCGACCAGTGCCTGGACCGCGGTCGTGGCCAGGGCACCCTCGATGGAACGGGCGTACAGGCCCAGCACCGTCAGTGCCCGGGCGGGGTCGTGCACGGAGCGCGCGGCGGCGCTGAGGGCGCTGCGGAGCATGCCCATGACGGCGGCGGCCTCCAGGCCGTGCCCGACGACGTCGCCGACCGCGACGGCGAATCCGTTCTCCGGCAGGTCGATGATGTCGTACCAGTCGCCGCAGACGTTCAGTGAGCCGATGGCGGGGAGGTAGCGCACCGCGATGTCATGGTGCCGGGCGAGGTCCGGGGAGTGGAGCATGGCCTCCTGCAGGGTGAGGGCGACCTGGCGTTCGCGGGCGTGTGCCCGGCGGAGTTCCTCGTTGAGCCGTTGCAGCTCACGCGCCCGGACGTACAGCTCGGCCTCCATCGCCTCCTCACGTTCGCTCAGCTGTCCGCCGGGCAGCTGCCGGGCCCGGCGGGAGCGGACGAACGCGGTCACGTCCTCCACCCGGTGGATGATCCACGCCACCTTGCCGTCCGGCCCCAGGACCGGGGTGTTGATCGTGGACCACCACCGCTCCTCGAACACCCCCGGCCGGCCGCGGACGGAGATGTCGTACCTCTGGACCGCCATGGGGCCCGGTTCCCGGGAGACCAGTACCTGGCGCAGCGAGTCGGTCAGCTCCTGCACGCCCGCGGCCTCGGGGTCGGCGGGGTTGTCCGGGAAGGCGTCGAAGACGTACTGCCCGATCAGCTCGTCCCGGGTGCGGTCGGTCGCCTGGAGGTACGCCCGGTTGACGTCCACGATCATCAGCTCCGGATCGAGGACGAGGCATGCGCTCGGTGTCGCGGCGAACAGCGCCGCGTGATCGAGATCCGGTCTCCTCACGCGCGCCCGCCTGTCTTCCCGCAGCCCACGGACCCGCTCACCCGACCAATCTATGAGGCGCCGGGCGCCCGCGCGCGCCGGGCCGCGGCCGGTGCCGGTGCCGGTGCCCCTTCCTCCGGCGCGACCGGCCGGCCGGGGTGCGCCGCGCGACAGCTCAGGGCGAGCCGTCTCCCCAGCCCTGTTCCAGCAGGGTGAACACCTCGTGCAGGGCGCGCCGGGGGTCGTCGTGCCCGCGGACCAGGCGCGGGCTCTCCATGACGAAGTGGGCCAGCGCCGCGGCGCCGATATCGCCTTCGGGGGCGCCCGTCGCCTCGGCGATGGCGGCTGCCAGGGCGGTCTCGTGCCGCAGCCACATGCGGTCGACGTACTCCTGGAGGGCGGGGGTGGCGTTCACCAGCCGGATGAAGGCGGCCGCGTCCGCGGCGCCGTCGGGGAGGGACAGGCGGGTGCGCGCCACATGGTCGCGCAGGGCGTGCAGGACGGGCCGGCCCGGGGCCCGGTCGCGCACGGCGGCGACCAGGGCGGCCTCATGGTCCTCGTCCTCGTCGAAGACGAGCGCCTCCTTGCTGGGGAAGTGCTTGAACAGGGTGGTCACCGACACGTCCGCCGCTTCCGCCACGTCCCTGACGCCGACGTTGTCGTAGCCGTGCTCCAGGAAGAGCCGCAGGGCGGCGTCCGCCAGGGCCTGGCGCGTTCGCGCCTTCTTGCGCTCGCGGCGCCCCGTCGTCTCGGTCATGACGTTCACCCTACCCGCCACGGTTGACCTGATGCGAAAGTTGATCCGTTACACCTGCGGGTCCGTGCCGGGGGCCCCGGTGACGTCGATATCCGAGCAGTGCCGGGCAGCGTCGAATTGCGCCATGGCCGCCCCGGTTCACGGCACGGATGCGTGGCCAATTCCCTCGCGTTCCAGGCGGGGTGTGCGCTTATCCGTGCGCCCCGTGCGCTCTCCGTGCCACTGGCGGATATCCCGGATTCATTGCCATGGCCGCCGGCGACGATCACAATGCAACGCTGTGATGTCCCCTTTTTCCGCCGTTTCCGCTCCTTCTGCTGCACCGCGGACCGCCGCGGGAACGGTTGATGCGGACGGCGACGTCCATGTCGTTTCGTTCCCCAAGTGCGGCCGGAGCTGGCTGCGTGTCCTGATGGCCAAGGCCATTTCCGAGACCCGCGGCCTGCCGATGGAAATCTGCCGCGATCTGGAACTCACGGAATTCAGTGCGGTCGATTCCGCTGTGCCGCGCATCGTCTTCCGGCACGACGACCGGGTCGGCCGGCGGACCCCGGAACAGCTGTCCTGGGACAAGAGCTTCTACCGCGGCCGGAAGGTCGTCCTCCTCCTTCGCGACGTCCGGGACACCGTCGTCTCCTGCTACTTCCAGCGCACCCGCCGGAAGGACGATCCCTACTCCGGTGAGCTCGGCACGTTCCTGACCGAGGCGGAAGGCAGCGTGCGCACCTGCCTGACCTTCTGGAACATCTGGCACGCCCGTCAGGACGTGCCGGCGGCGTTCCTGCTCACCTCCTACGAGCGGCTGGCCGCCGACACCGCCGGAGAGCTCGCCCGCGTACTGCGCTTCTGCGGGCTGCCGCCGGCCGGACCGGAGGCGCTGCGCGGGGCGGTGGACTTCGGGTACCCGGAGTCCCTCAAGGCCCGCGGCGTCGCCGTCGGGGGTTTTCGCGCCCACCTCACCCGCGAGCAGACCGGCCATGTCAACGGTCTGGTGCGTCGCCGTCTGGTCCTGCCATGGCAGGAGGCCGCCCTGGCGGCGGAACCGCGCCCTCGGCGGCACGCCGGCGCCGTCCCCCGGGCGTGACATCGACAATGGCCGGTTTCCCGGTGTGAGCGGGGGTGCCGGTACGGCTTGGCTGGAGGGGTTCGTGTGCAGGCCGCGGGAGGGGGACGGGTGTACGACTACATCATCGTGGGTGCCGGCTCGGCCGGGTGCGTGCTGGCGTCCCGGCTCACCGAGGACCCGGACGTCCGGGTGCTGCTCGTCGAGGCCGGGCCGACGGACGACGCGCCGGAGATCCATATCCCCGCCGCCTTCAGCAAGCTGTTCCGTACGAAGTACGACTGGAGCTACCTGGGCGAGCGCGAACCAGGGCTGGGCGGCCGCCGCACGTTCTTGCCCCGGGGCCGGATGCTCGGCGGCTCGTCGTCGATGAACGCGATGATCTACATCCGCGGCCACCGCCACGACTACGACGGCTGGGCCGCCGCCGGCGCCGAGGAGTGGAGCTGGGACGACGTCCTGCCGTACTTCCTGCGTGCCGAGGACTTCCAGGGGCGCAGATCGCCCTGGCACGGGACCGGGGGACCGCTCACGGTCAGCGAGGGCCGCTCCCGGCATCCCCTGATGGCCGCCTACGTTGCGGCCGCCCAGGAGGCCGGCCACCCGTACACCGCCGACTTCAACGGCCCCGAACAGGACGGCGTCGGCTACTACCACCTCACCCAGCGCGAGGGCATGCGTTGCAGCACCGCGGACGCCTATCTGCGACCCGCCCTGACCCGCCCCAACCTGGAGGTGCTCACCGGCGCCACCTGCACGCGCGTGCTGTTCGACGGCGAGCGCGCGAGCGGCGTCGAGCTGGACCGCGGCGGTGAGCCGCGGCAGGTGCGCGCCGGACGCGAGGTGGTGCTCTGCGCCGGTGCGTACAACTCCCCGCAGCTGCTCATGCTGTCCGGCATCGGTGTGGCCGACGAGCTGGCGGCGCACGGCATCACACCCCGGGTGGACCTCCCGGTGGGGGAGAACCTGCAGGACCACCCGCACGTCGGGCTGTTGTACCTGACCGACACCGAAACCCTGCTGACCGCCGAGTCACCGGACAACGTCCGCCTCCTGGAGGCCGAACGCCGCGGCCCGCTCACCTCCAACGTCGGCGAGGCCGGCGGATTCCACCGGACCCGCGAAGGCCTCGACGCCCCCGACATCCAGGTGCACGCCACCCCGGTGATGTTCCACGACGAGGGCCTCGGCCCGGTCTTCGACCACGCCTTCATGTGCGGCGCGGTCCTGCTGACCCCCACCAGCCGGGGCAAGGTCTCGCTGCGCTCGGCGCTGCCCAGCGCCCAACCGCGCATTCTGCACAACTATCTGGCCACCGAGGACGATCGCGCGACGGTCGTACGGGCCGTGCGGTTGCTGCTGGACGTCGCCGACCAGCCGAGCCTGCGCAAGCACCGCAGGGCCGACTTCCGCGTCCCCGAGTCGCTGACCGACGACGGCCTGCTGGACTTCGCGCGGCGGGAGTTGCAGACCTTGTACCACCCGGCGGGCACCTGCGCCATCGGCCCGGTGGTCGACGGCCGGCTCAGGGTGCACGGTGTGCGCGGGCTGCGGGTGGTGGACGCCTCCGTGATGCCCACCGTCGTACGGGGCAACACCAACGCCCCCACCATCATGATCGCCGAGAAGGCGGCGGACATGATGCGCGACTTCCCGGCGCCGGCCTGACCTTCCCGGCGCGAGGACGGCCTGCTCGGCGGTGCGACGGAGACGTACTCGCCGTCGGAATCCACCGTGCCGGGGCCGGAAATACCGGGCGCCACGACGCGGGCCGGCCATGCCCCCGTCGAGGCTTCTCCGTGTGTACAAGCCGCCTCGGAGTGGCCCGTTCCCGGCCAGTCGGACCAATCCGAACAAGGCCTGCGTAGTAAGCAGTTCAATTAGTCGCGCTATCGCCCGGGGCCGTGAGTTACTTCACAGTACAAACCCCGCTGTTAGGGCTCGTTAACGGGTTCGCGGGGCTGCCCTTTCCTATTCTCATTCGCGGTATCTGGTTACACTCACGCTCCATGCGAACCGCTACCCCCCACAGCATTCGCCCCGGTAAGCAGCGCAATCGTCCGGTATTTGTCGACACGTCAGGCAGGCGTCGACGCCTCCTGGGACATGCAGCGCTGACCGCAGGGTGCATGTGCACCGGATATCTCGTGCTCCTCGCCGTCGTGTTCGGCGGCCTCCAGCAACCGGACGCCAAGCCGGCGCCGGGAAAGGCCGGACCGCTACCGGGGCACACCGCCCACCACGAGCCCGGCGTCCCCGACGACGCCCGTCCTGCGGCGCCCGCCCACACCTCCGGGCCGGCGGTACCCGTCGGCCACCACGCATCCCGGGCCCCCGTCGAGACCAGACCTGCCCCGTGAGAAACGCCGGACCGGCGCGCCGCACCCACCGGGTGTGAAGCCCGGCCGGTCCCATCCCGAGGCGTGTCCGTCCGCGCCCCCCATCCGCGCTCGCCGCCCGGCGAGCCGGCGCGGACGCACGCCTCGCACGTGGCATGTCTCCTCGACGGAAAGGGCCCATTGTGGCGTTGTCAGGGCAGGCGCGGCACGCGCTGCGCCACTCCCCACGCTGGCACTGGTTACTGCTGGTGCTGATCCTCCCCATAGTCGCTGCGTCGCTGCTCTTCGAAGGCTGGACCACCCACGAGGTCGACGGTGCCCGCACCAGGCGCGCGTGCACCAGCCCCATACCGAAGTCCGCGGACAACGGAGCCCCCGTCCTGCGCGTCACCGGCACCGCCGCCGAGACCGCGCAGATGGCGCACCGGACCGCCGCGCTCACCTTCGACGGCGGACCCGACCCGGTGTGGACACCTCGACTGCTCGACCTGCTGCGCGCCCAGCACGCGCACGCGACCTTCTTCCTCTACGGAACCCAGGCGGCCCGCCACCCGGAACTGGTGCGGCGCATCCGCGACGAGGGCCATGAGATCGGGTCGTACACCTACACCGGCGGCGACTTGGGCAGTGCCTCGCGGCTCCGCTCCCAACTGGAGCTCTCGCTCACCCAGACCGCGCTGGCGGGAGCCGCGGACGTCAACACCCGGCTGCTGCGGCTGCCGCACACCACCACCGCCGACACGATGTGCGGTGCGGAGTGGACGGCCGCACGGCGCGCCTCGGACCAGGGGTACCTCCTGGTCGCCGCCACGCACCGCTCCCGCAAGCCCCCGCAGGGCGTGGTGCGGCAGTTCAGCCACACCGCCCTGGGGTACCAGGAGGCCAAACAGCTGCTGGCCGACCCGAAGGTGGGACGGTTCACCACCGTCACGCGCGGGCTCGGCCGGCCCTCGCTCACCACTGCGGCCTCCCTGCCCGAGCGGGTGCAGGGAGAGGCGCTGATCTGGATCCAGTCCATCGGGCACACCTTCGCGCGCTCGATGACCTGGGCGCTGGGGATCGCCGGCGGGCTGGGAGTGCTCCGGCTGCTGCTGCTCGGCTTCCTCGCCCGCGTGCACGTACGGCGCCGGCGCCGGCACCGGTCCGGTGCGCCCTGGCTGCGCGAGGTGACCGATCCGGTGACGGTGCTGGTCCCCGCGCACAACGAGGAAGCGGGCATCGAGGCCACGGTGCGCTCGCTGCTGGCGTCCACGCACCGGGACCTGCAGATCATCGTCATCGACGACGGGTCGACGGACCGTACGGCGGAGATCGCCCGGGGCATCGCCGACCCCCGGCTGACGGTGGTGCAGCAGCCCAACTCCGGTAAGCCCGGGGCGCTCAGCACGGGCCTGAGCTACGCGCGTTGCGACATCATCGTCATGATCGACGCGGATACGGTCTTCGAGCCGGACGCCCTCCACCGGCTCATCCAGCCGCTCGCGGACCCCACGATCGGGGCGGTCAGCGGCAACACCAAGGTGGGCAACCGGCGCAGCCTGCTCGGCCGCTGGCAACACCTCGAATACGTCCTCGGGTTCAACCTGGACCGGCGGATGTTCGAGGTGCTCGAATGCATGCCGACCGTGCCCGGTGCCATCGGCGCCTTCCGCCGGGACGCGCTGAGCGCCATCGGCGGGATCAGCGACGACACCCTCGCCGAGGACACCGACCTCACCATGGCCCTGTGGCGGGTGGGCCGGCGCGTGGTCTACGAGGAGACGGCCATCGCCTGGACCGAAGTTCCCAGTACCTTCAGCCAGTTGTGGCGGCAGCGCTACCGCTGGTGCTACGGCACCCTGCAGTCGATGTGGAAGCACCGCCACGCCGTGCTGGAGGTCGGCCCGGCCGGGCGCTTCGGCCGTCGCGGGCTGACCTATCTCGCCCTGTTCCAGATCGTCCTGCCGCTGTTCGCGCCGGTCGTCGACGTCTTCGCCCTGTACGGGCTGTGCTTCGGCGACACCGCGCAGGCGATCGGGGTCTGGCTCGGCTTCCTCGTCGTCCAGCTGATCACCGCGGCGTACGCGCTGCACCTGGACCACGAACGGCTCCGCGCGCTGTGGGCGCTACCGCTCCAGCTGTTCTTCTACCGGCAGTTGCTGTACCTCGTGGTCATCCAGTCCGTGGTCACCGCCCTGCTCGGCACCCGGTTGAAGTGGCACCGCATGCACCGTACCGGCACCGCCAACCAGCATCTGCTCTCGGAGCCCGTGCCGCATCTGAGCGGCGTGGTGCCGAAGTGACCGAGGAGAGTGAGAAATGAGCGACTCGCCAGGCCGCAGGGCCGGCAGCGGCATATCCGACGGCGGCGGCCCGATTCCCGACGGGCCCGGGCAGCCGCCCCCAAGGCCCCGGTCCCACCGCTCCCGGCGCCGGCGGCCCCTGCTGCGGACGGCCATCGCGCTGCTCGTGATCCTCCTGGCCGTCCCCGCCGGCGCCCTGGCCTGGGCCGGCGGCAAGCTCGACAGCCGGATCGACCTCGGCACACCGGAATCCCGCCGGCACACCGGCAAGGGCACCAACTACCTCCTCGTCGGATCCGACAGCCGCAGCGGCCTGACCGACCGGGAGAAGCGGGACCTGCACACCGGATCGGCCGGCGGCCGCCGCACGGACTCGATGATCCTGCTGCACACCGGCGCGGGCGGCACCACGATGGTGAGCCTGCCACGCGACTCGTGGCTGACCATCCCCGCCTACACCAGCCCCATGACGGGCAAGCGCCACGCCCCCGCGAAGAACAAGCTCAACGCGGCGTTCGCGCTCGGCGGCCCCAAAATGCTGGTGCGCACGATCGAGCACAACACCGGCCTGGCGATCGACCACTACGTGGAGGTCGGCTTCGCGGGCTTCGTGAACCTCGTCGACGCGGTCGGCGGCGTCCCGATGTGCCTGGAGCGGGACCTGAAGGACGACAAGTCCGGCGCCGACCTGCGGAAGGGCTGCCAGACCCTCGACGGCACCGCGGCGCTCGCCTTCGTCCGCCAGCGCCACCAGGAGGCCCAGGGCGATCTGGGCCGTACCCGCAATCAGCAGAAGTTCCTGTCCGCCCTCGCCCATCAGGCCGGGACGCCGGGGACCGTGCTCAATCCGTTCGCCGTCTTTCCCGCGCTGGACGCGGGGTTGGACACCCTCGTCGTCGACCGGAACACCGGCCTGCTGGACCTCGCTTCCCTGTTCCAGGCCGTCCGTGGGGTCACGGCCGGCCGCGGCAAGCAGGTCAACGTCCCCGTGTCCGCCGTCGGCATCCCCACCTCCAAGGGCAGTGCCGTGCTCTGGGACCGGACACGGGCGGGACGGCTCTTCGGCGAGCTGAACGACGACCGGCCGGTGAGCCTGAAGAACGGGACGACCCGGTGAGGGCGGCGGGGGGGGGGGGGGGGGGGGGGGGGGGGGGGCGTGGGGGGGGGGGGGGGGGGGGGGGGGGGGGGGGGGGGGGGGGGGGGGGGGAC
>NZ_JBWKCJ010000023.1:0-47294 GCF_056436545.1 Streptomyces sp. NPDC043738 | reverse complement strand
ACAAAAAACGACCCCTGCCGCGCAAAAAAAAGAGGAACACCCCGTGGTGACTCCCCCCCCCCCCCCCCCCCCCCCCCCCCCCCCCCCCCCCCGCGGTACGTGCGCTCAGGCCCGGGTCAGACCCTGGGGGAAGCCGAACACCTCGTCCGGGTCGTAGTCGCGGGCGACGGAGCGCAGACGGTCCAGGTTCGGTCCGTAGTAGGCCGTCGGCCAGTCGGGCAGCGCCGGGTCGATGTAGTTCACATAACCGCCTCCCATGCCCAGGGAGGCGAGTTTGGTCACGACCTCGCCGACGCTACGCGTCACTTCGGCTTCGGACGCCGCCGTCGCGGCCGCGTAGATCTGTGCCGTGGCGAAGGCGTCGCGGTGCGGGAAGGCGGTCTGCTGGGGTCGCACGTCGGCCACCGCACCACCGAGCGGGTCGAGGATCAGACTCATGCCCGCACGGCCGGTGAGCAGGCCGACCACGGCGCCCGGATCGGCGGCGGGCGAGCCGAGGACCCGTGAGGAGGCGACGAAGGACTCCCGGTCGGGCTTGCCCGAGAAGAAGCGCATGGCCTTGAAGTAGTCGCGGTCCTCGATTCGTTTGGTCGGTACGACGCCGCAGCGTGCGATCAGGTCGTCCAGCAGCGGATGGCAGGCGGTGCTCGGGCCGACGAAGCAGCCGGCGACCGAGCAGCTCGGTTTGGTCCCGCCCGAGATGTTGCAGTTCGCCCACAGCTCACGGGGCGCTTCCTTGATCCACGGTTGCCATGCGGTCAGCACCGCCGGCACCGTGCCCTCGCGGAAGGCGAGCCGGAAGATCGTCAGCGCCGGAGCCGGATCGGTCTGGAAGGTGAACTGGGTGACGACCCCGAAGTTGCCTCCGCCGCCCCCGCGCAGCGCCCAGAACAGGTCCGGTGCCCGGGAGGCCGAGACGGTCAGGGACCGGCCGTCGGCAGTGACGATCTCGGCGCCCACGAGGTGGTCGCAGGTGAGGCCGAACTTCCTTTGCAGTACGCCGATTCCGCCGCCCAGGGTCACCCCGGCGATGCCGACGGTGAAGCAGGAGCCCGCGGGTATGCAGCGGTCCGCCTGGCCGAGGGCGCTGTAGACCTCCCGCAACGTGGCGCCGGCACCGACGGTCGCGGTGCCGTCCTCCCGGACGTTCACGGCCGACATACGGCGCAGGTCGAGGGTGAGCCCGCCGTGCGGCGCCGAGTAGCCGACGTAGGAGTGCCCGCCGCTGCGGGCGGCCAGCGGAACCCGGTGGGCGGCCGCCAGCACCGCCTCGCGGACGTCGGACACCGACTCGCACTGCGCCACCGCTGCGGGTACGTGGTCGTCGTTGAGCGGGTTGAAGAGCTTCCTGGCGTCCTCGAACCCGAGATCTCCGGGCCGCAGTAACGATCCGCGCATCCGTTGGCGGAGGCCTGCCCAGTCCACGTTGGCCTGGAGGGCAGCCGTTCGTGCCGCGGTCCAGGTGGTGGTCTCCTCGGCTTTCCGGGCCTTGGTGCCGGCCCGGGGCGCATGGAACAGGTGGTTCCGCGCCATGGTCACCATCTCCCTCTGGTGGTTCGAGGAAAGCGGGGGAGAACGGGCGAGCGCAGCTATCCGCACGTCCGTTCGATGCGGATACGTTCACGCTAACACGGTGTGATCACCCCCTCCAGTCGAGGAGGGAGTGCCCCGTCATGCGTCGGGCGCGCCAGGGGCGAAGTCCGCTGCCGCGCCGCCGTCATCACACTCCGTAGGACTTCTGGGAGCGGTTTTCGAGACACGCCGACTCGAAGGGGTGAATTCGTGCACCCATTGTGACGCCTCCGCCTCGCAGCCCGGAGTGAGGCGATCCTACGTTTGAGGCCTTCGGGGAGATATGCGTGTCCGCCCAAGGAAAGGCCCCTAGATGGACAACTCGACGGACCAGCAGATAGTCCAGGTGAAGATCCACCCGGCCATCGGCATCGCCCGCGTCGGCAACAGCCCCCAACCGCACTTCATCGGCCCCGAGTCACCGGACCAGCCGCCGCTGGCGCACGGCTCCTACAAGGACGCATCCGGGAAGATCATCCGGCAGGCCGCCCGCTTCCGGCTCTACGGCTACAACCAGGCGGGGGAGGTCGTGCGGGAACTCACCCTGGACGACCCGGACGTGACCGAGATCAAGTGGTCGGTGCACCTGGCCAACAAGAAGGCCGCCTGGTACCAGTTCCACATCCCGCTCGACATCCCCGAGGCCACCAGCCTGACGACCGACAAGCGGAGCCGGCGGAACGCCGACGTCACGGGCGCGGCGCGCAAGGGCCTCGTCAACGACCCCGGCCGCAAGACCCTCCGCGCCTCCGCGCACGAGACCGCCACCTTCGACGGCAAGATCATGCAGAAGCCGGTCTCCCTGGGCTCGGCCTCCACCCAGGACGACGGCCGGCTGCTGGTCGTCGGCGGCGTCGGCACCTCGGCCTCCTGGGTCCAACCGGAGAAGCCGATCAGCGGCGTCGCCAACAACGACACCTGGTACGACGACGTCTCCGACGGTCCGGTCACGGCGGAGGTCACCATCGGCGGCGCCACGAAGACGGCGTCCCCGGCCTGGGTCGTGGTCGCCCCGCCGCACTACGCACCCGGCGTGAAGACCGTCCGGACCCTCTACGACGTGCTCTACGACGTGTACGTCACCGAGCAGACGCTGCCGGTGGAGCCGAAGCCGTCGTATCCGGACGACATCGAACCGCTGCTGACCCGCTTCTGCGACCTGCAATGGGTCAACCACGGCTTCGCCACCCAGTTCGGCTGGAAGGGCCCGCACGACTTCCGCCACCCGGACATGCGCAGGCGGCTCGCCGACCCGGGCACGACCAGTCGCGAGCTGCGCCGCCAGGTCTACATTCACATGCGCGACTACTGCCGGGACGGGATGTCCCCGCTGCCCTGGCCGTGGCTCTACGGCGATGCCATGTCCAGCAAGCCCAACTCCGTCCGGCAGCACATCACGCTCTCGCCCACCCAGGACACGATGCTGGCACTGTGGGCCGAAGGCCACTTCACCACCGGCCCGCCCCGCAAGGGATACCCGGACGTCGATCAGGCGCCCGTCGCCGAACGGCCTGGCCTGCTGGACCGGGCCGCGCTGGAGAACTGCGCCGCCGACGCCTTCCACCCGGGCTGCGAGGTCACCTGGCCGATGCGGCACAAGACCATGTACTCCGAGCCCTTCCGCATCCTGCACCGCACGAGCCCGGAACCCGACTACGGCGATCACTTCAACCTCCAGGAGATGCTGGGGAAGAACGGTCCGCTGCACGCGCAGGGGCCGGGCGACCTCACCCGCTGGATGGCCGCCCCCTGGCAGTGCGACACGGCCAGCTGCCGCTCCGGTTATGAGGTACTCGCCAACCTGGGTCCCCGCTACAGCCCTTATCTGCCGACCTTCTGGCCCGCTCAGATGCCCAACCACGTACTGAAGATGTCGGACTTCACCACCGTCAACACCAAGCCGAGCGGCGGTGACGACACCGCCAGGGAGAAGGCCTTCGAGAACCGGGCGGTGTGGCTGCGCGGTCTGATCGGCACCGATTTCAACGAGCAGCGCCGGCAGATGATCAAGGACTGGTACAAGTTCGGCATCGTCGAGCCCCATGAGTACACCGTGGGCGACGGCAAGTTCCCCAAGTACATCCAGGTCGAGTCGGAGCCGGGATACGAAGGCGTCCCCGACCACGCCAACCTGATCAACATCCAGGTACCCGAGGCGGGCGTACCCCAACTGGCCGCCGTGGCCGGCACCTGGCGAGGCAGCATCCCGGCCGAGGACGTCGAGGCCGATCTCGTACAGCAGACCGTCCAGGAGGTCATGGCGGCGACCGGCCAGGACGAGGCGGCGATCGCCGCCGGATACCTGGAGAAGCTCGATCCCTTCCACGGCACCCAGCAGTGAGCCCCCCTCCCGCCTACGACGTCGTGGTCGCGGGTGGCGGCCCGGCCGGCTGCGCGGCCGCGCTCGCCCTCGTAGGGGCCGGGCGCACGGTCCTGCTGGCGGACTCGGGCACCGGCCCGCCCAAGACGGGCGAGGCCCTGGTGTCCGTGGGGCGGCTGATCCTGGCCGACCTCGGCGTCGCCGAGCCGGTCCTGGCCACCGGTCATCTGCCCTGCCACGGCAACCTGTCCGCCTGGGGTTCCACCGAACTGCACGCCGTGGACTCCCTCAACGACCCCTACGGCCACGGCTGGCACCTCGACCGCCCGCTCTTCGACCGGCGGCTGCGCGCCGCGGCCCGCGAGGCGGGCGCCGACGTCGCCGAGCACACCGCCGTACGGCGCCCCTCACGGCAGCCGGACGGCACCTGGCGACTCGCCCTGTGTGACCGCTCCGGCGGCGGCGGGGAGCGCACGGTCCGCTGCCGCTGGATGGTGGACGCCACCGGACGGGGCGCCGCGATCGCCGTCCGCTCCGGCGCCCGGCGGCGCCGCGACGACCGGCTGACCGCCCTCCACCTCACCCTCGACCCGGCCCCGCGGACCGCGCCCGACGGCCGTTCGCTGGTCGAGTCCGACAAGGACGGCTGGTGGTACACCGCGCTGCTGCCCTCCCGGCGGCGTCTGGTGGCCTACTTCACCGACCCCGACCTGCCCGGCGCCGCCGGTGGCGCCGAGCGGTTCCGCGACCGGCTGCTGGCGACCCGGCACATAGCGCACCGGGCCCGTCCGCACGGACTGAGCCCGCTGCCGCCACCCCGCCGAGCCCCCGCGCACAGCGCACATCTGGACCGGGTGCACGGCGACGGCTGGACGGCGGCCGGCGACGCGGCGGTCGCCTTCGACCCGCTCAGCTCACAGGGCATCCTCACCGCCCTCTACACCGGGCTGAGCGCAGGTGAGGCGGTGCACGCCCGGCTGCGCGGCGACCGGTCGGCGCTGGCCGACTACGCGGCGAAGGTCACCACCGCCCGCACCGCCTACCAGCACGGCCACCGTGCCGTGCACGCCCAAGAGACCCGCTGGAGCGAACGGCCCTTCTGGGCCCGGCGCCGGCGCGACACCCAACCGAGCCCCACCCGATGAAAGGCGACAACGCACCATGACCAGCCACCCCGATTCCGACCACGCGGAACACCAGCACATCCACCGCTTCCTGATCCTGGGCAAGGAGAAGCTCTTCTTCTACCACCTGGCGCTGTACAACCCGCAGTCCGGCCACAACTACCAGGCGGTGTTCAGCTTCACCATCAAGGACAGCGGTGAGCTGAAGAAGATGTACCTCGACGACCGGGCGAAGCACGAGGACCAGCGGGTCTTCTACTCGCTGCGCTGTCCGCACCACTTCGAGCTCCCGGAGCTGCAGAACGGCAAGCAGTTCAAGGTCCACCTGGAGCGGGTCGTGGTGAAGCCGGACGGCAGCCGGGACTTCCAGCAGATGACGACGGCCGAGACCACGGTGGACTGCAAGAAGGAAGACGTCCTGTCCTTCCGCAAGCTGGGCGACCTGTCCTACCCCGACTACCTCACCTATCTGGTGTTCGGCGAGGGCGACGAGATCCACCTCGCCCACCAGCTCGCCGAGCGCCCGAACTGGGACGAGGCCGTCACCATCGCCCCCATGAAGGCCATCGACGCGGCGACGCTGAAGAAGGTCCCGACCCTGGTCATCGACTCGATCCAGGATGCCCACGGCAAGCTGGTCGAGAGCCCGCTGAAGAAGGGCCAGCAGTACCAGGGCAAGCTCAACGGGAACGGCGCGACGGTCGACTTCACCGTCGGACGCCAGGGCTGGTGGAACCACACCAGCCTCAACAGCTGATCCGCACCGCACCACACCATTGAGTCTCTCCCTGGCCCGGGTCGCGGCACCGTTCGCGGCCCGGGCCAGCCGGAGGGACACTCCTGTCGCCCGGAGCTACCGGGTCCGCTCGTAGACCGTCACCCGGCGGCCTCCCGTCTCGGCGCCGCCGGTGGCGGTGAAGTGCCGGTCGAGGACGGCGCGTTTGACCAGGTCGCGTGGCGAGGGCGGAACCGGGGAGGGGCCTTTGTCCGTGCCGTCGGCGTCGCTGACGACGACGATGCGCCGGTGGGCGAGCATCGCGGCCCGGATGTGTCCGGGGGCCGCCTCGACGCCGTACAGCGTCCCGGAGGCGACGGGGCTCCTGGCCAGCGCGACATCGTCGAGCCCGCGGAACGCACCGGGCGTGACGAGCGCGGCATCCCGCCGCTGGTCGGGCAGGAACACCACGCCGTCCCCCGGGTGGGCCAGCTCCGCGACCTTGTGGGCGGCCACGCGTACGTCGTCCGTCCGGCTCGCCCAGGTCCGCAGGCCCGTCTCCAGCGGCAGCAGCGCCAGGAACACGACCGCCATGACCCCGGCGAGCAGCGTCCCGCCCCGCATCCGGCCCCAGTTGCGGCCCCGCGCCCGGCCGTACGCAGGCACCGCCCGCACCGCCCAGGCGACGGTGGAACCGACCAGCAGCGACAGCCCGATGTACGTGAAGAGCACATAGCGGTCGACATAGAGCGGCTCGACGAGCAACGAGGCCAGCAGCAGCCCCAGCTGCGGCACGGCGAGCAGCGGCAGCCCCACCGGGACCGGCGACGGCTCCTCCGGTGCGCGGCGCGGTATTCGGGCGCACACCAGGCCGACCGCCAGCATCGCGGTCACTCCCAGCAGGCTGGCGGCGGAGGCCGGCGGTATCCACGCCACCTGCGACGCCTGCGGACGGCTGGCGAGTATCAGCGGCAGCGTCCCCGGCACGAGCACCGCCGCGCTCGTCAACCACCGTGACAGCAGCGGGCGTCGGCCGCGGCGCCGGGCGAGGACGACGGTCACCCCGTGGGCCGCCCAGGCGAACAGCGAGAGCCAGTTGAGCAGCGCGGTGACGAGCATGACCGCCGCGTAGGCGCCCCAGCGCCACCCCCAGGCGTCCCACCACCGGCGGCCGTCGCGGGCGGCCGTGGGCCCCGCCGGGTACACCGCCCCCACCAGCAGCCGGGTCGCCACCGCCACCCCCGCCGCGACCAGCGCGAAGGAGCGTCCCTCCTGCGCATACCGCTGCATCACCGGCAGCAGGGCCAGCACCGACCCGGCCGCGAGTCCGGCCAGGGGCCCGGCGAGCCGGCGGCCGGTCGCCGCGGTGGCCGCCACGGCGACGACCAGGCCCAGCACCGAGGGCAGCCGCAGCGCCGCCAGGCTCGCCCCGAAGACCCCGAACACGGTGTGGATCAGCAGGTAGTAGAGCCAGTGGACGACATCCACCTGCCCGACCAGGTGCCAGATCTCGGGTACGGACCGCCGCGCCACCTCCCATGTGGCGGCCTCGTCCCGCCAGATGGCGCCCTGGCGGCGCAGTCCCCACAGCCCCAGCACGAGTGCCAGCAGCGCGGGCACCGCGCAGACCAGCAGGCTCCGCGCCCGGGATGCCCCTACGCGGCCGCGGGCGGCGCCTCCCCCGAGGACGGCAGCGGTTCCGTGGCCAAGATCGAGAGACATGCCGGGCACTCTATACTTGATGCATACATGGCACCCCTGAGTGTGCGCAGCTGCGCACGCCCCGATCACCCGGGGCCGTGGGGACCCACCACACCAGACGCCCCAGGACGATCCACCAAGACCGGGGAGACACCCCCTAGACTCGCCGGATGGCGAAGTATTTCGACGTGCACCCGGAGAATCCCCAGCGGCGCACCCTCAGCACTGTGGCCGACAGCATCCGCTCGGGCGCTCTCGTCGTGTACCCGACGGACTCCTGCTTCGCGCTGGGATGCCAGCTGGGAAGCCGTGACGGCATCGACCGGATCCGCTCGATCCGCAACCTCGACGACCGCCACCACTTCACCCTCGTATGCCAGAACTTCGCGCAGCTCGGGCAGTTCGTGCACGTCGACAACGACGTGTTCCGCGCCGTCAAGGCCGCGACCCCGGGCAGCTACACCTTCATCCTCCCCGCGACGAGGGAGGTCCCGCGCCAGCTGCTGCATCCGAAGAAGAAGACGGTCGGCGTCCGGATTCCCGACCATGTCGTCGCGCAGGCCCTGCTGGCCGAGCTGGGTGAGCCGTTGCTCTCCAGCACCCTGCTCCTGCCCGACGAGGACGAGCCGATGACGCAGGGGTGGGAGATCAAGGAGCGGCTCGACCACGTCGTGGACGCGGTGGTCGACTCGGGCGACTGCGGCACCGAACCGACCACGGTCATCGACTTCTCCGGCGGCGGATTCGAGATCGTCCGCCGAGGCGCGGGCGACACCGCGCGGTTCGAGTAGCCGCGGCCGGGGACTCGGTGCGGTCCCGCGCCGCGGTGCTCCCCGCGCGGCGGGGTCGGCCTGCGCCTAGCGTGGGAAGTCGGAGAGGAGTGAGCCATACCATGACCGATTTCCCCGAGGGCGCCCCCTGCTGGGCGGACGCCATGTTCAAGGACGTCGAGGGCGCCAAGAGCTTCTACGGCCAGGTGCTCGGGTGGACGTTCGGCGAGGCCTCCAGCGAGTACGGCAACTACATCCAGGCCTACTCCGGCGGCAAGGCCGTCGCCGCCGTCGTCCCGCCGATGCCCGGCAGCGAGGACTCGCCCTCCGCCTGGTGTCTGTACTTCGCCTCCTCCGACGTGAACAGGACCGCCGAGAAGATCAAGGGCGCCGGCGGCACCCTCCTCATGGAGCCGATGCAGGTCGGCCCCTTCGGCTCGATGGCACTCGCCAAGGAGCCCAGCGGTGCCGTCTTCGGCGTGTGGCAGGCCGGCGAGCACCACGGGTTCGAGAAGACGGCCGAACCCGGCGCGTACTGCTGGGCCGAGCTCTTCACCCGCCGGCCGGACGCGGCCGACGACTTCCTGAAGAAGGTCTTCCCCTACTCCGCCCGGAAGATGGAGCCCGGTGACGCCCCCGAGGCCCAGGGCATGGACTTCAAGGTCTTCAGCCTCGGTGGCACCGACAACCCGGTGCTGGGCCGGATGAAGATGGGCGAGGAGTTCCCGAAGGAGATGCCCAGTTACGTCCAGATCTACTTCGACGTCGAGAACTGCGACGACGCCGTCGGCAAGGCCAGGAAGCTCGGCGGCCGGCTGCACTTCGGCCCGATGGACACCCCGTTCGGCCGCTTCGCCGCCCTCACCGACCCGCAGGGTGCGGCCTTCGCGGTGATCGACATGCGTACGACGGTCGGCGAGATGCCGCAGATGCGCGAGGCGTAGCGGGCGTCAGCCCGTATCCCCGTCCCTGTGCGTGGCCCTGTTCCTGTCCGTGTCCGTGGCCGCGTTGCGTACGGCGTAACCGAGGGCGCGCTCGCCCAGCAACTCCTCGACGAGGTCGAGGAGTTCCAGCGCGGCCCCGGCGATCTCGTCGGGTTGCTCGCCCGCCTCGATGCGCCGGCCGATCTCGCTGTAGAGCAGTGCGTGGAACCAGCCGATCTGGCTGGCCACCAGGCGCGGTGTCTGGTCGCCTGGGGCGGCCGCGGTCTCCTCGGCGAGGACGTCGGCGAGCGCCTCGGTCATCTGCCGGCCGAGGTCCTCCAGGCGGGCGGTGAGGGTGGGGGCGGCCCGCATCATGGTGAAGACGCGGCCGAAGCCCGCGGTCAGGCCCACCTTGCGATCACGGCGGCGCAGTTCGCCCCGGAGATGGTCGAGTACGGCCCGCGCGGCGGACTCGCCCGGCTGCCGGCCGCGGACGATGTCGGCGAGCCGCTGCGGGGACGCCTGGTCGGGCGGCAGGACGAGGTCTTCCTTGGCCTCGTAGTAGTTGTAGAGGGTGTTGACCGAGACCTCCGCCGCCGCCGCGACCTCGGCGATGGTGACGTGGTCGAAGCCCCGCTCCACGAACAGGCCGATCGCCACGTCGGAGATGCGCTGCCGCGTCTGCCGCTTCTTGCGTTCCCGCAGCCCTTCGCTCATGCCGCAACCCTAATCGCCTCACCGCGGTGCACTCGCTACTGCGGTGCACCCGCTCCCTCCGCTCAGCCGAAGAACACCGGCAGCGAGGACCACCACGACTGACCCTCGGCTACCCCCGGCCCCGTCGACCGATGCGGCCGGACCGCACGCCGTCCGCGCAGGTGGGGAGGCCGGCCTCGCGGTCGAGCGGTTCAGTTGCACGGTCAACCACTTACCCGGGTCCTAAGCTGGGAAGGAGCCCATGTAGGGAGGTTCGCCGATGTCAACAGGCACCCTTCTGGCGATCATCATTCCCATCGTGGTGGTGCTCGCGCTGCTCGCCGTCGCGATCACGCTTTACGTGCGGCGACGCAACCAGCTCCGCGAACGCTTCGGCCCGGAGTACGAACGCACCGTCGAGTCCGCCGACAGCCGGCTGGCCGGTGAGCGGGAGCTGAGATCACGCGAGAAGCGCCACGATTCGCTGGACATCAAGCCGCTGCCCAGCAGCAGCCGCGAGCGGTACAGCCGCGACTGGGTCAGCGTGCAGGAGGAGTTCGTCGACCGTCCGGAGACGGCTGTGCACGATGCGGACCGTCTGGTGACGTCGCTGATGCACGAGCGGGGCTACCCGACCGAAGACTTCGAACAGCAGCTGCGGGACCTCTCCGTCGAGCACGGCCGCACACTGGAGCACTACCGCGCCGCCCATGAGGTCGACGCGCTCGGTACCCAGCACAAGGCGACCACCGAGCAGCTGCGGGGCGCCATGGTCCACTACCGCGCCCTCTTCGACGAACTGCTCTCCGACGGCGGCCAGGCACGCCACGCCCCCGCCTGAACGCACACCGCCCACCACGACACCCAAGGGACGAAGAAATGCAACGAGCACCCAACACCGGACGCGAGACGGGTGGACTGACCACCGAGGATCTGGCCCAGCCCGGCGGGCGCGAGCCGCCTCCGGACGAGGAACCGCAAGCAACCGCCGACGCACCCACCCTCCCCGGCGAGGCCACCGCCGCGCACACGCAAGCCTCGACGGCACCCGCCACAGAGGACGCAGGCGCTGCCGACGAAGAGGCTCCGCAGCTCCTCTCCTCCGAGGACGCCGACGGGTTCCGCAGCCGCTGGCAGGAGCTCCAGAGCAGGTTCGTGGACGACCCGCGCGACGCCGTACAGGGTGCCGACGCACTGGTCGCAGAGGTCATGCAGAGCCTTGCCGCGACGTTCGCCGACCACAAGCAGACGCTGGAAGAACAGTGGAATCGCGGCGATCAAGTGGACACCGAGGGCCTGCGCATGGCACTGCGCCACTACCGGGCCTTCTTCAACCGCCTGCTTACCGAGTAGCCTCGTCGACCGGCCAGGCGCCCGCCGCCACCAGATCGGGGCGACGGCGACCGAGCGTCCCTTTGACCACGCGCCGACCTGCGAAGAACCGGCTGCGCCCGGGTCACTGCCGTGGTGGCGGCGGGCCCTCCAGACTCGGCTCGGAGAACGCGGCGAGGTCGCGGCGGCGCAGCTCCTCTTCCTCGGTCTGTTCGATCCTGCGCATCGCGATACGCAGGACGGGGGGAGCCATCACCGAGGTCACGACCGCGACCAGGACGACGATGGTGTAGGTGGCCGTGGTCAGTACGCCCAGGCGCAGGCCCGCCGTGGCGACGACGATCTGGATGACGCCGCGTGCGTTCATTCCCGCGCCCATGGCCAGCGCCTCCCACACCCCGAGCCGGGCGAGACGAGCCCCGAGGAACGCGCCGGAGAACTTTCCGAACACGGCGACCGCCAGCACCACGAGCGCGGCGACCGCCACCACGGGATGAGCCAGGGCGGCCAGGTCGATGTGCAGGCCCGCGGTGGCGAAGAACAGGGGGGCGAACACCGCCATGACGACCGCCCGGAGCGGAGCGAGCTTCCTGAGGTCGACGTTGCTTGCGGAGCCGATGAGAACGCCGCCGATGAACGCTCCGAGCATGGCCTCGAGGCCGAGCGACTGCGTGGCGGCGGCGCCCAGTACGAGGACCGTCGTGACCACGGCGATCGTGGGCGCGGTATCGCCGGCCCGTTCCGCCATGGCCAGTGCCCGGCGAACCAGGGGCCGGACGACGGTCAGCGCCAGGATCACCACGCCCGCCATGTACCCGACGGAGACGAGCACATGGCCGGCCTGGACCTGGCTGCCGGCCATGGCCGACACCACCGACAGCAGCAGCCAGCCGATGGCGTCGTCCACCATGCCGGCCCCGAGGATGAGCTGCCCCACGGTGCGATGAAGCAGCCGCATATCGGCGAGGATCTTGGCGATCACGGGGATGGCACTGACGCACAGGGCCACACCGAGGAACGCCGCGAACACCGGCTGCTCGCTCTCCACGGCGACCAGTGACGACGGCAGCCAGAACCCCGCCGCCACCCCGAGCCCCAGCGGTACCAGCAGCCCGGTGGTGCCCACGGTCAGGGTCGCCGCTCTCCTGCGGCGCAGCATCTTGGTATCGATCTCGATACCGGTGGTGCCCACCAGGAGCACGACGCCGAGCTGTCCGATCGAGTCCAGGGGGCCGTGCGGCACGGCCGCGTCGGGCAGCCAGGACGACAGGGCGGGGACGGCGTGGCCGAGCACCGAGGGGCCCAGCAGGATCCCCGCGCACAGCTCACCGACCACGGGCGGCATGCCGACGCGTACGGCCAGCCGGCCCAGCACCAGGGCCGTGGCCAGCAGCACACCGGCCTGTACGAGAAGTCCGCCGCTCATTCCGCGCCGACCACTTCCCGTCGCCCGCCCGTCGCCCGCACGGCGGTCACGGCCTCGAAGACGGAGACCCGGTCCGAGATGTCGGGAAGCGGCCTGCGCCGCCGGAGGCCCCCCGGAGGCGTACCGATGTCCAGGGACCCCAGCAGCCGTTCCCCTTCCGCCATGTGTAACAGGCCGCGCGGTCCGGGGCTGGTGCACAGCCGGCCGGTACGCCAGATGCTGCCGTAGCCACGGGCGTGCAGCAGCATCATGAGCGCGTGCGTCATGGAGCAACTGGCGGCGAGCTGCTCCCATTCGGGAATCTTGTGTGCCGGAACGGGGGCGAAGACCAGCAGCGCCCGCAGCGGCGGCTCCGGGAGGCTGCCCGAGCCCTTCTCGACGGCGCGGGGTTCCCTGGGGTCCAGCGTGCGAGCCAGAGCGGCGCGCGCTTCACCGCGCACCAGTATCCAGCGCCAGGGGCGCAGTCCGCCATGATCGGGCGCGGTGGCCGCGCCGCGGAGGAGGTACCGGAACTCCTCGTCGCTCGGGGCGGGTTGGGCGAGTATCTGCTCGCTCCTGCGGGTGACGATCGCGGTCATGACGTCCATGGGGCGTCGGTTCCTTCCAGGTCGGGTGGCAGGGCGGAGTCAGGACCAGGCGACCAGATCACCCGCCGGGGTGAGGCCGAGGAAGAACGTCACGGTGATCCGCCGGCCCTCCCCGCCCTGTCCGTTCGGCAGCACGCGGTGGTAGTGGTTGGGGTTGAACAGCAGGGCGTCACCGTGGCCCGGGGCGATGGTGACGCGCCGACAGCCGTCCACCACCCGGGGGTCGTACCCGTACCGTTGGCGGTGGACGTCGTCGGCCGCCTCCCAGCGGTGCTGCCACAGGCTCGTCCCGCCGCCCCCTTCCGGTACCACCAGGTAGGCGTTGTAGGTGAGCTGGGAGACGATCTCCTGGTCGAAGAGGCCACCGGGGTATTCGAGGTGGATGTCGTCGTAGTGCAGCAGGGTGCCCGCGTTGATCTCGCGCATCATCCCCACGAAGGCGGGCCGCCCACCGATGGTGGCGATCGTCACCTCCGCCCCCCATGCCTCCCCGAGCATGTCCAGCGATATCAGGGCCGGATCCGGATCCATGCCGGCCTCCCGCCACATCCGCTCCGCGGCGTCGGCGTCCGGCCAGTAGCGTTCCGTCTGCAGCACACCCTGGGGAGTCCGGTAGTCGTTGAGGGCCGGGCCGAACCTCGTCATGGCGACCCGGACCGGGTAGTAGTCGACCGTGGGCAGACGGTGCAGTGCGGCCGTCATGCTCTCGAGGGTCGCCCGGTCGAAGAAGCCGGGAATGCGGGCCGCGGCGAGTTTGCCCGCCGCGATATCGGTGATGTGCTGCCTGGAGAAGGCGGAGACGTCCTCGGCGGAGAAACTCGGATCGAGTGCTGTGCTGGGCATCATGCCTCCACATCCGAAATCAGGACCGGGGGTGCCGGGTTTGCAAAAGGCAAGGCAGAGCAGCGACTTCGCACACGGGAACGCACGGGCTCCGGAACATTGGCGGCGCATCGGGTGGGGACGGGGCGGTCGTCAACTCCCGGCATGAGGAGCCTGGTGGATGTCGGACGCACCACGGTATGCCCCGCTGATTATTCGCGCGAGTGGGCGGGGTGGCAACGGGCTCCGGATAGAACGCGGTCGTCGAACCGTCGAGAGGTCGAAAATGGCCGTCGTGCGATTCACGCCACGTTAATCGAGCGATGGACTGGTGAGCGGCCCGGAAGATCCAACGTGTCGTACCTCGAACGCCCGTCTGCCCATACCCCGACAGTCGATCACCCGCCACTTCGTGGTCCGGCACCTGTCGCGCTTCCCCAACCCGCGATGAGTGCACGGAGATTGTCTCCCGAGTTGACCGGAATTCACGCCTTCATGTGATCGCGTGGTTGATCAGGGCCGGGAAACGCACCTACGGTCCTGAACGCGCGTTCCACCAGGCACCACCTCTGATCAGCGCAGCCGATCCCGCATTCACCAGCCGAACATCGGAGACCCTTCGTGAGCGGTAACGGACTTGGCCCCAAGAGTGTCTGCGCCCCGCTGGACGACAGCGAAATCCGCCGGATGTCGCACCATTACCACCGGTACGGCATCGCCACCGTAACCGACCTGATCGAAGAGCACACACGTCAACTGGTTCGCGCCGAAGCGGAACGCCTCCTCGAGAAGCACGCCGAGCGGCGCGATTTACGCCTCCAGACCACCGGCTACACCCGCCGCTCCATGTCCGTGGTGCCCAGCGAGATGATCGCGGCCAACAGTGAACTGGTGACCTCGCTCTATGCGAACCCCGACCTCTTACGCGCTCTCGAAGCCCTGGCCGGCGAGAAGTTGCACCCTTGCCCCAAGGCCGACGAGGAGTTCCTGATCACTCGCCAGGAACAGCGTGGGGACACGCACGGATGGCACTGGGGCGATTTCAGCTTCGCTCTCATCTGGGTGCTCCTGGCACCGCCGATCGACGTCGGCGGCCTGCTCCAATGCGTACCCCACACCACATGGGACAAGGCGTCACCGCGGATCAACAGCTATCTCGCCGAAAACCCCATCAACACCTACCACTTCGCTTCAGGAGACGTGTACTTCCTGCGGACCGACACCACGCTGCACCGCACGATCCCGCTGCGCGAGGACACCACCCGCATCATCCTGAACATGACGTGGGCGGGCGACCGGGACCTGAAACGCGAGCTCGACGCGGACGACCGGTGGTGGGACGACGCCAATGTCTCGGCGGCGGCCGCCATCAAGAAGTGACAGCACCCGACGCCGATTCCCGTCCACGAAGAGAGACGACGATGACCGAGCTGAACACGCCGGACTCCACCACCACAGCCGTATGGGACCACTTCGACAACGTCGAACCGGGAATCCGCCGCCGGATAGCCGTCCAGGACCCGGCAATCAAGGAATACCTGGACGGCATGCTGGCCCGCATCGCCGGGCACCGTGGTGTCGAACACCCGTACCTCAACGCCTACCGCACCACGCGGCTCTCCCCCGAGCAAGAACGCCTCATGTACAGCGAGTGCCACTACTTCTTTCGCCATCTCCCCTTCTACATCACCGGGATGGCGATCAAGACCCGGGACGAGATGATCCTCCGGGAGATCATCCTGAACGTGGCCGATGAGGTCGGCGGCGACCCGACGCACTCCGTCCTTTTCGGCGATTTCCTCGCCCGGATCGGAATCGACAAGGAGCACCTCGACCGTTACGAGCCGCTCGAGGTCACCAAGCGGCTGAACGACGGAATCCGGATTCTCTACACCGAATCGTCGATCCACAAGGCCCTCGGTGCGCTGTACGCCGACGAGACCATGTCGTCCATCATGGTCTCCAAGATCAATGACGGGCTGGGCAATCAGGGCTACGACAAGGACCTGCGCCACTTCTGGCAACTGCACATCGACGTCGAGGTGGGCCACAGCAACTCCGTCTTCAACGCGATCGCTCCCTATGTGGGATCGCCCGCCACCCGGACGGAGTTCGAGGAGGGCGCCTTCGAATTCCTGGGGCTCGTGGAGCGCTACTGGGACGGCGTGCAGCGGCTCGTGGGCCTCGAGGCATGACCCTCGAAGCATCCGGGGAGTCCGGGGACATCGGGTCGGCCCGCGGTCTGCGGCACATCGCCGCAGGCCGGCCCATCCCCGGCTCCATCCACTCGGTGTCCGTCTCGATCCCCGACGTCGAGGCGGTCGTCGGCTACGAGTCGGACGACGCGGCCACCCGGAGCCGCATCTCCTGGGGCTATCCGCGCTTCCGTACCCATCCGTATGTGACACGGGTGGCGGGACTCCTCGCGCAGGACGGCATCGGACCGGGCGAGGGCCTGGTCCTGGCCCGCTCGGCACGAGCCGCGGAGGCCGCCGCGGCGTACGCCGGACTCTCCCCCGACGCCGCGTTCGCCAGTCAGGGCCTGCACGGGGTGCGGCTCCCCGCCGACGGCCCCTCGGCCGGGCGGGTCCGTGCATACGTACAGCACACGGGCAGCCACCTGTCCTCGCGCGAGGCGGAGGACGTCCTGCTGGACGCCGGTCTGATCGAGAGCCGACAAGCCGAGGCCGCGGTGGAGGAGGCGCCCTCGCAAGCCGTCAGGGCCGTCCTCGCCCACGCCTACGGTGTGCGCGACACAGCGGACGTATCGCTGTACAACAGCGGCATGAACGCCGTGGCGGCGGCCATCGCCGCGGTCTCCGGGATCCAGCGGAAGAACGGCCGGCGCAGATGGCTCCAGCTCGGCTGGATCTTCTTCGACACCATGAGCCTGTTGGAGAAGCGCATCATCGACGTCGAACACACCACGGTCCCCGACCCGTTCGACCTGTCGGAGATCGCCCGTGTCGCCGACGCGCACGCCGGGGAGCTCGCCGGCATCATCGCGGAGGTCCCGAGCAATCCGAGTCTGCGCGCCCCGGACATCCCGGCCCTGCGGGAGATCGCCGCCCGGGCCGGCTGCGCGCTGGTGGTCGACGCGACGATCGCCACCCCCTACAACGTCGACGTGCTTCCCCACGCCGACGTGGTCTGCGAGAGCCTCACCAAGTACGCCACCGGATCGGCCGACGTCCTGATGGGCGCGGTCGTGGTCAACGCGGACTCCTCCTTCGGACCGGGCCTCCGCACCGAACTGCCGCGCCACGGCGACGAGCCCTACCACCGCGACACGGCACGCGTGGCGGCCCGGATCCGCGGCTACGCGGAACGTATGGACCGGGTGAACGCCAACACCCTCGCCCTCGCCGCCTGCCTCGAACGCCACGACCGGGTCGTCCGACGCGTCGACTGGGCCTACGACGCCCGTTCCGAGGGCAACTACCGCAAGGTCGAACGCCGGTCCGACGCACCGGGGGGCCTGCTCATGATGGACCTCAAGGTCCCGCTCGAGCAGGTGTACGACCGCCTCGCGGTCGCCAAGGGCCCCAGTTTCGGTGCCGAGTTCACGATGGCGTCACCACAGATCTTCATCGCGCACTACGACCTGCTCTCGACGCCGGAGGGCCGTGCCGCGCTGCGCGCCAGGGGGCTGCACCGGGACATGCTGCGGATATCCGTCGGCACCGAGGAGCCGGAGCGCATCGTGGAGACCTTCGAGCAGGCCCTGCGCCCCCTCTGAACGAGATGAACCGCCCTGGTCGCGCGGGGCGGTTCATCCTCTTCTCCAGCAGGCGTCCCTCAGGCACGCATCAAGGACGCCTTCGCCGCCTTGCTGTACGCGTCGGCGGCCTCGAAGGTGGGCGCCAAGGCGGTCAACTCCACGAAGCCGCAGGACTTCAGGGCCCCCAGCACATGCAGGGCCACGCCCTCGCCCTTGTCCTGCTGGTAGAGCAACCCCTCCGCACGGAGCCGCTCGACAGCGGTCCGCGGGTCGATCCTGCCGAGCGCCTCCGGTTCGTGCAGCCGCCCGTGCACGTAGGACATCGGCCGTCCGTCGCTCCGCCGCAGCAGTCCGTCGTCCCCGACCTCATTGCCCACGAGTGCCTCGGCGTACTTCAGCACATGGCTGGGACCGACCTTGCGCAGGTTGATCTCCACCGCGAGCGGCCCGCGCCCTCCCGCGATCACGAAGTCGATACCGAACGTGCCCCGGTGACCGAGCTCGGCCAGCACCGCACCCGTGCGCGCGACCGCGTCGTTGATGACGGGCCGCCACCGCTCCTCCGCCGGGAACCGGCACCCCCAGTACTGGCCGCCCGACAGCACCTGGTCGTGGCTGGCGACCACCTTGACCGTGCCGTCCGCGCGGATGTCCCCGAGCCCGCTGGGCGACGAGGTGACGTCGTCGAGGAACTCCTCCACGATCGCCCCTCCGTCGGCGAGCTCCCGGTAGAAGTCGTCGGAGGGCATCCGGATCACCTCGGCGGCCGCGAGGAGATCCCCCGTGCTGCCGAGCTTGTCGCAGTCGACCAGCACATTGCCGATCGACGCGGCATAGGTGTCCGGGCTCAGCTTCACCATGACGCGCCGCGCCCGGCGCGGGCCCGAGGCGAGCCGCTCGATCTCCCGTACCACGGCCTCCTCGCTGCGCAGCTCCTCCGCCGTCCCATCGGGTACCGCGACACCGGCGCGCAGGAGGATCTCCTTGCCGCCGGCCTTGCTTCCCCAGCGCGCGACGAAGGACCGGTGGCCCTCTTCGAGATCGGCACCGACCCGGCGGGCCAGCTCGTCGAGGGAGTCGGAGGCCATGAAGTGGACGATGGACGTCCGCGCGCTCTGCTGCGCGGCGCCCCGCAGCGCGTCCACGATCCGCTCCTCCTCCAGGACCAGATCATCGAGCGGGCGCGGCTGGTGGGAGCCCGGCGTCAGCAGGGTCAGCCGCTCACGGGCGCTTTCGACCATGCGGTCGTCGAACCGGAAGACGTCGCGGAAGTGGTACTCGAGCGTGTAGGGATCGACTGGTTCCGACGTGATGACGACAGCCCGCACCGCCGGGTCGCGGAGTTCCCACAGGAAACAAAGGCTCCGCTCCGCCGAGTAGCGAAGGTACGACACCTCCTGCAGTATCCGGTCGGCGTAGTTGAACGCATAGATCAGAATCCGCGTGAAGTCGAAATCAGCCATAAGAAGCGCTCTGCCTCGCTTGTCTGGGTTGCGGCCGACGGTCCGCACAGATCCATACGGACCGGGTGCTCCAGGCGAGGCTACGAGCTTGTCGGTAAAAGTGGGATCGGAATTACCCGTTCCGGTGATTTCTCGCAAAAAAGTACGAGTGATCACCGTGAAGTGTGTGGCCAGAAATGACCCGACACCCCTTTATTTGCGTCTGGGGCATTTGCTCCGGACATGCGTCGGTGACACGATCGGGCTCGTGAAGATCCCGAAAGCCATCTGGGCTCTGGCCCTTACTGTCTTCGCGTGGGCGTCGGCCTTCCCCGCCATTCGCGTGGGCTTGGAGGGCTTCGGTGTCGCCGGTCTCTCGCTGGCCCGCCTCATGGTCGCCTCGGTCGCCCTGGCGATCGCGGCACCGTTCCTCGGCGTACGCACACCGCGCCGCCGCGACCTGCCCATGATCGTGCTGTGCGGTGTCAGCGGCATGTCGGCTTACCAAGTCCTTCTGAACTGGGGCGAGGTGCACGTCCCCGCCGGCACCGCGAGCCTGCTCATCGCCGTCGCACCGGTGTTCAGCGTGCTGCTCGCGGCGGCCTTCCTCGGGGAGCGGATCACCTGGTTGAAGGCCGTCGGCAGCGTGGTGGCGATCGTCGGCGCGGCGGTGATCGCGGTGGCCGGAGGTCACGCCCAATACACCGCGTCGGCATGGGTCGTCCTCGCCGCGGCCGTCGTCCAGGGCGTCTACCACTTCGCGACCAAGCCCCTCCTGGCCTGGTACACCGGCCTCGAGGTCGCCTGTTACGCGATGTGGGCGGGAACCCTCTTCCTGCTCCCCCTCTTCCCCTGGATGGTGCACGGCTTCGCGACCGCGTCGGCGGCGTCACTGGCGTCCACCGTCTTCCTTGGACTGTTCCCCTCCGCGGTGGGCTTCGTAGTCTGGGGTTACGCGGTCGCCCGGCTGTCCATCGCCTCGTCCACCGCGGCCCTGTACCTCGTGCCACCGGTCGCCCTCGTCGTCGCGTACGTATGGCTGGGGGAGGTGCCCTCCCCTCTGGCGCTGGTCGGCGGGGCGCTCGGGATCACGGGCGTCGCACTCATCAACCGCCGTCCGCGCCGGGCGGCTTCCGGCGACGCCCCCGACGCGCTGACCGGAGAGCCCGAAACGGCCCACACGGACGAGTGGGACGGGGCGGGCGGGAAGGAGCCGCCGGCCCAGCACAGAACGGCGCGACCGGCCGAGCGGCACGGACCGGCGGCACCCGGGCTCAAATAATTCGCCATTTCCACCCCTCGATCTTCTCCTGTAGCGCACCATGAGCACTCTCCCGCAGCACACCGTGAGCCATATGGAAGGCACCCCAAAGACAGTGGGCACGCAGAACAACGTCTATCTGACCCAGACGTACACCTACGAGGCCAAGAGCAGGATTCTGAGTTGCGCGTCGAGCGCCGCCGGGATTCGCCTGGCCCTGGTGGACAACATTTTCCATCCGCAGGGCGGAGGACAGCCGAGCGATCGGGGCTGGGTCGACGATATTCCCGCGTCCCCCGTCCGCGACCCCGAATCGGGACGGGTCTACGTCGAACTGGTCCCGGAATCCGGGAACGAGCCCCTCGGATTCTCCGAGGGCCAAGTGGTCACGGCGGCCATCGACGCCGAACAACGCCGCCTGCATGCCGCCCTCCACACCGCGGGCCACCTGGTCGACGCGCTGATTCGCCCATTCGGGGTGCGGCACGTGGGCAGCAACCACTTTCCCGGTCAGGCTCGGGTCGAATACGAGCTGGAGGGCGCGGAAGTGGACAAGGAGCAATTGGCCGATTCCCTGCGGGAGGGAGTGGCCAAGGCCCTCGCACAGGGCCTCCCGATCAGCTCCGGCGAGTGCGACGGGCGGCGGACGATCACCATCGAGGGGCTCGCGACGGAGTTCTGCGGTGGCACGCACGTCACGGATCTGAGCTGCCTCACCGACGTCTCCATCCGCTCCGTCAAAATCAAGTCGAGCCGGCTGAAGGTCGGCTACGAGGCGGTCCACGTGGCGCTCGGCTGATCGGCACCGGCCCGGGCGTCGGTGGGGCGTCCGTCCCGCTCGTGACCGAAGCCGCGCGCCAGGAAGAGGCCGCAGCCACTGCGGAGATGCGTTGCCGTGGCTGCGGCCTCTTGCGTTCGCGCAGCCCTTCGCCCCTAACCGGTGGCCGGGCCGCGCGGCGAAGGGAATTCCGTCGGGAGCCAAGAGGCGGAGTCCCGGGCCCGGGCCGTGAGATGGGCGACATAGGCGTGGCGGACCTCTGCCGCGGTGGCGAATCCGGGCTCGTCGGTGAGCCAGGCGTCGGGAACGGCGGAGAGCACTTCGTGCAGCAGATCCGTGGTGACGCGGGAGGCGAACTCGGCGTCGGCCGCGGCCATGTCGGGCTGTCGGGTGCCGAGCGCGTGCCGCCGGAAGTCGTACGCCTTCGTGGTGGTGTCGGTGGCGGTGTCCCAGCGGTGGTGGAAGACGAGGGCGGCGCCGTGGTCGATGAGCCACAGGCGGGGGCGCTGGTGGCCGGAGGTCGGCCAGGTCATGAGGTTGGGGCTGTGGATCGTGCGGTCGACGTTCGCGGTGAACGCGTCCAGCCAGATGACCCTGGCCGCCTCCGCCGGATCGACCTCGACGGCGTCCACGGCGTCGGGGGTGAAGTCGGCCGCTCCCGGCAGATAGTCCATACCGAGGTTGAGCCCCGCGCTGGCGTGCAGCAGGTCCTGTACTTCCTGGTGCGGTTCCTCCGCGGCGACCGAGGGGTCGAAGTCGACCAGTACCAACTCCGGTACCCGCAGGTCGAGTCGCCGTGCCAGCTCGCCGACGACGACCTCGGCGACGAGCGCCTTGCGCCCCTGCGCCGAGCCGGTGAACTTGACGACGTACGTCCCCAGGTCGTCCGCCTCGACGACGCCGGGGACCGAGCCCCCGTTCCGCAGCGGGGTCACGTACCGGACGGCGGTCACCCTGCGCAGCGCGTCCGACGCCGTGGTGGTCATGGCTTCCCGCCCCCTGCTTCGTCATGGGGCCCACCGGGCCCGCTTCGTCATGGGCCCACCGGGCCCGCCTCGGACAGTAATAGTGAAGCCTACTGCAAATATGCAGTGCATTATAGTTTTTTGCACGTTGCGTGCGCCGACCGCGCGCGCTCTCACACGACGGACCGCTTCGACGGGAGATGCGAACCTGGCGACGCCGAAGGCGCACGATGCGGCGGTGCAACGAGCCAATGAGGCCCTTGGGACGTACACGCTCTCGGGCGAGGGCTGGCGCCGCAGCCCCAGTGAGACCTTGCAGTGCGTCCTGGCCGATCTGCTGCACTGGTGCGACGACACCCAGCGCGACTTCGACGCCGCCCTGGCGCGGGCGCGAACCCGGCACGCCCGGGAAGTCGGGCGGGCGGCCGGCTGAGGCCGGGGCGCGCAGGTCGCCCGGGGTGCCGCCCGGGGCCGGGTGTCGGGCATCCGGCCCCGGGCGGCCGTGGACCGCACGGATCAACTGGTCTGGCAAGTCAGCTGGTTTCGCGGGTCAGCTGGTCTTTGCGAGGCCCTTGAGGAAGCCCATGCTGGGCATGAAGAAGTATTCGCCGCCCTTCATGTGCACGGACTGCTTCAGGCTCAGGGTGACCTTCTTGTCGGAGCCGTACTTCGCGGGCCACTGCTGGGCGACCGGCTTGCCCTGGCCGACCACGGGGTCCAGGCCGGTGGGCGGTTTCGGCTGGACGAATTCTGGGGCGTTGACCCAGGCCGACTGCATGAACTCGAACTGGTTTTGAATGTTCCCCTGGACACACAGGAAGAGCAGACCGACCTTGCCCTTCTGCTCATAGCTGATGGCCCGGCGGGAAATGCGGTGGGTTCGCTCCTCTTTGAGCGTCCCGCCCAGCTTGGTGGTGTCTCCGCGTGGGTTCGTCTTGCGGATGTGCGACTGGAACGGGCACTTCAGTCCGTCGGTGTCGGCGCTGAAGTTGAAGTTGTTGGGAATGTCCTTGTCGGCGCCGTCGGGAGTCGCGTGCTCCGAGACCGGGAATCCGTCGGGGAAGCGTCCCACCAGGTAGGCGCCCGCCAGTTCGCGGTCGGCGTGGTTGGGTTCGGTCCGGTTGTCCTCCTTCGCCAGGGCCTTGGCCAACTCATGCCGGTCCATGTTGAACTGGTCGACGTTCTGTTCGAGCTTGCGGTACACCAGGAATGTTCCGTAGCCGGTCTTCGAGTGCCCGCCGGGGTCCTTGACCAGGGCGAGCTTGAGCGGCGCCCCGGGGTTCCACTGCTTGCTGTTCTTGGGGATGTCCTTGGCGAAGAACAGCGGGTCGCTCACGCCGTCGACGAAGCCGAAGTGCTCGTGGACGGGGCCGTTCTTGCCGCGCCGCAGGGCCCGGCCGACCTCGGTGTGCACCACCTTGCCGGCCTTGAGGGAGCTCGCGATGGCCTTGGCCTCGGCGGCGACCTTGCCGGGGTCGTCGTCCGCGATGACGACGAGCGCGTGCAGGTCCTCCTTGAAGGGCGTCTCCCAGTCCTTCCGGGGAGGGTCGGCGAGCCTGCTCACCGCGCCGGCGGCGCCGTTGCCGAACGTGGTGTCCGTCGGCTTCTTGCCGCTCAGGCCGAGGGCGTCGTACCCCTTGGCCGACAGCATGACGTTGACGAAGATGCTGCTGGACTTCTTGGACAGCTCAACACCGAGATACGCCTCGGGGTCCTCCTCCTTCTTCGACTTCTCGAAGATTTCGGCGCGGGTGCGTGATTCGTCCCACTGCTTCAGCGCGGATGTCACCTTGGTCTTGCTCAATTCGCCGAGCCAGGCTCTGGCTTCCTGCGCCTTTGTCGCGTCGAATTTGATGAAAAGGTGCCGGCTGTGGTCCCGGCCGTGGCTCTTCAGGATGTTTCCCTGAATATCACGGAGGAGGGCCTTCTCCTCGGTGGTGAGTTTTCCCTTCGGGTCCGTGGGGCCGATACCGGTTTCCTTGTCGAAGTCGACGTCCATCGATTGCTCCTTTCGTTCGGGTTCGGGAAGGGCGGCAACGCCGCGCTTCCCGCATTCCCGATCGGGAGCTGCTCGCCACGGTGGGGGCCGGCAGATCCCCCGTACGTCCGTGCGATTCATCCATATGGCCACGTCATATGACAGAACTCACCGCCGTCCCGCTCCATTTGACCGGTACGCCGGGCGGCCCGGAGCTGGAGCCGCCCTTCGGGCCGTGGGCGGGCGCCGGCTCACCCGGGCGGCGTGGCCCGAGCGCCCGCTGCGCCGTCCGAGTCGGCGCCGATGAGCAGGGCGATCAGTCGTTCCGCCGGTTCGCGGGGGTGCGGGGCACCGGCCCAGCCGGTCATCAGCAGATGGTGCAGGGTGCCGACGAGAGCGAGTGCGACGGTCGCGGTGTCGGTGCCGTCCGTGAGGCGCCCGAGCCGCCGTTCGGCGTCCAGGTACTCGGTGATCGCGTCCTGCATCGCCGCGAAGCCCGGCGCGCCGGCCTCCAGCGCCCGGCGGATCCGGAGGGCGGCGCCGGAGCGGGTCATGGCGAGGCCGATGACCGCGGGTTCCAGGGAGTTCAGCAGGGCGAGGGCGACCGCGACGAGGTTGTCGGCCACGGTTGCCCGACCGGCGCGCCCGGGGAGTCGCGCGGCTTCCCGGGCGGTGCGCGCGAGCCGGTCCAGAGCCAGCTCGGCGACGAATTCGTCCAGGCCGTCGAAGTGCGCGTGCAGCAGCCCCTTGGCGCAGCCCGCCTCGGTGGTGATCGCTCGGCTGGTGAGAGCGGCCGGACCCTCGCGGGACAGGACCCGCTCCGCGGCGGCGAACAGCCGCTCGCGAGGGTCGGGGATCGCTACCCCACGTGGTGACATGAGACCTCTCCTGGTACGTGCTCGCGGTGAACACTCCGGCACACAAAGGGCGTTGCCAGTATGGGCAAGCGCCCATACTGTTTGGGCGAGCGCCCATTCTAGGTCGCGGCAGACAAGGCAGCCAGCAGGAGGTCACGGATGCAACACCTCGTCAACACCGATCAGGCGCAGGCATGGAACGGCTACGAGGGCACCCACTGGGCCCGGAACCAGGACCGCTGGGACGCCGTGAACGGGGGCTTCGACACCCCCCTGCTCACCGCCGCCGCCCTCACCGAGCGCGACCGCGTCCTGGACATCGGCTGCGGAGCCGGGAGCACGACCCGGCTCGCCGCACGCCGGGCCGCCCGCGGCAGTGCCCTGGGCCTGGACCTCTCCGCCCCGATGCTGGCGCGCGCACGCCGGACCGCGGAGCTCGAAGAACTGGGCAACGTGGCCTTCGAGCAGGGCGACGCGCAGGCCCACCCCTTCGAGCCGGGCGCGTTCGACGTCATGATCAGCCGCTTCGGAGTGATGTTCTTCGCCGACCCCGTCGCCGCCTTCGCCAACATCGGGCGGGCCCTGCGCCCCGGTGGCCGCCTCGCCTTCGTCTGCGCGACGCGTGCCGAGGCCAACGAGTGGCTGCGGGCCGTCGCCGCACTGCGCGACATCCTGCCCATGGGGGGCTTCGGCGCGCCGGGAGGCCCGGGGATGTTCTCCCTGGCGGATCCGGACCTGCTGCGCGAGGTGCTGTCCGCCGCCGGGTACCAGGACATCGAGGTGGCCGGGACCGAGGCCTACGGGACGTGGGGGCGCGACGCCGCCGACGCGGCCGCCCTGCTGCTGGAATCCGGCCCCGGACGCCACCTGACCAGCCAGGTCGGACCGCAGGAGCAGGAGCGCGCACGGAAAAGGCTCATCGACATCCTGCGCCCCCACGAGGACGACGGCGCGGTACGCCTGCGCAGCGCCGCCCTGCTGGTCACGGCCCACCGTCCCGGCCCTGACCCATCGGACACTCCCTAGCCCGGCCGCCCGACGGCGGCGGACGCAGGAGAGCCGGCGGGCCGGTGGACCCGGCCGCTGAGCAGACTGCCCGCGCCGGGCACGAACGTCGCAAGGTCCAGTGCGGTCAGGATGCGGTACGCCGTGGCGGTGGCCGCCGAGAGCACCGGCAGGCCCGCCGCGTCCTCGACCGGCTGGATCGACGCCAGCGACGGCATCTGGACGCAGGCGGAGAGGACCAGCGCGTCGGCCCGGGAGAGGTCCAGGCGCCGCCAGTGTGCGCGCAGGTCGGCGGGGTCGAGGCGGGCCACCGCCAGATTGTCCGGCACCTCCAGGCTCAGCGCGTCCACCACCTCGGTGCCCGCGTCCTCGATGTACTCCGTGACCAGGCGGGTCAGCGGCTTCATGTACGGAGTGATGATCGCGACCCGCTGCGCCCCCAGCGCCCTGATCCCGTCGAGCAGGGCCCCGGCGCTGGAGACGACCGGGGCCGGCGCACCCTGGTCGCGCAGCACGGTGGCGATGTCTTCCTCCGCGGTGCAGTGGTGCCCCGGGCCCTGCGCCATGATCGCCACGAGGCAGGCCGTGGCGACCACGTCGGGCCGCGCGTCGGCGAGTTCCAGGGCGGCGCGTCCGGTCTGTGCGTTCATGGCGCGCAACTGCTCCGGCGTGACGTGCTGCAGGCGCATCCGGCTGCTGTGGAAGACGAACCGGTCCTCCGTCAGGACGGACTCCCGCGCACGCAGCATGCGCGGCAGCTCCGTTTCCATGGTGAGGTTCGAGCTGGGCACGATCAGGCCGATGTGGTGGTCGGGGCGGGGCACGGGCATCCTCCGGGTTCCGGTGTGCAGACGGTCGTTGACGAGCGGGACCGGGACCCGTGGAGTGCCGCGGCGCGCGGCTACAGGTCCTCGGTGAGGTGCTCCCAGTGGTCGGCGAGCGACGTGAGCAGGTGCACGATCTCTTCGCGGCGCTCGCTGCCGAAGGGCTCCAGGAGCCGCTGGTCGAGCTGCCGCGCACGGCTGTTGGCGTCGTCGAGGGTCTGTTTGCCCTCCTCGGTCAGGTAGAGCAGCTTGCGGCGGCCGTCGTCGGCGGCCGTCCTGCGGACGATCAGACCCCGGGTCTCCAGCCGCCGGGCGACGTCCGCCATCGTCGAGGTGTCCAGGGCCACCGCCGACGCCATCGACCGCTGATCGTGCCCCGGCGCCGCGTCCACGGTCTGCAGTACCGCGAACTGCGGCCCGGTGAGCGTCGGGTCCACCGCGCGGATCCAGACCGCGAGATACGCCTGGTAGAGGCGCCGGACCTGATATCCGGGCGCGGTCGTCAGGGCGGCGGGAGGCCGGGGCGGGGTGGAGGTCGAGGGTGCGGGTTCGTCAGCCATGGGCTCACTTAAGCATGGCTCCGTATCGGTTCGGCAGCCGGAACGGGACGGTCCGGGAACCGGTCCACGGGCGCGGTGTCAGGTCAGCATCGGGCCCAGGGCCTCGCGCAGCGCCGCGAGCGCGGCCGACGGGTTGTCCCAGAACAGCATGTGGCCGGCGTCCGGAATCCTGACGAGCGTGGCGGACGGGTGCAGCCCGGCCGCCTCCCGCGCGCCCTCGGCGGTGACGACGGGGCTCTCGGCGCCGTACAGCAGCGCCGTGGGGCCCGGCACACCGGGCCACCAGCGGAAGAAGTCCTGGCTCTCGAAACCGCGATGGGTGGCCACGACGGCCTCCCGCCCGCAGCTGGCCAGCCAGCGCGCCCGCAGCTCCTGCTCCGGCCGCGGCCAGCGCGGCCACGACGCGGCCACCTCGTCCGCGTCCGTGCCGCGTGCGGCCTGCGCCAACTGGTCCAGGAACGCGGTCAGCGCCGTCGGGTAGGGCCCGCGCCCCGGTCCGCTCATCGGCGGGTCGCCCAGCACCGTGCCCCGCAGTGCGACCTTGCCCCGGACGGCCGTCACGGCCGCGATCCGCGCACCCATGGAGTGCCCGAAGAGCACCGGGCGGTCCAGTCCGAGCCCGCTGACGACGGCTTCGGTGTCCTCGGCGTACGCGTCGAGGTCGTAGCGGCCGCCGTCGTCGGACAGCCCACGGCCGCGGACGTCGAGCACCAACGGGCGTACCAGATCTGTCAGTTCACGGACGACGAAGTCCATCGTGATCGCGGGGCTGGTGATGCCGGGCAGCACGACGAGCGGGACGCCGTCGCCGCCGTAGTCCAGGACGTGCAGACGGGTGCCGCCCGAGCGCACCCAGCGGCTCGTGGCGGGTACGTCGGCGAGATCGGCGAGCGCGGACTGCGGCAGACAGCGGGTGGGCGGGTTCGGCGGCACGGGCACCTCCAGTGGCGGACGGGGGAGTGGGGGCGGGCTCACCGGGCCGAGCCCGGTAGCCCGCCGAGATAGCCGACGGCGTCCGCGAGGCCGATCACATCGCCGTACTTGGCCTGGATGTCGAAGAGATTCGCCTGGTGCGGGCCGGCCGCCCGGTCGCCGACGCACTCGCGCGGCACCAGCACCGAGAACCCGGACTGCACGGCGTCCACGGCCGTCGCCCGCACACAACCGCTCGTCGTCGCCCCGCACACCAGCACCGTGTCGCAGCCGAGGCCGGTCAGCAGGGCGGCCAGCGAGGTCCCGAAGAAGGCGGAGGCGCCCTTCTTCACGATCAGGTGGTCCGCGGGCCGGCGCGGAAGCCGGGGATCGACCACGACCTCCGCGCTGCCCTCGCGCAGCGCCCGCATGCCCTGCGCCTTGTGCAGCCAGGGCAGGGCGTCGCCCGTCGCCTCGGCCGGCGTGTACGCGATCGCGGTGAACACGACGGGCACGCCGGCCCCGCGCCCGGCCTCGATCAACTCGCTCGTGGCGCCGACGACATCGGTCAGGTCGGCGCCGGACGGAAAGACGTCCTCGGTGAAGCCGCGGGTGAGGTCCACCACGACGATCGCGGGCCGCTCACCGCGGCGCACGGGGCCGCCGAAGCCCGCCCGGGCATAGGTGTGCTCGGTCCCCGGCCCGTACCGCGCGGCGCTCATGACGTCCTGCGCAGGGCGCGCAGCTCCCGCGCCTGGGCGCCGAGCCGGCCCAGCAGCCAGCCTTCGAAGAGCCCGAACGCGAACGCCCCGGCGACCAGGCCGTACTTGGCGGCGGACGGGCCGAGCAGCGTCGCCAGACCGTCGAGTTCGGTGCTCTGCGCGGGAGCGGGCCGTGGTGCGGCGGGCGCGGTGGAGGCGGCGGCCGTGTCCCGGGGCACCGGAGCGCCGGCCCGGTCCTGGTCCAGCAGACTCCCCAGATTCCGGGCGAACTGCTGCAGGATCCGGTCCGACACGGTGGCGATCGCACCCTTCCCGAACTGGGCGATCTTGCCGCGGATCACCAGGTCCGTGCAGAGCTGGAGCACCGCGCCCCCGGGCGCCGCCACCACCTCCAGCGCGACCTCGGCCTCCGCGTCCCCGCTGCCGTGCGCGTCGGCCCCGCGGGCGTGCACCCGCAGCCGCCGCCGGTCGGCGTCGACGTCCAGGAACCGGACCGTGCCCGCGTACGCGGCACTGACCGGACCCACCCTGATCTTCACCCGGCCCTGCCAGACGTCGCCTTCCTGCCCGTCGAGCGCGGCGCCCGGCATGCACGCGGCGACCCGCTCGACATCGTTCATCAGGGCGAAGACCTCGTCCGGCGAGGCCTGCACCGGCACCTCGTGGGTCAGTTGCATACGTCATTTCTCCTTGCTGTCACAAAGACCCGCGCAGGCCCCGCGCCGGGTCCGTGCGCACCCGTCGATCGCTTCGACGATGGTCTGGTAGCCGGTACACCGGCACAGGTTGGCGGCGACGACCTCCCGGATCTCCTCCTTGGTCGCCTCCGGCCGCTCGGCGAGGAACCCCTCGGCGAGCATCAAAAAGCCCGGCGTGCAGAACCCGCACTGCAGCCCGTGGTGCTCGCTGAACGCCCGCTGCAGATCGCTGAGCCCGTCCCCGTCCGAAAGGGATTCGACGGTACGGATCCGGGCGCCCTCGGCCTGCGCCGCGAACATCAGGCAGGCGCGCACCGGCCGGTCGTCGACGAGGACGGTGCAGGCGCCGCAGATGCCGTGCTCGCAGCCGACGTGCGTACCGGTCAGCCGCAGCTCGTGACGGAGTACGTCGACGAGGGTGCGGCGCGGCTCGGTGATCACCTCGTGCTGCTCGCCGTTGACGTCGAGGGTCAACAGCTGCAACTCCCGCTGCGTCACGACTGCGTCATCGGTCATCGGGTGGCCTCCTGGTGCAGGGCGCGGTACACGGTCTCCGGGGTGACCGGCGTGTGGTCGAGCTCGACGCCCGTGGGGCGCAGGGCGTCGTTGACGGCGTTGAGGACGGCGGCGGGTGCCCCGATGGTGCCGCCCTCGCCGGCGCCCTTCGCGCCGGTCTCGGTGAAGGCGCAGGGCGTCTCCAGGTGGTGGATCAGGACATCGGGGATCTCGTGGGCGGTGGGCACCTTGTAGTCCATGAAGCTGGTCGCCGACGGCTCGCCCTGGGCGTCGTAGGTGACCTGCTCGAACAGCGCACCCGCGATGCCCTGTGCGATGCCGCCGCGGCACTGCCCCTCCACTACCTGCGGGTTGATGGCGACCCCGCAGTCCTCCACGCAGACGTACCGGAGGATCTCCACCTGCCCGGTGCCCTCGTGCAGTTCGACGACGACGCCGTGGGTGGCGTTGGAGAAGGTGCCGTCGTTGAAGACGTCGAAGGTGGCGGTGGCCGACAGGCCCGGTTCGATGTCCTTGGGCAGCAGCTGCGCCTGGAGGTAGGCGATGTCGGCGATCTCCTCGTAGCTCAGGACGGCGGAGTGGTCGTCGCGGCGGCGGACGCGGCCGCCCGCCAGTTCCACCTCGTCCGGGCCGACGTCCCAGCGGGCCGCGGCGATGGCGCACAGCTTGTCGCCGAGCTTCGCCGCGGCCAGCCGCACCGCGCTGCCGCCGACGGTGATGGAGCGGCTGGCGAAGGTGCCCCAGCCGTAGGTGATGCGGTCGGTGTCGCCCTGGTGGAGCCGCACCTTGGCCATGTCCAGACCGAGTTCGTCGGCGACGATCTGCGCCATCGTGGTCTCGTGGCTCTGCCCGTGGCTCATGGTGCCGGTGGTGACGGTCACCGCGCCGCTGGTGTCCATCCGCACCTCGGAGATGTCGAAGCCCGGCACGACCTGCATCTTGCGCTGGGCGAAGGTCGCCGAGCCGTAACCGGTGCGCTCGCTGAAGCACGCGTAGCCGATGCCGAGGTGCCGCCCCTCGGCCGCCGCCGCGGCCTGCTCGTCGTACCAGCCCTCGTCCCTGACGAGCCGCTCGCAGAGGTTCAGGGACTCCAGATAGGAGCCGGGGTCGTAGGTGATGCCGTTGACGCCCGTGTACGGGAAGTCGGTGATGACGTTGCGGCGGCGGATCTCGACCGGGTCCAGGTCCAGTTCCCGGGCGGCGCGCTCGAAGAGCCGCTCGACGACCATCACGTACTGCGGCCGGCTCACGCCCCGGTACGGCGCGGTGGGCGCCTTGTTGGTGGTGACCGCCCGGCCGCGCACCCGGTAGGCGGGCACCCGGTAGACGCCGGGCATCTCGGCGGAGGCCATCAGCGGCTCGATGCCCGCCGTGAACGGATAGCAGGAGTAGGCGCCCATGTCGCACACCACGTCCGCGTCGAGCGCCAGGATCCGGCCGTCCGCGTCGAAGGCGGCGCGCACCCGATAGTGCTGTTCGCGGGCGAGGAACGACGCGGACAGCGCATCCTTGCGGTCCTCGATCCACTTCACGGGCCGCCGCAGCCGCAGCGCGGCCGCGCCGGCCGCGATCTCCTCCCGGCCGACGACGCACTTCTGGCCGAAGCCGCCGCCCATGTCGGGCACCACGACCCGCACCGCGCGCTCGTCGAGACGCAGACTGCGGGAGGCCACCGTCCGTACCTGATGCGGGACCTGGGTGCAGGTCTGCAGGACGAGCTGTTCCTCGCGGTCGTCCCAGTGCGCCACCACGCCGCGGGTCTCCAGCGGCAGCGCGTTCTGCCGGCCGGTCCTGGTGTCGACGTGGACGACACAGGGCGCGGAGTCGAAGATGTCGTCGATCCCGTCCGTGGCGAACAGCGAGACGTCGACGAGGGTGTTGCGGGCGGCCTCGGCGTGGACGAGGGGAGCGCCCGGGGCGAGGGCCGCCTCCTCGGACGTGACCGGTGGCAGCGTGGTGTACGTGACCCGCGCCGCCTCCAGTCCGTCCTCGGCCGCGTAGGCGTCCCGGGCCACCACGATCGCGACGGGCTCACCGACGTAGCGGACCTTGTCGCGGGCCAGGACGGGCATCGCGGTCGGGACGAACTCCGAGGCGGGACGCCCCAGTTGGGCGGTGATGTCGCCCAGCGCCAGGTCGTCCGCCGTGAACGCGGCCACGACACCCGGGACGCGGCGGACCGCCGTCAGGTCGACCGAGGCGATCTCGCCGTGGGCGACCGTACTGCGCACGAACTGGGCGTGCAGCATGCCGGGCAGCGCGATGTCGTCGACGAACCGGCCGCGTCCGGACAGCAGTCGTGGGTCCTCGCGGCGGGCCACCGACCTGCCCACCAGTTTCCGTTCCGTCATCGGGACATCGCCTCCTCACAGGCCCGCCGGACCAGCGTCCGGACCAGTCCCCGGCGGTAGTGCGTGCTGCCGGACGCGTCGGCGGGGGGATCGACGGCCTCGGCGGCGGCGGCCGCGCAGGCCTCGAAGGAGCCTTCGCCGGCCAGCACGGCCTCCGCCTCGGGCACCCGCACCACCGTGGCCGCCACACCGCCGAGCGCCACCCGGCCGCCGCGTACGGTCCCCTCCTCGACGTCGAGGTCCACGGCGGCCGCCACCAGGGCGAAGTCACCGCGCCGCTCGGCGAATTCGGTGAGGGCCGCATGCGGAGCGGGCCGGGGAAAGACGATCTCGACGAGCAGTTCGTCCGGGTCGAGGGCGGTGGTGTAGTAGCCGAGGAAGAAGTCCGCGGCCGGGATGCTCCGCTCGCCGCGCGGGCCGCGCGCCACGAACTCGGCGTCGAGGGCCACCGCGAGCAGGCACCACTCGGCCGTGGCGTCGGCGTGCGCGATGCTGCCGCCGACCGTGCCGCGCGTGCGGATGGGCAGATGCCCGATCCAGCGCATGGCGTCCCGCAGGACCTCGAAGCCCGTCCCGAGCACCTCCGCGGGAGCGGTCTCCACCGTGTGGTGGGTGGTGAGCGCCCCGATGCGCAGACCGCCCCCGGCGTCCCGGTGCAGCCGGTCGAGCTCCCGGATCCCGCCGATGTCGATCAGGTGTCGCGGGCGGGCCAGTCGGAAGTTCATCATCGCGACCAGGCTCTGTCCGCCGGCGATGGCCTTGGCGTCGTCACCGAGCTCGGCCAGCAGCCGGGTGGCTCCTTCGACGTCGGGGGCCCGGTGATACCGGAACGGTGCGGGCTTCATGGTTCTCCTGCCGTGCGTGGTGTGCTGTGGTGCTGAGGGTTCGTCAGAGCTGCGCCTGCTCGGGCACCGCCCGGGCCGCGGCCGCCGACGGGTCCTGGCCGGCGCTGTCCAGGGCCCGGCCCTTGGTCTCCGGTGCCGCTACGGCCATCCACACGACGGCCACCAGCACCGCCAGCGCCAGCACCGCGAACGTCACCGGGAGCCCCAGCACCGGCCACATCACCGAGCCGAACAGCAGCGGCGCGAAACCGGTCAGCGCCCGGCTGACCGAGGAGGCCCAGCCGAAGCCGCTGGCCCGCAGGGGAGTGGGGTACAGCTCGGCGACGTAGGCGTACAGGACGGGGATGGCCAGCTGCATCAGGAAGCCGAACACGGCGATGGTCACCACCGACCCGGTCGGCATCTTCATCACCAGCGCGAAGACCACCAGCGCCAGCGACCCGACCGGCGCCGAGACGCCGATGAGCCACTTGCGGCCGAGCACGTCGACCAGCGCGGTGGAGACCAGGACACCGAGGATGCCGACGCCGCTCATCAGGGTGGTGCTCATGAAGGCGGCCGTGTCGCCGAGGCCCTCCTCCTTGAGGATGGACGGCAGCCAGCTCAGCGCCGCGTAGTAGACCAGCATGATGGTGGCGAACAGCAGCCAGGCCGCGGAGGTGATCCGGGGGCTGAACTTCCAGATGCGGCCCAGCTGTTCGGCGGCCGCGGCCACTCCGCGCGGCCCCGACGCGGCGACCGGTTCGGGGATGACGTACGGCTCGGCGGGGGCGCCGGTGCGGGCGACGAGTCCGTCGATGACCTGCCGGGCCTCGGCCTCCCGGCCCTTCTTCGTCAGATAGATCGGCGACTCGGGGATGCCGCGGCGCGCCCAGAACAGCAGCAGCGCGGGCAGCACCATCGTCGCGAGCATCCAGCGCCAGTTCCCCTCCAGGGGCAGCATCGCCGTCGAGACGAACCCGCACAGCGTCACACCGATCGGCCACCACAGATCGAGCGCGGTCAGCACCCGGCCCCGGTACTTGCGCGGCGAGAACTCGCCCACCAGCGCGTAGTCGACGGGAATGCAGCCGCCCAGCCCCACACCGGCGAGGAAGCGCAGCCCGAGGAAGACCGGGTAGTTCGGCGCGAGCGCGCCGAGCACCGAGAACAGCGCGAAGATCAACAAGGTGACGCTGAAGGCCTTCTTGCGCCCGATCCGGTCGGCGACCGCGCCCCAGGCGATGGCGCCCACGGCCATGCCGACGAGGTTGGCGGTGGCCACCAGGCCGCGTGCGCTGAGCGAGAGGTCGAAGTGCGCCCCCAGCAGCGGCATGAGGAAGCCGTTCAGGGCGATGTCGTAGGCGTCGAAGAGGTAGCCGAGGCCACCGATGATGAAGATCCTTCCCTGGACGGACCATCTCCAGGGGAGTTCCTGAACGATCTGATCTCCTGTTTTCACGTTCGCTCCACGGTGTTGCGGGTCGGTACGTGCCGCATCATCGCGGACGTGAAGCTCACCGCCCTCGCATGCGGGTGTCGGATGCAGGTTCCTGCAAGAAGAAATTTCAGCGGGCGAACTGGTAGGAGAATGTGCCGCTGTCGTGGTCGTTGAGGGGGGTGCCGCCCCACAGCCAGCGGTACGACAGGTCCGACTCGCCGTCGAAGTTCCGCAGCTTGGCGTCCCTGGCCCGCTGCTCCGGGCCGTCCGGCAGGTGGTAGAAGGTCTTGTTCTGAAGTGAGGCGTCCTGGACCATTCCGGCGTGTCTGGCGCGCCGGTCGACATAGCGGCGCAGCGCCTCCTCGACGCCGCCGGCGGTGACCGCGCCCAGCTCCTCGGCGAGGACGGCGGCGTCCTCCATCGCCTGCGAGGCGCCCTGTGCCTGGTAGGGCAGCATCGCGTGGCAGGCGTCGCCGAGGAGGGCGACCCGCCCGTCCATCCACACGGGGTCGCGCCGCCGGTGGTGGAGCGCGAAGACGGAGACGTCCTCCTTCGCCTTGGACAGCATCGCCGGAACCCGGTCGTCCCACCCCGGGAAGGCGTCGACGAGGTCCCCAGCCGTCGCGGGGAGGGCCCATTTCTCGCGGACCTCGTCCGTGCACGGCACGCACGCCACGATGTTGAGGTACTCGCCGCCGCGGATCAGATAGTGCACGAGGTGCCGGTCGGGCCCGTACCAGATCGTGCTCTGGTATCGGTCCACGAGCCAGCGTGTCGCCGGGTCGGCCGCGATCAGCTCGCCCGGGATCAGCGCCCGGTAGGCCATCTCGCCGGAGAACAGCAGTGTGTCGGGGGCGCCCATCAGCTCGCGGACCCGCGAGCGGATCCCGTCGGCGCCGATCAGCACGTCGCAGGCGTGGCGCCGGCCGTCCTCGGTGACCGCCACGGGGCGCTGTGGATCCGTGCGGTCCAGCGCGGTGACCTTGCTCGCGGTGTGCACCGCCACGACGGGGCCGGGCCCCGCGGGGTCGAGGCAGGCGTCGAGCAGGATGCGGTGCAGGTCGGCCCGGTGGTAGTGCCAGTAGGGGGCGTTGAACTCGTCCTTGCAGCGCTGCCCCAGCGAGGTCTGGCCGATGACGCTGCCGTCCTTCCAGCGTCGCCGGACCTGGTCGAGCGGTTCGGTGTGGATGGCCTCCATCTGCCGGCGCAGTCCGAGACCCAGCAGGATCCGGCTGGCGTTGGGCGCGGTCTGGATGCCCGCGCCGACCTCGCCGAGCTGCGCCGCCTGCTCCAGGACGGTGACCCGCAGACCGCGCTGCCGCAGGGCCAGCGCGGCGGTCAGTCCACCGAGACCTCCCCCTACGACGCCGACTTCGTACGACTGACTGGACGCCACTCTTCCTCCAACTCACGGGCGACTACGGACGGTTCGCGGTACGGCGGGGCGGGCTCAGCGGTCGGCGAGCCGTCCCGCGGTGACCACTTCGGTGCCGTCCACCGCGACGGTGCAGCCGCGCATGGCGATGTCGAGATGCGCGTAGGACTCACGGCCCAGCACCGGATGGGGCCCGGTCGACCACAGGAAGTTCCCGGCGAAGGCGCGGGCGTCCATGCCCATCAGGTCGTCCTTGCCGTACATCGCCGTGGCGAACCAGTCGGCCGAGCGCATCAGGCCCCAGCCCATGTGGGAGAGGCTGCGCGCCCACTGGTCCTGCGCGTCCTCGAAGAACATCGACAGCATCGCGGCCTCGGCGCCGCCGGACACCTTCTCGATGTGCCCGCCGGCGATCTGCAGCGTGACGGGGTCGCGCACGTACTCCTTGAAGGGCAGCAGGATGTCGCCTTCGGCCAGCACGATCTGCCCGTCGGAGATCTCCGGCCAGCACAGCACCATCGTGCTCGGCCAGTGGTCCCAGCGGCCCGGATCGTCGGCGAACCCGCACTGGAACTCCGGCTTGGCGCCCGTCAGTTGCACGGTCAGGTCGGTGCCGGCGTCCGAGGTGACCCGCATGACGGACGACCGCTTCAACAGGTCGACGCCTGCTTGCACCTCGGCCTTGTCGCCCTCCTCGGGCAGATTGCGGACGAGCACGTCGGGGGCGTCGCAGACGAAGATGATGCGGGTGCCCGCGCGCAGGATCTCCTGCTGGACCGGTGCGTGGATGAAGCCCTCACGGGTCAGGTCGACGACCAGGTCCGCGGACTTCAGCAGGTCCTGCGCGGTGGTGTCGTCGAGGACGGAGACCAGGCCCGGGCCCGCACCGGTGTGGGTGCTGGGCATCGGGGCGGGGCTGCCGCCCGGCACCGTCGCGGCGATGACATGCGCCCCGCACGCCTTCGCCGCGCCGAAGGCCGCCGCCACATAGTCGCCACGGCTGCCGGGCTCCGCGAGGACGACGACATGCTCGCCGCTGCGCACCTTGCACAGCCGCAGTTCGCGGGTGAACGCATCGAGCAGATCGACGGACGAAAGATCGAACACGGGGTTCCTCCCAGGGCTCGCTTACGGGTACCGCTCACGGCCTTCGTGCCGGCCGCGGCATCCGGCGGCCCTGCTCGGGACGCGCCGGTCGAGGGGGACGGGGAGCGCGGGGCAGCGCGAAATCGCCCCGCGGCACAGGGGTTGACGAGCGGATTCGACACGATCGGGGCCGTCCGACGGAGATAATCCGAACACGTACGATCTACCTTGGCAAGGGGGCGCGCACCGAGTGGACACGGTTCTTTGCTGACGACCCGACAGGAGGACGCGCCCTTGGAGGGGGATCGTCGCAGGGCCCCGGTGCCGGAACGGCGCCGTCCCCCGGCCCCGCCGAGGAGGCAGGACCGGGGGACGGGGCGTGCGGGATGGTTCAGGTGGCGAGATGGAAGCCGGCGCCGACTCCGCCCTGGGCGTTCATCGCGTCGATGATGCTCAGGATCGGCGAGCTGTGCTGGGCGCCCCAGGCGTTGCCGACCAGTGTCTGACCGTTGACGACGGGGGAGCCCGAATCGCCGCCGTCGGTCCAGATGAGGTGGGTGAACCAGATCCCGTTGGTCCCCAGCTTCACGCCGCAGGTGAGGCCGGTCCGGTGGCCCTCCTTGCACATGCGGGTTCCGTTGGCGGGCGGGGCGCCGATCGAGGTGATGGTCACCTGTCCGACGGTGCTGGTGGGGGCGACCCGGCTCTCGTCGAGTTTGATCACCGCGTAGTCCAGGCCCTTGGGGCCGGAGTTGAGCAGGTTGTTGGGTGTGCTGACGTACGTCACCGTGCCGATGGCCCCGGTTTCCAGGTCGGGGCGGCTGTCGGCGATCGGAGCGGGGGCGAAGGCCGTGCCCGCCGGCGAGGCGTCGCGGTAGACCTGCTCGCCGACCAGCTTGTTGCCCTGCTCGTCGATGAAGCAGTGTGCGTTGGTCAGCCCCACCAGGTTGCCGGCCGAGTCCCTGCCGACCGCGGTGAGGGTGCAGATGTAGTAGCTCGTGGGCGTCTGCGGTGTGGGCTTCAGCCGGAAGACGATGCCGGTGCCGCCTCCGACGGCCGTGCGGGTGTCGGCGCTCGCGGACGGGGCCGCGGCGATGGTCGTGCCTGCCAGGAGGAGGGTGAGGCCGAGGGCGCGTAACACACGTAACATGCGATCACTTCCCTTGTGGGCTGCAGCAGTCGGAACAAGGACTGCGTCCTCAGCCAATCGCGGAACCGACGCCTCAGGAGCGTCATCGTCTCTTTTGGACTATGTGATCCGCGTCACCTGCCCTCCCGTTCGTTCGGACGGGCGTGAACTCCGCCAAGAATGGGCTCAGTTGGCGGGGCATCCGACATGTCGGTCGTCGGGCGCCGGGTCGGTCACCCGTACACCAGCGCCCGCGCGTCGGCGTAGGCCTCACGGATGCGGCGGCCGGCCGAGCCGTCGGACGGTACGGGGATCCGCCGAGCCGCGGCCAGTGGCCAGTGCGGCGGCTCGGGCGTGCCCGCCAGGGCCCAGGCGGCCTGCCGGGCGGCGCCCAGGGCGACGTACTCCCCGGGTTCGGGCACGGTGACCGGGGTGCCGAAGATCTCGGCGGCGATCTCGCCGACCACCGGGGCCTTGGCCGCCCCGCCGATGATGTGGACGCGTCGGGCGCTGACGTCCTGGGCGCGCAGCCGGTCCAGGGCGTCGGCCATGTTGCACAGCATGCCCTCGACGGCCGCCCGGGCGAAGTTCGGCGGGTGCATGTTCGCCTTGCGCATGCCCATCAGACTGCCCGCGGCCTCGGGGAGGTTGGGGGTGCGCTCGCCCCCGAGGTAGGGGAGCAGCACCAGGCCGCCGGCGCCGGGCGCGGCCTCGCGGGCCAGGGGGTCGAGGTCGTCGAGGGCGATGCCGAGCATGCGGGCGGTGGAGCTGAGGACCCGCGCGGCGTTGAGGGTGCACACCAACGGCAGGAAGCGGCCGGTGGCGTCGGCGAAGCCGGCGACGGCGCCGGTGGGGTCGCCCGCGGGGTGCTCGGAGAGGGCGAAGGCGGTGCCGCTGGTGCCCAGCGAGATCACCACGTCGCCCGGCTGGATGCCCAGGCCCAGGGCCGCGCCCATGTTGTCGCCGGTTCCGGCCGCCACCAGGGCCCCGTGCGGTGTGCGGCCCGCCGCTTCGTTCGGGCGCAGCACGCGGGGCAGTTCGGGGATCCGGCCGCCGAAGGCGAGGGCGAGCAGATCCCTGCGGTAGGCGCCCTCGGCCGGTGACCAGTAGCCGGTACCCGAGGCGTCTCCCCGGTCCGTGACCGCTTCGGCGCCGGCACCGGGGCCGCCGCACAACTGCCAGGTCAGCCAGTCGTGCGGCAGCAGCACCCGGTCGGTGCGGTCCGCGAGGTGCGGCTCGTGCTCGGCCAGCCAGCGCAGCTTGGCGACGGTGATGGCGGCGACCGGTACGGTGCCGACCGCCCGGGCCCACTTCTCCGGCCCGCCGAGCTCGGCGACGAGATCCGCGGCGGCCTGCGCGGAGCGGGTGTCGTTCCACAGCAGTGCGTCGCGCACCGGCCGGCCGGCCCCGTCGAGGGCCACCAGGCCGTGCTGCTGTCCCGCGACCGCGATGGCGTCGGTGTGTTCCAGCAGGCCGTCGCCCGCTTCGAGCAGGGCCTGCCACCAGGCCTCGGGGGAGACCTCGGTGCCGTCGGGGTGGGCGGCGCGGCCCTGGTGGAGGACCTCCCCGGTGTCGGCGTCGCAGACGACGACCTTGCAGGACTGGGTAGAGGAGTCCACCCCGGCAACTGTGGGCATGACGATGTCGCTTCCGTGCAACTCGACGGGACGGTGAGGGGGTTCAGGCCTGCGGACGGAGCTGGATCTTGCGGCCCGATCCGTCGCGGAACGTCTGCAGGGCGGCGGCGAAGTCCTCCAGCCCGAAGCTGTGGGTGATCATCGTGTCGGCGTCGATGACCCCCTTGGCCATCAGGTCCACGGCCCGCCCGAAGCTGTGCAGGACGGCCATCGATCCGACGATGGTGATCTCGTCGTTGTACACGCGGAACGGTGAGAAGGACGCCTTGGCGGCGGACGGCGCGACGCCGAACTGCTGGAAGGTGCCACCGCGTCGCACCCGGCCGAGGCCGTCCTCGATCACGGGGATGACGCCGGTGCAGTCGATCACGGTCTCCCAGCCCTGCGGCCGGTCCAGCGCCGCGGAGTTCACCGCCGTGGCGTCCGCCCCCAGCCGCCGGGCGACCTCCAGCCGGTCGGTGTTGATGTCGACGACCGAGAGGGAGGCCGCGCCGGCGGCCTTGGCGAGCTGGAGCATCATCAGCCCCATGGTGCCCGCGCCGTAGATCAGGTAGTGGTCGCCGAGTCGGCGCGGCAGCACGTCGAAGCCGCGTACCGCGCACGACAGCGGTTCGATCAGCGTGCCCTGCGCGACGTCGACGCCCTCGGGCAGCCGGTAGCAGTTGGCCGCCGGGACCTTGACGTACTCGGCCATCGCGCCGTCCACGGTGTCGCCGATCGCGCCCCAGTTCTCGCACAGGTTGCCGTGCCCGATCGAGCAGTAGTGGCAGGCGCCGCAGAACAGCGACGGGTCGACGGCGACCTGCTCCCCGGTGCGCAGCCCGGTCACCCCCGCGCCCAGCGCGACGACCTCGCCGGTGAACTCATGGCCGGGAATGATCGGGTACGGGGTGGGTGCGAACTCCCCCTGGACGATGTGCACATCGGTGCCGCAGATGCCCACCGCGGCGGGGGCGACGACGACCTCGCCGGGGCCCGGGGTGGGGTCCTCGACGGTGGTGACCTCGTGGTGCCCGGGGGTGTGGATGACGACAGCGCGCATGGATCGGGGCCTTTCTCGGGGCGGCGCTCGGGGGAGTGCGCTCGGGGGTGCGGGGAGCTGCGGCGGGGGCCGGCTCAGCCGTGGGGGGTGACGGTGCGGACCTCGACGCCGAGGTCGCGGACGGGCTTGAGTTCGCTCTCGGGGGTCTCGGCGTCGGTGACCAGCAGGTCGTAGCCGCTGACATCGCCGTACGGATAGGTGGCCGTGCGGCCGAACTTGCTGTGGTCGACGGCCAGTACGGAGCGGTCGGCGGCCTGCAGATACGCCTGCTTGTTGTCCGCGTACTCGCGCACCGGGTGGAAGAGGCGGCCGCCGCTTATCGACGTGGCGGTGACGAAGGCGACGGTGGCGCGGATGTCCTGCAGCTGCCGCCGGGTCTGCGGACCGGCGCAGGACTCGAAGTCCTCGTAGAAGCGGTCGCCGAGCAGCGTCACCTCGGCCGGCGAGGCCGCCAGGAGGTAGGTGATGCGCAGCGAGTTGGTGATGACGCGGATGCCCTCGACGGCCGCGAGCCGGCGGGCGAGCGGGAAGAGCGTGGAGCCGCAGTCGATCAGCACCGTGTCGCCGGGGGAGACCTCCGCCACCAGCGCGTCCGCGATGGCGGTCTTGACCGCGACGTTGGCGTTCTCCCGGAAGCGCAGCGCGCTCTCCATGGCGACGTTGGAGAAGGCCGTCGCCACTCCGCGGCCCTTGCGCAGCAACTGCCGCTCATGGAGGTTGTCCAGGTCCCGGTGCATGGTCATCACGCTGACGCGCATCCGCTCGGCGAGGTCGGCGATGCGGATCTCGCCTTCCTGGGCGACATGGCGCAGCACCGCTTGCCGGCGCTCCTCCACCTCTGCCTCGGAGCCGCGACTCGGTCGCATCGTGGGCACCCCCGTTCGTTTCCGCCGGCGGTCGTCGCCGTGCTCTCACCCTAGAACATCACACACTTTATGTGAAGCTCTTGAAATTCTCTGTGAGGTTGTTCAGTCTGATGGCCATGTTCGGGCGAACGCCCGGCCCATCAGGAAGGTCCCCGCCGTGCTGCGCACACCCCGAAAGCGCGATCTGTCGCCGCCCCGCCCCGCCGTCCTCGGGATGCCCCGGGCCCTCATATGGGGCTATGTCGGCGTTCTGCTGTTCATGATCGGCGACGGTGTGGAGACCAGCTATCTGCCCGCGTACTTCAAGGCCGACCTCGGCTTCGCGGAGGCCGGCGTCGGCATCGTCTTCACGGTGTACGGAGTCACCGCCGCGGTGGGCGCCTTCCTGGCGGGCGGGCTGTGCGACCTGTGGGGGCCGCGCCGGGTGATGATGGCCGGGGCGGCCTGCTGGGTGGTCTGCCACGCGCTGATGCTCGCGGTCGCCGTCCCCGCCCACTCCTACCCGCTGATCGTCGCCACCTACGGCCTGCGCGGCTTCGGGTATCCGCTGTTCGCCTACGGGTTCATGGTCTGGATCATGGCGGGCGCCCCGGAGCGGCAGCTCGGCAAGGCGCTCGGCTGGTTCTGGTTCTGCTTCACCATGGGCTACCCCGTCCTCGGCTCCGCCCTGGTCACGTTCCTCAAGCCCTCGATCGGCTTCTACCGCACGCTGTGGGTGTCGCTCGCGATGATCGTCGCGGGCGCCCTGGTCGTCCTGCTGCTGTTGCGGGAACGCACCGGATTCCAGGGACTGTCCAGGGAGTCCGAGCGCGTCAGCCTGCCCCGTACGTTCCTGGGCTGCTTCACCGTCATGTTCGCCGAGCCGCGCGTGGGCATGGGAGCGGTGGTCCGGCTCATCAACACCACGTCCCAGTTCGGTGTGTGGGTCTTCGTCCCGCTCCACCTCGTCGACCAGGTCGGCTTCCGCGCCCAGGAGTGGGCCTCACTGCTGATCGTCATGATGGTCAGCAACCTCGCCTGTGTGGTGCTCTTCGGCGCGCTCGGCGACCGGTGGAGCCGGCGCAAGACCGTCGCCTGGCTCGGCGGTGTGGTCTCGGCCCTCGCGTGCCTGGCGCTGTACTACGTACCCGAGGCCGCGGGGCACGACTACCTGCTCGTCGCGATCGCCGCGGGCGCGCTGGGTGTCGGCATGGCCGGATACGTTCCGCTGCCCCCGCTGATGACCGCGCAGGCCCCCGAACGCAAGGGCCAGATCATGTCGGCCTACACGCTGGGCGCCGGGGCCAGCATGGCCCTCGGCCCGCTCATCGGCACGCTCTTCATCGGGTCGATCGGCATCGGTGGAGTCATGTGGATCTACGCCGCACTGCATCTGCTCAGCACCGTCCTCGTGCTGTGCATCAAGACGCCCGAGCCGCGCACGGAACCCGGTGCGCCCGCCGTCGTGCACCAGGCGGAGCGGCAGGAGGCGGAGGCGTTGACAGCGCCACCCCGGGGGCTTTAATGGAGAAAGGTGCATATGAGGCGCGTGTGCTCACGTGAGCAGTGAGTGAGACGGCGTCCCGTCCCGGAAGGCCAGGGCTGTTATGCGCACACACCACACCGGCCCGGAATACCTGGTGCAGACCGCCGCGATGGCCAAGAGGTTCTACCTCGAAGGCAAATCCAAGATGGAGATCGCGGAGGAGTTCGGGATCAGCCGGTTCAAGGTGGCCCGGACGCTGGAGTCCGCCCTCCGCGACGGCCTGATCCGGCTGGAGATACGCCTGCCCGCCGAACTCGACGCCGGTCTCTCCGACGCCCTGCGCACGCGATACGGCCTGCGGCACGCCATCGTCATCGACTCCCGGCACGAAGACCCGGACGACACGGCCCAGGCCACCCGCCGCCTCGGTGCGGTCACCGCCGACCTGCTGGCCGAGATCGTCACCGAGAACGACGTCCTCGGTCTCGTCTGGGGCCCCGAGGTCGAAGCCCTCGGTCTCGAACTGACCACACTCGCCCGATGCACGGTCGTCCAGCTCTGCGGAGTCACCCCGCTGCGTCCGGTCAATGTGTCGGCCGTCGAGGCGGTGCGCCGGGCCGCGACCATATCCAGGGGCGTGGTCTACCCCATCTACGCGCCCCTGCTGCTGCCCGACGCCACGGCGGCCCGGATGCTGCGCGAGCAGCCCGGCGTCGTCGACGCGGTGCGCCGCTTCGGCGACGTGACCAAGGCCGTCGTCACGGTCGGCGGCTGGGGCCCGGGGCTCTCCACCGTCTTCGACGCGCTCAGCGACGCCGACCGGGAGGACTACCGGCGCCGGGGCGTATGCGCCGAGGTCGCCGGCCGGCCGCTCGACGCCGAGGGCCGCGACATCGTCCCCGAACTCACCGAACGGATCATCGCCATCAGCTTCGACGAACTGCGCAAGGTCCCCGACGTCATCCTCATGGCCGACGGCGTCGAACGGGCCACCGCCGCCGCGGCGGCACTCAAGACCGGCCTCTTCAACGGCGTGGTCACCGACGCCGGGGTCGCCCAGAGCCTGCTCTGAGGCGGCGCCGTGCACTACGGCGACGTCTGCGCGACCCGCGACCCGCGACCCGCGACCCGCGACCCGCGCGCCGCCTCCGTGGGCGCGGGTTCCCTGCTCCGTTGGTGGGAGTGCGGAGGAAAACCGGCATGGTTGCCGCGGGCGGGTGAAAGGTGCCAGCCGTGAGAGCACGACGCCGTGGCAGGACCGGCCGTGGCCGCTTCGGCCGCGCGGTCGGTGGGGCCGGCGTGGCCCTGACCGTGGCCGTGGCGGCCGGCGGCTGCTACCGCGGCGCCGGCGATGTCGGCAACCGCGGCCGCGACACCATCAACGTGCTGATGGTGAACAACCCGCAGATGGTGGACCTGCAGAAGCTCACCGCCGAGCACTTCACCAAGAAGACCGGCATCAAGGTGAACTTCACCGTGCTGCCGGAGGACGATCTGCGCGACAAGATGAGCCAGGACTTCTCCAGTCAGGCCGGGCAGTACGACGTGGCGAGCGTGAGCAATTACGAGACGCCCATCTACGCCCGCAACGGCTGGCTGACCGAGCTGGGTACGCGTGCCGCCGAGGACCGCTCGTTCGACCAGGGCGACATCCTGGCGCCGGTCCGACAGTCACTGACGGCCGCCGACGGGAAGGTCTACGCGGAGCCGTTCTACGGCGAGTCGTCGTTCCTGATGTACCGCAAGGACCTCTTCAGGGCCGCCGGGCTGAGGATGCCCGCCCGTCCCACGTGGCGTCAGGTGGCCTCCATGGCCGGGAAGCTGGACGGCTTCCGCAAGGGGATGAAGGGCATCTGCCTGCGCGGCCAGCCCGGTTGGGGCCAGCTGGTCGCCCCGCTGACGACCGTGGTGAACACCTTCGGCGGCACCTGGTTCACCAAGGACTGGCACGCCGAGGTGGCCAGCCCGGAGTTCGCCAAGGCCACCCGGTTCTACGTCGATCTGGTGCGCAAGCACGGAGAGGCGGGCGCACCGCAGGCCGGCTACACCGAGTGCCTCAACGACATGCAGCAGGGCAAGGTCGCCATGTGGTACGATGCGACCGCCGGCGCCGGCTCCCTGGAGGGCGCCGATTCCAAGGTCGCGGGCAAGGTCGGCTACGCACCGGCCCCGGTGGAGCGGACCGCCAATTCGGGCTGGCTGTACACCTGGGCGTGGGGAGTGCAGAAGGCCGGTACGCATCAGGACGCGGCCTGGAAGTTCATCCGCTGGGCCTCCGGCAAGGAGTACGAGCAGCTGGTGGGCCGCACCCTGGGCTGGTCGAAGGTGCCCGGCGGCAAGCGGGCCTCCCTCTACCGCAACCCCCAGTACCTCCGCTCCGCCCGCGCCTTCGCCGGCCCGACCGAGCGGGCGATCAGCTCGGCCCGGCCCGACGACCCGGGGCTCCAGCCCCGCCCCGCGCCTGGCATCCAGTTCGTGGGCATCCCCGAATTCGCCGACCTCGGCACCAAGGTCTCCCACGAGATCAGCTCGGCCATCGCCGGCAAGCAGAGCGTGCCCGCCGCACTCCGTCACGGCCAGCGACTGGCGCGGGAGGTGGCCCGTGCCTACGGAGGCAACTGACGCATCGCGGCACGGCCCACACGGAACCTCCCACACCCGCCGCCGTCCGGCCCTGGACCGCGCCAGGGCCCGGGCCCGCCGCGCGCCCCTCCTGCCCGCCCTGGTCTTCCTCGTCGTCGTCACCCAGCTCCCGTTCGTGGCGACGGTGGTGATCTCCTTCCTGCGCTGGAACGCCCTCGCCCCGGACAACCGCGGCTTCGCCGCCTTCGGCAACTACCGGGCCGTCTTCACCGACCCCGTGCTGCGCGACGCGGTGTGGACCACGATCCTGCTGACGGTGACCGTGGTGCTGGTCAGTCTGCTGCTGGGGCTGGGCCTCGCGCTGCTGCTGGACCGGAGCTTCCGCGGCCGCGGCATCGTCCGCACCCTGCTCATCACCCCGTTCCTGGTGGTGCCCGTCGCGTCCGCGCTGCTGTGGAAGCACGCCCTGTTCAACGCCTCGTACGGGCTCCTCAACGGCTCACTGACCTGGCTGTGGAGCCTGTTCGGCAGCGACGACCCACCGCAGCCGGACTGGTTGACCAGCGCTCCGCTGGCCGCGGTGGAGGTGGCGCTGATCTGGCAGTGGACACCGTTCATGATGCTGATCCTGCTCGCAGGGCTGCAGAGCCGGCCCGCCGACGTCGTCGAGGCCGCGCGGGTGGACGGCGCCTCCGCCTTCGACATCCTCCGCTATCTGACGCTGCCCCACCTGCGGCGCTATCTGGAACTGGCCGCGCTGCTGGGGACCATCTTCATCATCCAGAACTTCGACGCGGTCTTCACCATCACGTCGGGCGGCCTCGGCACCGCCAATCTCCCCTACACCATCTACCAGACCTTCTACCAGGCCCACGACTACGGACGGGCCTCCGCACAGGGCGTCGTCGTGCTGATCGGCTCCCTGCTCGTGGCCACCCTCGCGCTGCGCACCGTCTCGTCCCTGCTCCGCGAGGAAGGCCCCCGATGACCGGCGCACCGCATGCCGCACACCGGCTTCCGGCTTCCGCCCGCCGCCGACGCCGCCGGAGCGCGTACCTGGGTCTGCTCGCCTGGCTGTGCGGTCTGCTCTTCTTCGTGCCGGTGGCGTGGATGGTGCTGACGTCCTTCCACGGTGAGACGGACGCGGCGAGCAATCCGCCGAGCGTGGGTGCTCCCCTCACCCTGCACGGCTACCGCGAGTTCTTCGGCCAGGGCACCGGCGTCAGCCCCTGGCCGCCGCTGATCAACTCGCTGACCGCCTCGGTCGT
>NZ_JBWKCJ010000022.1:38263-148181 GCF_056436545.1 Streptomyces sp. NPDC043738 | reverse complement strand
TTTACGTCCCACACCCCTGCCCCGCAGGGCCGTCACCTCCCGTGGGTGGGTGGGAAGACAGGCCGGTGGGGGCGTATCGGATCCGTCGGCTACCGCCGCAGGCGCAACGGCGGGACGGCGCACGGCGCCGCAGCCAAAAACGTGGGAAGCGGGCCAAGCGCAGCGGCTAGGCCCGCCGCAGCAGGCGCGACGCACCCGCGGCCACCGTCGTCGCCAGGACCCAGCCGGCGAGGATCAGTACGGCCGCCGCCCACTGGGCGGTGCCGCCCGGTTTCCAGGCGGCGCCCTGGTTGAGGTCGATCACCGGCAGCAGCAGGTCGAGGGCGTAGAGGTACGGGTTCCAGGGGGGTGCCTCGCCCGGTTTGAGGGGCGGTGGCGGGGACGTCGAGAAGTAGACCGTGCCGATCGCCCACAGGATGGCCATCCAGACCGCGGCCCGCCCGGGACGGTAGCCGTAGGCCACCGTCCAGTCCTGCAGAAAGCCCCAGGCCTTCGCCGCCAGCGGCAGCGTCTCGCGGCGTCGCCGCTGCTTGGCCAGCAGCACCTCCCGGGCGTCGGAGTCCTCACCGCTGCGGCGCAGCGAGGTGGCGAGCATCTCGTACGGCTCGGGCGCGTACTCGGGGGTCGCCGCGGCCACCCACTGCAGCCGCTGCGAGAGCGGGAAGTGGCCGCGCGGGATCAGCGTCTCGTAGGCGAAGCCGGCCATCCACAGCCCGCCCAGCCCCGGCCAGCTCGCCGACTTGTCGACGAGGTTGACCACCCGGGCGCCGGAGAGGATGACCCGTCCGCGCTGCGGCCGTTCACCGAGGAAGCGCAGCTCGGGGGTCTGGATGCGGCGCAGCGAGAGTTCCTGGTCGGACTCCATGATGAAGCGGGCGTGCTCGAGGTCCACGGCGTCGCCGAACCGTCCGTCGTCCAGCCGCATCCCGCCCTCGCACTCGAAGCGCTGCAAACGGGTGCCCCGCGAGGGGGTGTGCGCGATGCCGTAGGGGGGAGTGGCGCTGCTGGAGAAGGGGGAGTTGGCCAGGCCCGCGGCGGTCAGGTAGAGGGTGCGCTCGACGGTGAGCTGGGGGGCGTTCAGCGCCCGGCGGCCGAAGGGGTTGCTCAGATGGCTGCCGCGCAGGCTCAGCGAGACGCCGACGGTGGCGCCGCGCAGCGACAGCTCGCCGTAGGACTCCAGCATCTCGGCCTGGAGGTCCTGGGTGACGGTCAGCCCGTCCGCCATGATCGACCGGCCCTGGCGGTCCTTGTGGACGACCGTCTGGTTGAGCATCAGGTCGGTGCCGATGTGCGCGTCGGTGAGGCGGATGCCGGACTGCACGACGCAGCGGGGCAGGTGGAGGTCTCCCTCGGTGTGCAGCCGGGCCGCCTCCAGCCGGGGTATCGCGCAGTTCACCAGCCGCAGCGTGGTGAACCGGCTCTCCGGCAGCACCACCTCGGCCTCGAAGCGGCAGTCCCGCAGCTCCACGAATGGCTCGATCGTGCCGCCCGCAACGTCGAGAGTGTCCGTGATGTACGCCCCGGTGAGCTTGAGCGCCGACACCCGGCCCGGCTGCGCGGGCGGCCCGTCGAGCAGCAGCAGCGCCACGACCCGGGCCCGCACCCGGCGCTCGGGACCCCACAGATGCTGCCCGTGCGGATCGTCGCGCACCGGGTCGCCGATGTGCAGATCGCAGGTGCTGCCGTTGCGGAAGGCCTGCCACATGCTCCATTCCGCCGACGTCAGTCGCAGGTCGGCGGGCGCGTCGCCGTCCCTGGGCTCGGTCACTGTGTCCCCCTTGCCATCCCGTGGTGTGTCGCGACCTGTTCGGACGCACTTCGCGCGTGGTCTGCGCGCGGCACCGCACACGTCCCGCAGGTCTCCCCGTGCGCCGCTACGTGGCCCTTGCCCGCCCCGTGACTGCTTGAACACGCGTGGTCAGGGCCAACTCCGGTCAACTTCACGGGGCCGGGTGACCGTGCGTCCGGGCCGTGCGTCGCTGTGTATCACTGAGTGATACGGCGGCTCGGGCCAGGGAGCGGGTCTGAGACACTGGGGAGGTGATCTCCCGAATCGATCTGCGCGGTGACGCCCTCCCCGAGGGTGGCGCCCTGCGCGACCTGCTGCCCCGTGCCGAGTTCGACGTGGAAGCCGCCCTGGAGAAGGTGCGGCCCATCTGCGAGGACGTACGCCATCGCGGCACCGCGGCGCTGATCGAGTACGCGCGGCGGTTCGACGGTGTCGAGATCGAGCGGGTACGGGTTCCCGCCGAGGCCCTCAAGACCGCCCTGGAGGAGCTGGATCCGGCCGTCCGCGCCGCCCTGGAGGAGTCCATCCGGCGCGCCCGGACCGTCCACCGCGAGCAGCGCCGCAGCGACGTCACCACCAAGGTCGTCCCCGGCGGCACGGTCACCGAGCGCTGGGTCCCCGTCGAGCGGGTGGGGCTGTACGTACCGGGCGGCCGCTCGGTCTACCCCTCGTCCGTCGTGATGAACGTGGTCCCCGCGCAGGAGGCCGGCGTCGAGTCCCTGGCCGTGAGCTCGCCCCCGCAGGCGGACTTCGAGGGCCTGCCGCACCCGACGATCCTGGCGACCTGCGCGCTGCTCGGCGTGGACGAGGTCTATGCCGCCGGCGGCGCCCAGGCCATCGCGATGTTCGCCTACGGCACCGAGGAGTGCCCGCCCGTCAACCTCGTCACCGGCCCCGGCAACATCTACGTCGCCGCGGCCAAGCGCCTGCTCAAGGGCCGGATCGGCATCGACTCCGAGGCCGGGCCCACCGAGATCGCGATCCTCGCGGACGACACCGCCGACCCAGCGCACGTCGCCGCCGACCTGATCAGCCAGGCCGAGCACGACCCTATGGCCGCCGCCGTCCTGGTCACCGACTCGGTCGCGCTGGCGGAGAAGACCGAGCAGGAGCTCGCACCGCAGATCGCGGCGACCCGGCACGTCGAGGACCGGATCGCCCCGGCCCTGGCCGGCCGGCAGTCCGCCATCGTCCTGGTCGACGGCATCGACGAGGGCCTGCGGGTCGTGGACGCCTACGGCGCCGAGCACCTGGAGGTCCAGACCGCCGACGCCGCCGCGGTGGCGGCCCGGGTCCGCAACGCCGGCGCGATCTTCGTCGGCCCGTACGCCCCGGTCTCGCTCGGCGACTACTGCGCCGGCTCCAACCACGTCCTTCCCACCGGCGGCTGCGCCTGCCACTCCTCGGGGCTCTCCGTGCAGTCCTTCCTGCGCGGCATCCATGTCGTGGACTACACCCGCGACGCACTGGCCGAGGTCGCCCACCACGTGGTGACCCTCGCCGAGGCCGAGGACCTCCCGGCCCACGGCGCGGCGATCAAGGCAAGGTTCGGCTGGAAGGTCCCCCAGAGCAAGTGAGCAGGCACGTGACCCGCATCGACGATCTCCCCATCCGGGACGAGCTGCGCGGCAAGTCCCCCTACGGCGCCCCGCAGCTGGACGTGCCGGTACGCCTGAACACCAACGAGAACCCCTATCCGCTGCCCGAGCCGCTGGTCGCCCGGATCGCCGAGCGGGTGACCGAGGCCGCCCGGCAGCTCAACCGCTACCCCGACCGCGACGCGGTCGAGCTGCGCACCGAACTGGCCCGCTACCTCACCCGCACCGGCGGCCACGAGGTCGCCATGGACCAGGTCTGGGCGGCCAACGGGTCGAACGAGATCATCCAGCAGCTGCTGCAGACCTTCGGCGGCCCGGGCCGCTCGGCCATCGGCTTCGAGCCCTCGTACTCCATGCACGGCCTGATCTCGCGCGGCACGGGCACGGAGTGGATCTCCGGCCCGCGCAACGACGACTTCACCATCGACGTGGCGGCGGCCCGGCAGGCCATCGCCGAGCGCCGGCCCGACGTGGTCTTCGTCTGCTCGCCCAACAACCCCACCGGCACCGCCGTCGAGGCGGAGACGGTGCTCGCGCTGTACGAGGCGGCGCAGGCCGCCAAGGCCGACACGGCCGGGGCGCTGGTGGTGATCGACGAGGCCTACGGCGAGTTCAGCCACCGCCCCTCGCTGCTCCCGCTGATCGAGGGCCGGCCGAATCTGGTGGTCTCGCGGACCATGTCCAAGGCGTTCGGGGCGGCCGGCCTGCGGCTGGGGTACCTCGCCGCCGACCGGGCCGTGGTCGACGCCGTCCAGCTCGTCCGGCTGCCGTACCACCTCTCGTCGGTCACCCAGGCCACCGCCCTGGCCGCGCTGGAGCACACCGATACGCTCCTGAAGTACGTCGAACAGCTCAAGGCCGAACGGGACCGCCTGGTCACCGAGCTGCGGACGATCGGCTGCGAGGTCACCGCCTCCGACGCCAACTTCGTGCAGTTCGGCCGATTCGACGGCGAGGGCGGCGCCCACGCCGCCTGGCGGGCGATCCTCGATCAGGGCGTACTGGTCCGTGACAACGGCGTACCGGGCTGGCTGCGGGTCACCGCAGGCACCCCGGCCGAGAACGACGCGTTCCTCGACGCGGTTCGCACGCTGTTCAAAGAACGCAGCTTGAAGGAGAACGAGCGATGACCCGCGTAGGACGCGTGGAGCGCACAACGAAGGAAACGTCCGTGCTCGTCGAGATCGACCTCGACGGCAGGGGCGAGGTGGACGTGGCGACCGGCGTCGGCTTCTACGACCACATGCTCGACCAGCTCGGCCGGCACGGCCTGTTCGACCTCAAGGTCAAGACCGACGGCGATCTGCACATCGACACCCACCACACCATCGAGGACACCGCCCTCGCGCTGGGCGCCGCCTTCAAGCAGGCCCTCGGCGACAAGTCCGGCATCTACCGCTTCGGCAACTGCACCGTCCCGCTGGACGAGTCGCTCGCCCAGGTGACCGTCGACCTCTCCGGCCGCCCGTATCTGGTGCACACCGAGCCGGAGAACATGGCGCCGATGATCGGCTCGTACGACACGACGATGACCCGGCACATCTTCGAGTCCTTCGTGGCGCAGGCCCAGATAGCGCTGCACATCCACGTTCCCTACGGCCGCAACGCCCACCACATCGTGGAGTGCCAGTTCAAGGCGCTGGCCCGGGCCCTGCGCTACGCCAGCGAGCGCGACCCGCGCGCCGCGGGCATCATTCCCTCCACCAAGGGAGCGCTGTAGTCCCGTGAACGGTCTGTCCACCGTCTTCATCCTCGTCGGCCTGTTCCTCCTCGGCGGCGTCTACTCCTTCTGGAAGCAGCAGCTGCCCAAGAGCCTGATCGTGCTGCTGTCCGTCGGCTCGGCGATGTGCCTGGTAGCCGGCGTGCTGCGGCTGGAGGTGTGGAATTGACCGCCGCCGCACCCCGTAAGAAGGTCGTCGTCTTCGACTACGGCTTCGGCAACGTCCGCTCCGCCGAGCGCGCCCTGGCACACGTCGGCGCCGACGTGGAGATCACCCGGGACTACGACCGGGCGATGAACGCCGAAGGGCTGCTGGTCCCCGGCGTCGGCGCGTTCGCCGCCTGCATGCGCGGACTGCGCGAGGCCCGCGGCGACTGGGTCGTCGGCCGCCGGCTGTCCGGCGGCCGCCCCGTGATGGGCATCTGCGTCGGCATGCAGATCCTCTTCGGCCGGGGCATCGAGCACGGCGTGGAGACCGAGGGCCTGGACGAGTGGCCCGGCACCGTCGGCCCGCTGAAGGCCGACGTCGTCCCGCACATGGGCTGGAACACCGTCGACGCCCCCGAGGGCTCGCGGCTCTTCGCCGGCCTGCCCGCCGACACCCGCTACTACTTCGTGCACTCCTACGCGGTGCACGACTGGGAGCTGGAGGTCGGCAACCCGCACATCGCCGCTCCGAAGGTCACCTGGGCCACGCACGGCGAGCCGTTCGTGGCCGCCGTCGAGAACGGCCCGCTGTGGGCCACCCAGTTCCACCCCGAGAAGTCCGGCGACGCCGGCGCCCAGCTCCTGACCAACTGGATCAACACCCTGTGAGCCCCCAGATGCCGAAGCTTGAACTCCTCCCCGCCGTCGACGTCCGCGACGGCCAGGCCGTCCGCCTGGTCCACGGCGAGTCCGGCTCCGAGACCTCCTACGGCGACCCGCTCCAGGCGGCCCTCGCCTGGCAGCGGGCCGGCGCCGAGTGGCTGCACCTCGTCGACCTCGACGCGGCCTTCGGCACCGGCGACAACCGCGCGCAGATCGCCGAGGTCGCCCGCTCCATGGACATCAAGGTCGAGCTGTCCGGCGGCATCCGCGACGACGACTCGCTGGCCGCCGCCCTGGCCACCGGCTGCACCCGCGTCAACATCGGCACCGCGGCCCTGGAGAACCCCGAGTGGGTCGCCAAGATCATCGCCGAGTACGGCGACCGGATCGCGGTCGGCCTGGACGTACGCGGTACGACGCTGCGCGGCCGCGGCTGGACCCGCGACGGCGGCGACCTCTACGAGACGCTGGCCCGCCTGGACTCCGAGGGCTGCGCCCGCTACGTCGTCACCGACATCAACAAGGACGGCACCCTCCAGGGCCCCAACCTCGACCTGCTGCGCAACGTGTGCGCCGCCACCGACCGCCCGGTCGTCGCCTCCGGCGGCGTGTCCTCCCTCGACGACCTGCGGGCGATCGCCTCACTGGTGCCCGAGGGCGTCGAGGGCGCGATCGTCGGAAAGGCGCTCTACGCCAAGGCGTTCACGCTGGAGCAGGCCCTGGAGGCCGTGGCGTCATGAGTGGCGTACGCCGCTTCACGGCCGGCGACCCGCGGACCGAGGACCCCTGGGCGGACGCCTTCGGCCGCTCCCGCGCGGTGGAGCTGCCCAACGGCCTGGTGCTGGTCTCCGGCTGCACCTCCGTCATCGACGGGCAGGTCGTCGCCGCCGACCCCTACGAGCAGGCGGTCACCTCCTTCCAGGCCGCGCTGTCGGCGCTGGAGCAGGTCGGTCTCGGCCGTGACGACGTCGTACGCACCCGTATGTACCTGACCCATGCCCGGGACGTGGACGAGGTCGGACGCGCTCACAAGGAGCTGTTCGACTCCGTCCGCCCCGCCGCATCCATGATCATCGTCTCCGGCTTCGTCGACCCCCGCCTGGTCGTCGAGGTCGAACTGGAGGCGTACAGAGAGGCCCCCGCGTCATGACCCTGGCCGTACGAGTCATCCCCTGCCTGGACGTCGACAACGGCCGGGTCGTCAAGGGCGTCAACTTCCAGAACCTCAGGGACGCCGGCGACCCCGTCGAGATGGCGAAGATCTACGGTGAGGAGGGCGCCGACGAGCTGACCTTCCTCGACATCACCGCCTCCTCCGGCAACCGCGAGACCACCTACGACGTGGTCCGCCGCACCGCCGAGCAGGTCTTCATCCCGCTCACCGTCGGCGGCGGCGTCCGCACCCCCGAGGACGTCGACAAACTGCTGCGCGCGGGCGCCGACAAGGTCGGCGTCAACACCGCCGCCATCGCCCGCCCCGAGGTGATCCACGAGATCGCCGAGCGCTTCGGACGCCAGGTGCTGGTGCTGTCCGTCGACGCCCGCCGCACCGACGCCGGCACCCCGTCCGGATTCGAGGTCACCACCCACGGCGGCCGCCGCGGCACCGGCATCGACGCCGTCGAATGGGCCCACCGCGCCGCCGAGCTGGGCGCCGGCGAGATCCTGCTGAACTCCATGGACGCCGACGGCACCAAGGACGGCTACGACGTCGAGATGATCGAGGCCGTCCGCAAGCACGTCACCGTCCCGGTGATCGCGTCGGGCGGCGCCGGGAAGCTCTCGGACTTCGCCCCGGCCGTCGCCGCCGGCGCCGACGCCGTACTGGCCGCCTCCGTCTTCCACTTCGGTGACCTGCGCATCCCCCAGGTCAAGGACGCACTGCGGGAGGCGGGCCACCCGGTCCGCTGAAAGCACGCGGCGCGGCCGGAGGAGAACCCCGGCCGCGCCCCGGTACCGCTCAGCGCCCCTTGCGCGCCGCCCGGACGAACTCGCGGTTCATCCTGGTGATGCTGAACAGCGGGATGCCCTTGGGGCAGGCCGTGGCGCACTCGCCGGCGAGCGTGCAGCCGCCGAAGCCCTCCTCGTCCATCTGCGCCACCATGTCCAGCACCCGGCTCTCCCGCTCGGGCGAGCCCTGCGGCAGCACGTTGAGGTGGTTGACCTTCGCGGAGGTGAACAGCATCGCCGCGCCGTTCGGGCAGGCCGCCACGCACGCGCCGCAGCCGATGCACTCGGCGTGCTCGAAGGCGAAGTCGGCGTCCGGCTTGGGCACCGGCGTCGCATGCGCCTCGGGCGCGGCACCGGTCGGCGCGGTGATGTAGCCGCCGGCCTGGATGATGCGGTCGAAGGCCGTGCGGTCGACCACCAGGTCCTTGACGACGGGGAAGGCCGAGGCGCGCCACGGCTCGATGTCGATGGTGTCGCCGTCCTTGAAGGACCGCATGTGCAGCTGGCAGGTGGTGGTGCGCTCCGGGCCGTGCGCGTCGCCGTTGATGACCAGCGAGCAGGCGCCGCAGATGCCCTCGCGGCAGTCGTGGTCGAAGGCGACCGGATCGTCGCCCTTGAGGATCAGCTCCTCGTTGAGGGTGTCGAGCATCTCCAGGAACGACATGTCCTGCGAGATGCCGTCCACCTCGTACGTGGACATGGCGCCGGGGGCGTCGGCGTTCTTCTGGCGCCAGACGCGCAGGGTGAGCCTCATGCGTAGCTCCGCTGGGTGGGGTGGACGTACTCGAAGACCAGGTCTTCCTTGTGCAGGACGGGGGCGTCGCCGGTGGCGGTGAACTCCCAGGCGGCCGCGTAGGAGAACTCCTCGTCCTGGCGGGCGGCCTCGCCGTCGGGAGTCTGCGACTCCTCGCGGAAGTGGCCGCCGCAGGACTCGGCGCGGTGCAGCGCGTCGAGGCACATCAGCTCGGCGAGCTCCAGGTAGTCGACGATGCGGTTGGCCTTCTCCAGGGACTGGTTGAACTCCTCGCCGGTACCGGGCACCTTGATGCGGCGCCAGAACTCCTCGCGGATCTGCGGGATGCGGTCCAGGGCCTTGCGCAGACCCTCGTCGGTGCGGGCCATACCGCAGAACTCCCACATCAGCTCGCCGAGTTCGCGGTGGAAGGAGTCCGGGGTGCGGTCGCCGTCGACGGCGAGCAGCCGCGCGAGCCGCTCCTCGGTCTCCCGCACGACCTCGACGGTGGCGGGGTGCTCGGCGTTCACCTCGTCCTTGTGCGGGTTCCTCGCGAGGTAGTCGTTGATGGTGGCCGGCAGCACGAAGTAGCCGTCGGCCAGGCCCTGCATGAGGGCGGACGCGCCGAGCCGGTTGGCGCCGTGGTCGGAGAAGTTGGCCTCGCCGATCGCGAACAGGCCGGGGACGGTGGTCTGCAGGTCGTAGTCGACCCACAGCCCGCCCATCGTGTAGTGCACGGCCGGGTAGATCCGCATGGGCACCCGGTACGGATCCTCGTCGGTGATCCGCTGGTACATGTCGAAGAGGTTGCCGTACTTGGCCTCGACGGCCTTGCGGCCCATGCGCTGGATGGCGTCGGCGAAGTCGAGGTAGACCCCCTGCCCGCCGGGCCCGACGCCCCGGCCCTCGTCGCACACGTTCTTCGCGGCCCGCGAGGCGATGTCACGGGGCACGAGGTTGCCGAACGACGGGTAGATGCGCTCCAGGTAGTAGTCGCGCTCGTCCTCGGGGATCTGGTGCGCCGGACGGGTGTCCCCCTTGGCCTTGGGCACCCAGATCCGTCCGTCGTTGCGCAGCGACTCGCTCATCAGCGTCAGCTTCGACTGGTGGTCGCCGGTGCGCGGGATGCAGGTCGGGTGGATCTGGGTGAAGCACGGGTTGGCGAAGTAGGCGCCGCGGCGGTGCGCCCGCCACGCGGCGGTGGCGTTGGAGTTCATGGCGTTCGTCGAGAGGTAGAAGACGTTGCCGTAGCCGCCGGACGCGAGGACGACGGCGTCCGCGAAGTAGGTGTCGATCTTGCCGGTGACCAGGTCGCGGGCGACGATGCCGCGCGCCTTGCCGTCCACGACGACGAGGTCGAGCATCTCGGTACGGGGGTGCATCTCGACGTTGCCCGCCGCGATCTGCCGGGACAGCGCCTGGTAGGCGCCGAGCAGCAGCTGCTGCCCCGTCTGGCCCCGGGCGTAGAACGTCCGGGACACCTGCACCCCGCCGAACGACCGGGTGTCGAGCAGCCCGCCGTACTCACGGGCGAACGGCACGCCCTGGGCCACGCACTGGTCGATGATCTCGACGGATATCTGCGCGAGCCGGTGCACATTGGATTCCCGCGCCCGGAAGTCGCCGCCCTTGACGGTGTCGTAAAACAGCCGGTGCACCGAGTCGCCGTCGTTGCGGTAGTTCTTCGCCGCGTTGATGCCGCCCTGCGCGGCGATGGAGTGCGCCCGGCGCGGTGAGTCCTGGTAGCAGAACTGCACGACGTGGTAGCCCTGTTCGGCGAGCGTGGCGCCCGCCGAGCCGCCCGCCAGGCCGGTGCCGACGACGATGACGGTGTGCTTGCGGCGGTTGGCGGGGTTGACCAGCTTCGCCTCGAAGCGGCGGGTGTCCCAGCGCTCGTTGACGGGTCCGGACGGGGCCTTGGTGTCGACGACCGGCTCCCCGGTCGCGTACTGCGAGTACGTGGTCATGGATTCAGCTCACCAATCCGCTCATGACGCCCACGGGCACGGCGACGAAGCCGAGCGTGAGCAGTACGGCGAGGACGTTGCCGGCGGTCTTCAGGGCGCGGTCGCGGGCGCGGCTGCCGACGCCGAGGGTCTGCGCGGCGCTCCAGAACCCGTGCTGGATGTGGAAGCCGAGGGCGACCATCGCGACGATGTAGACGACGTTGCCGTACCAGGTCGAGAAGGTGTCGACGACGTTCTGGTACGGGTGCCCGGCCTGGAAGCCGTTCGGGTGCACCGTGCCGGTCGTCAGGTCCAGGACGTGCCACACGATGAACAGGCCGAGGATGATCCCGCCCCAGCGCATGGTGCGGGTGGCGTAACTGGCGCGCGGCCGCTTGTGCACGTAGTTGCCGGGGCGCGCCTTGATGCCGCGGCGGCTGAGCTGGTACGCGGACGTGGCGTGGGCGACGACGGCGGCCACGAGGACGACGCGGATCAGCCACAGCGTCCACTCGTAGTGCATGAAGGGCTCGCCGACCGTGCGCAGCCAGTGCGCGTAGTGGTTGAACTCGCCCGACCCGAAGAAGATCTTCAGGTTGCCGATCATGTGGACGACCAAGTAGAGCAGCATGATCAGTCCGCTGACGGCCATCACCGTCTTCTTGCCGACGGACGAGTCCCAGAACGCCCGCCCGCCCGTCGCCCGGCCACCGCCTCTCACGGAGCGCTGTCGTGCGCGATTCTCCTTCGACGGCCGTCGTTCCGTCCGTGTGTCCAGTGCCATGGGTCCCGACGGTAGGGACCGGGCTACCCATCAGTCCAAGACATGGTCCGGCTCATCTCCATAGGCCAGGCCTATCGATGCTTTACATTCGCCTTATGCAGCTGCAGCAGCTCCGCTACTTCACCGCCGTGGCCGACACCCGCCACTTCACCCGCGCCGCCGAGCGCGAGCACGTCGCCCAGCCCTCCCTCTCCCAGCAAATCCGCTCCCTGGAAAGGGAGTTGGGCGCCGAGCTGTTCCACCGCGCCCGCGGCCACATCACCCTCACCGACGCCGGCGAGACCCTGCTGCCGCTCGCCCGGCGGATCCTCGCCGACACCGAGACCGCCCGCCGCGAGGTGCAGGAGGTCGCCCAGCTGCGCCGCGGCCGGCTCCGCCTCGGTGCCCCGCCCAGCCTCTGCGCCAGCCTCGTCCCCGACGTCCTGAGCGCCTTCCACGCCACCTATCCCGGCGTCGACCTGCTCGTCACCGAGGACGGCTCGCAGGACCTCGTCCGCGCGCTGGCCGACGGCGAACTGGACCTGGCCCTGATCATCACCCCGCTCCCGGACCAGGCCCCGGCGCTGGCCACCTCCGACCTGCTGCGCGAGGAACTCGTCGTGGTCTCCGCACCGGACCGGCCCGCCCCACCGGGCGGGCGCCGCACCCGCATCCTGGTCGAGGACCTCCGCGGCCGCCCACTGGCGATGTTCCGCCGAGGCTACGACCTGCGGGAATTCACCACCGCCGCGTGCCGCGCGGCCGGCTTCGAACCCACCTTCACCGTCGAGGGCGGCGAGATGGACGCGGTCCTCGGCTTCGTACGGGCCGGGCTCGGCATCGCCGTCGTCCCCAGCATGGTCGCCGAGCGCTCCGGGCTGCGCGTCACCCGCTTCGCGACCCCCGGCATGCACCGCGTGGTCTCCGTCGCCCACCGCGGCGACGTCTCCCCGCCGCGCGCCGCCCGCGAGCTGGAGCGGATCCTGCGGCAGCGCCTCGAACCGGGGGCCCTGAGCGCCGGGGCGCGCGGCGCCGTGGCAGGTGATCCGGCCCGGTCGTAGGCTGGCGGCATGTCGACCCATGCCAAGCGTGAACGGCTCCTTCTCGCCGACCTGTTGGAGAGCGCGGGACCCGAGGCGCCGACCCTGTGTGAGAACTGGACCGCGCGGGACCTGGCCGCGCACGTGGTGGTGCGCGAGCGGCGCGCCGACGCGGCCGGCGGGCTGCTGGTCAAGCCGCTGGCGGCCCGGCTGGGGCGGGTGCAGGCGGAGTTCGCCGCCAAGCCGTACGAGGAGCTGATCCAGCTGATCAGGACCGGGCCGCCGCGGTTCTCGCCGTTCTCGCTGAAGCAGGTCGACGAGGCGTCCAACACGGTCGAGTTCTACGTCCACGCCGAGGACGTGCGGCGGGCGCAGCCGGACTTCGGCCCGCGCGAGCCGGACCCGGTCTTCGCCGACGCCCTGTGGTCCAGGCTCGAACGGATGGCCCGGCTGCTCGGCCGCAAGTCGCCGGTGGGGCTCGTGCTGCGGCGGCCGGACGGCCGGACCGCGGTGGCGCACCGCGGCACCCCGGTGGTCACCGTCGTCGGGGAGCCGGGCGAGCTGACCATGTTCGCCTTCGGCCGGCAGCAGGCCGCCGAGGTGGAGCTGGAGGGGGACAAGGAAGCGATCGAGCGGCTGATGGCGGCCAAGCTGGGGGTGTGAGCGGGGCGGGGGCCGGGGGCACCCGGGGCGGGGGCACCCAGGGGGTGGTCGAACGCATCCCGTAGGGGGTGCGGACGCCCCCTGCGGGGCCACAACGCGGCGGGTGTGGGGCGTATTCCGGGCCCCGCGGGCGGACGAGGGGACGTCGCGGACACGGACACCCCCTACGTCCGCAGCACCACCACCGCCACCACCACGGCCACCACCAGCGCCGCCACGAACACCGCCGCCAGCACCAGCGCCGCCACCCGCGCGGCGCGGTCCGGATCCGGCGGCGGTGGTGGCACGGGCGGCGAAGGAGGCATGTCTGCAGGATGCCGCACGGCACAATGGACCCATGACCAGCAGCCGCACCACCGCCGCCGACTCCCTGTTGGACCCCGCCGTCGCCGCCCGCCTCAAGCGCGGCGCCGACGGCCTGGTCCCCGCCATCGCCCAGCAGTACGACACCGGCGAGGTGCTGATGATGGGGTGGATGGACGACGAGGCGCTGCACCGCACCCTGACCACCGGGCGCTGCACGTACTGGAGCCGCAGCCGCCAGGAGTACTGGGTCAAGGGCGACACCTCCGGCCACTTCCAGTACGTGAAATCGGTGGCGCTGGACTGCGACGCGGACACCGTCCTGGTCAAGGTCGACCAGGTCGGCGCCGCCTGCCACACCGGCGCGCGCACCTGCTTCGACGCGGATGTGCTGGCCACCGAGGCCGACCGGGACCAGTAGGCTCCGCTGCCATGACCACGGGAACCACCGGCACCGCCAATCCGGACCTCGACACCTTCCGCACCCTCGCCAAGGACCGGCGGGTCATCCCCGTCACCCGGCGCCTGCTCGCGGACGGCGACACTCCGGTCGGGCTCTACCGCAAACTCGCCGCCGAGCGCCCCGGCACCTTCCTGCTGGAGTCCGCCGAGAACGGCCGCACGTGGTCGCGCTACTCCTTCATCGGCGTCCGCAGCGCCGCCACCCTGACCACCCGCGACGGACAGGCGCACTGGCTCGGCACCCCGCCGGTCGGCCTCCCCACCGACGGCGACCCGCTCGACGCGCTGCGCGCCACCGTCGAGGCGCTGCACACCCCCCGCGACCTCATCGAGGACGCGGGGCTGCCGCCGTTCACCGGCGGCATGGTCGGCTACCTCGGCTACGACGTCGTACGCCGCCTGGAGAAGATCGGCGACAGCACCACCGACGACCTCCGGCTGCCGGAACTGAGCATGCTGCTCACCTCCGACCTCGCCGTCCTCGACCACTGGAGCGGCACGGTCCTGCTGATCGCCAACGCGATCAACCACAACGACCTCGACACCGGCATCGACGAGGCCTACGCGGACGCCGTGGCCCGCCTGGACACCATGGCCGACGACCTGGCCCGGCCCGCGCACGCCAGTGCCGCGGCCCTGCCGCCGTCGCAGGTCCCGCCGTTCACCGTCGAATGGGGCGGCGCCGCCTACCAGGAGGCCGTCGAGGACGTCAAAGAGCGCATCCGGGCCGGTGAGGCCTTCCAGGTCGTGCCCTCCCAGCGCTTCGAAACCCCGTGCACGGCAAGCGCGTTGGACGTCTACAGGGTGCTGCGGGCCACCAACCCCAGCCCGTACATGTACCTCTTCCGCTTCGAGGGCGGCGACGGCCCGGACAGCGCCTTCGACGTGGTCGGCTCCAGCCCCGAGGCGCTGGTGAAGGTCGAGGCCGGCCGTGCCATGGTCCACCCCATCGCCGGCACCCGCCCGCGCGGCTCCTCCGTCCCGGAGGACCAGGCCCTGGCGGACGAGCTGATGGCCGACCCCAAGGAGCGCGCCGAGCATCTGATGCTGGTCGACCTGGGCCGCAACGACCTGGGCCGGGTCTGCGAGCCGGGCAGCGTCGAGGTCGTCGACTTCATGTCCGTCGAGCGCTACAGCCATGTGATGCACATCGTCTCCACGGTCACCGGAACGGTGGCCGAGGGCCGTACCGCCTTCGACGTGCTCACCGCCTGCTTCCCGGCCGGCACCCTCTCCGGCGCCCCCAAGCCGCGCGCCATGCAGATCATCGAGGAGCTGGAGCCGACCCGGCGCGGTCTGTACGGCGGCTGTGTGGGCTACCTCGACTTCGCGGGGGACTCCGACACCGCCATCGCGATCCGCACGGCACTGCTGCGCGGCGGCACCGCCTACGTCCAGGCGGGCGCCGGCGTGGTCGCCGACTCCGACCCGGTGGCCGAGGACACCGAGTGCCGTAACAAGGCGGCCGCGGTGCTGCGCGCGGTCTACACGGCGAACCACCTGGGGAAGTAGCCGGCCGCGCGGCCCGGTGCCACCCCGCGCGCCGGGCCGTGCCGGCCGGTGCGCGATAGTGGTACGCGTGAGTGCCGCACCCCAGACCCCCACAGACGCCGCGCCCGCCCCCGCGCCGGCGCCGGCCCCCGCGCCCCGCAACGCCAGGCGCAGCCTGGCCCTGGCCCTGCTGGCCGGCGCGGCCGGCGCGGGCCTGGCGCTGCTGGCCTCCGGCCGCATCTGGGCCCGGGGCTCCGCGGTGCTGGCCCAGGGCGAGCTGCCGCGCACCGTGACCGGCGCGGACGTCACCGGCGTGCCCGGCGCGCTGGCCGTCGTCGGCCTGGCCGCGCTGGTCGCGGTCTTCGCGGTCCGCCGGGCCGGCCGGATCGCGGTGGCCGCGCTGCTCGCGCTCAGCGGCGCCGGCGTCGTCGCCGCCGCGGTGCTGGGCAACGCCGACACCTCGGCGCTGCGCGAGAAGGCCGCCACCGCGGTCGGCCTGACCGGCGCCGATGTGCATCACGTCACGCACACCGGCTGGCCGTGGGTGGCCGCGGCCGGCGGCCTGCTGCTGCTGATCGCCGGGCTGCTGGCGCTGGTGTACGGGCGCCATTGGCCTGCGATGTCGGGCCGATACGAGCGCACGCCCGGCGGCGCCCGGGGTCCGCGGCGCGCCGCGGCCGCCCCGGATCCGGACCGTCCGGAGGAGATCTGGAAGTCCCTGGACCGCGGCGAGGACCCCACCCGGTAAGGGGGGCCGCCGCGGCATCGGTGACAATGGACCGCGAGGATCACCGCGCCCCGACCCAGGCGCGAGAGAGCAACGAGGAGCAGTCAATGTCGAGCAGTGGCCACGGACACACCCCCGCCGCCTGGACCGGCGTCATCATCTCGTTCATCGGCTTCTGTGTCGCCGGAGCCTTCATCGTGCTGAACAGCGTGCCGGGCTTCTGGGCCGGCATGGTGCTGATCGCCGCCGGTGCCGTGGTGGGTGGGCTGATGCGCGCGGCCGGCCTGGGCCAGGAGCCCAAGCGCTCGGCGAAGCCGGCCGTCCAGGCGCAGCCGCAGGAGAGCTGACCACGCTCCCCGTGGCGCCGGGTCCCGGCGCCACCTCGCACCTCCCCGAAGGCGCCGCTTCCCGGCCCGTACGCACCCGCGGGTGCCGTGCCCGCCGTCCGTGCACACCCCGTACGGCGGCCGAGAAGCTGCGCCTTCGCGCGCATGGCAGCACAATCGGCACGTGAGCGATCCCCTGGCGCAGGCCCGGCAGGAAGCCCGCCCGGCGGGCGGCGTGCCCCGCCGTCTCGCGGCGCCCCTGGGAGCCCTCGCGGTCGTCGCCGCCGCCTTCGCCGCCGTCGGGGCCGTCGACCCGAACGAGCCCGGCCACTATCCCGTCTGCCCGCTGCTGCACCTCACCGGCGTGTACTGCCCGGCCTGCGGCGGCCTGCGCAGCGCCCACGCCCTCGCGCACGGCGACCTGGCCGCCGCCCTGGGCGCCAATGCGCTCGCGGTGGCCGGCTTCGCGGCCTGCGCGGTCTTCTGGGTGGTCTGGCTCGGCCGTGCCGCCCGGGGCCGCCGTACGCCGGGCCCCCGCCCGCGCGCCGTCCACTGGTGGGCCCTGGGCGGGCTGCTGCTGGCCTTCACGGTCGTCCGCAACCTCCCCTTCGGCAGCGGTCTGGCACCGTGACCCGGGGCCCCGGAGATGTCCAGCTTGTGGGACCGCCGTCAACCGGATGCGAGACCTGCATCCCATGGCGGATACCATCGGAGAGCCGGATGGGACAGCTCGTCCCACAGGCCGCTGTCCACCGCCGCCGCTCAAGAAGGAGGCCGCTCGCGTGAGTGTGCTCGACGAGATCATCGACGGGGTCCGCGCCGACCTCGCTGAGCGGCAGGCGCGCGTCTCCCTCGACGAGCTCAAGGAGCGGGCCCGCAAGGCACGCCCCGTGATGGACGGTGTCGCGGCACTCAAGGGCGAGAGCGTCACGGTGATCTGCGAGGTGAAGCGTTCCAGCCCGTCGAAGGGCGCGCTCGCCGCGATCGCCGACCCGGCCGGTCTGGCCGCCGACTACGAGGCGGGCGGCGCCGCGGTCATCTCCGTCCTCACCGAGCAGCGCCGCTTCGGCGGCTCGCTGGCCGACCTGGAGGCCGTCCGCGCCCGGGTCGACATCCCCGTGCTGCGCAAGGACTTCATCGTCACCGCCTACCAGCTGTGGGAGGCCCGGGCCTACGGCGCCGACCTCGCCCTGCTGATCGTCTCCGCGCTGGAGCAGGAGGCCCTGGTCTCGCTGATCGAGCGGGCCGAGTCGATCGGGCTGACGCCGCTGGTCGAGGTGCACGACGAGGAAGAGGTCGCCCGCGCGGTGGACGCCGGCGCCCGGATCATCGGCGTCAACGCCCGCAACCTCAAGACCCTGGAGGTCGACCGCGGCAACTTCGCCCGGGTCGCCCCCGAGATCCCCGACCACATCGTCAAGATCGCCGAGTCCGGTGTCCGCGGGCCGCACGACCTGATCGCGTACGCCAACGACGGCGCGGACGCGGTGCTGGTCGGCGAGTCGCTGGTCACCGGCAAGGACCCCAAGACCGCGGTCGCCGACCTGGTCGCCGCGGGCTCCCACCCGGCGATCCGCCACGGTCGGTCCTGACCGCCCGGATCACCGACATGACCGCCGCCTCCCGCATCCGCCGCCCGGGCCACCGCTCCGGCCCCGCCGTGCTGCTCGCCGCGGCCGCCGGGGACGGGCGGCACGCGGCGCTGGGACGCGGGTGCCGGCCGCGCGGGTGCCGGGCACCGGCACGCCGGGTCCACGGACGTCGGGTGCGCTACCACATCGGTTCGGAACCGGGACAGATCAACGGGCGCCGATGGCGCACGGCCGCCGCGCGCTGACGCGTCGGCCCCCTGCCGGCGCCACGGTGGCGGTGAACCACCGTGCGGTGGCAGCGGGCCACCGTGTCGCGCGCCGCATACCGTGATGTGCCCTCTCCCGACATAACCGGACTTTCCGGGGTGAACGCCCCGGCCTAGGAGTGCGTCAGATGTCCTCCGATTTCTTCCTTCCCGACCCCGAGGGGCGCGTGCCCAGCCCCGAGGGCTACTTCGGTGCCTTCGGCGGCAAGTTCATCCCCGAAGCGCTGGTCGCCGCGGTCGACGAGGTCGCCGCCGAGTACGAGAAGGCCAAGGCGGACCCCGCGTTCGCGGCCGAGCTCGACGACCTGATGGTCAACTACACCGGGCGCCCCAGCGCGCTCACCGAGGTGCCGCGGTTCGCCGAACACGCCGGCGGGGCCCGGGTGTTCCTCAAGCGCGAGGACCTCAACCACACCGGCTCACACAAGATCAACAATGTGCTGGGCCAGGCGCTGCTCACCAAGCGGATGGGCAAGACCCGGGTCATCGCCGAGACCGGCGCCGGCCAGCACGGCGTCGCCACCGCCACCGCCTGCGCCCTCTTCGGCCTCGACTGCACCATCTACATGGGCGAGATCGACACCGAGCGCCAGGCCCTCAACGTCGCCCGGATGCGGATGCTCGGCGCCGAGGTCATCGCCGTGAAGTCCGGCAGCCGCACCCTCAAGGACGCCATCAACGAGGCCTTCCGCGACTGGGTCGCCAACGTCGACCGCACCCACTACCTCTTCGGCACGGTCGCCGGGCCGCACCCCTTCCCGGCCCTGGTCCGCGACTTCCACCGCGTCATCGGCGTCGAGGCCCGCCGCCAGATCCTCCAGCGCGCGGGCCGCCTGCCGGACGCCGCCCTCGCCTGCGTCGGCGGCGGCTCCAACGCCATCGGCCTCTTCCACGCCTTCCTCCCCGACACCGGCGTCCGCCTGATCGGCTGCGAGCCGGGCGGCCACGGCGTGGAGACCGGCGAGCACGCCGCCACCCTCACCGAGGGCACCCCCGGCATCCTGCACGGCTCGCGCAGCTACGTCCTGCAGGACGAGGACGGCCAGATCACCGAGCCGTACTCGATCTCCGCCGGCCTGGACTACCCCGGCATCGGCCCCGAGCACGCCTACCTCAAGGACGCCGGCCGCGCCGAGTACCGCGCCGTCACCGACGACGCGGCGATGCAGGCGCTGCGACTGCTGTCGCGGACCGAGGGCATCATCCCGGCGATCGAGAGCGCCCACGCGCTGGCCGGCGCCCTGGAGGTCGGCCGCGAGCTGGGCCCCGAGGGCCTGCTGCTGGTCAACCTCTCCGGCCGCGGCGACAAGGACATGGACACCGCCGCCCGCTACTTCGGGCTGTACGACGGCGAGAGCGCGGCGGACGCCGCCCACGCGGCAGAGCAGGGGGAGAAGTGATGGCGGGCAACATCGAGCTGCTGAACGCGGTGCTGGCCCAGGCCCGCACCGAGAACCGCGCCGCGCTCGTCGGCTACCTCCCGGCCGGCTTCCCCACCGTGGACGGCGGCGTACGGGCGATGACCGAGATGCTGGACGGCGGCTGCGACATCGTCGAGGTCGGCCTGCCGCACAGCGACCCGGTCCTGGACGGCCCGGTCATCCAGACCGCCGACGACATCGCGCTGCGCGGCGGCGTCAAGATCGTCGACGTGATCCGCACGGTCCGCGAGGTGCACGCCGCCACCGGCGCGCCGGTGCTGTGCATGACGTACTGGAACCCCGTCGACCGCTACGGCGTGGAGCGGTTCGCCGCCGACCTGGCCGAGGCCGGCGGCGCCGGCTGCATCCTGCCGGACCTCCCGGTCGAGGAGTCCGAGGCCTGGCGCAAGGCCGCCGAGCAGCACGGACTCGCCACGGTCTTCGTGGTCGCGCCCAGCAGCCGGGACGAGCGGCTCGCCAAGATCACCGAGGCCGGCAGCGGCTTCGTCTACGCCGCCTCGCTGATGGGGGTCACCGGAACCCGCGAGTCCGTCGGCCGCGAGGCCCAGGAGCTGGTGGCCCGTACCCGTGCCACCGCTGGTGCCCGCCGCGGGCTCCCCGTCTGCGTCGGCCTCGGCGTCTCCAACCCCGAGCAGGCCGCAGAAGTGGCGCAGTTCGCGGACGGGGTGATCGTCGGCTCGGCGTTCGTCAAGCGGCTGCTGTCGGCGGACGGTGACCTGGCGGCCGGCCTCGCCGGGGTCCGCGCCCTGGCGGGCGAGCTGGCCGAGGGCGTACGCAACCGCCGCTAGACGAGCGGCCGGGGCGTCCACGGCGGTCCGGCGCGTGGTCCCTCGATAGGGCGAACATCGGTGCGGAGGGGTGCGACGGCACCCCTCCGCCTCGTTGTGCACGGGCGTGAACCAGACGAATCATGAGGGTCGCAGAAGCGCCCGCGAGCGCATTCAGGCACAGCGGGCGAAGGAGCAGGCACGCGCCCGGCGCGGCCGCCAGGTGATCGTGGCCGGGTCGTTGCTGGCGGTGCTGGGGATGGCCGGCGGTATCGCCGTGTGGGTCACCGCGGCCGGCAACGGCCAGGGCGGCACCGACAACGAGACGGCCCGCCCGAAGCAGGCCGGCGGGGGTGATCGGCCCGCCGTCCCCGTCGGTGCGCCCGACGCCCCCTCCACCCTGACGGTGTGGGAGGACTTCCGCTGCCCCGCCTGCCAGCAGTTCGAGACCGGATTCCGCAAGGTGACCCATGAGCTGGAGGACTCCGGCCAGCTCAAGAGCGAGTACCACCTCGTGACGATCATCGACGGCAACATGGGCGGCCAGGGCTCCCTCAACGCCGCCAACGCCGCTCTGTGCGCCCAGGACGCCGGGCGGTTCCGCGACTACCACGACGTGCTCTACTCCCACCAGCCGCCCGAGTCGCAGGACAAGTTCGCCGACAAGCAGTACCTCCTCCGGCTGGCCGGCAAGGTCAAGGGCCTGACCTCGCCCGCCTTCACCAAGTGCGTCAACGACGGCACGTACAACGGCTTCGTGCGCAAGTCCAACGACGCCTTCACCAAGTCCGGCTACCGCGGCACCCCGACCATCCTGCTCAACGGCAAGGACCTCGCCAAGGAACAGAGCGGCCGGGTCACCCCCGCGGTCCTCAAGAAGCTGGTCTGGGCCGCCAACAAGGGCAAGAAGCCGGGGAGCGTCACCCCGAGCGCGAGCACACCCGCCGCGCCGGGCAGAAGCGCGGCGGCGGGAGCGAGCGCCTCGCCCCACCGGAAGCACGCCGGGGCGGCGAGCGCCTCGCCGCGGAACGGCGCGGCGGAGTCGCCCTAGCTGTGTTGTCCCGGCCCGCTTCGGTGCGCACCGGCCTGGTGGGCGCCGCGGCAGCCCGGGGCACGCGGTGTCACGCTGCGCCGAGGGCGTCGTTACGCAGCCGTTGCCGGGCGGGTTGTCGCCGACCCCGCCCGGCGCGGTAGCGTCGTCCCTGCCATGGACCTCGCATTCATTCCCAGCCCGTCGGTCGGCGTCGTGCATCTCGGCCCGATCCCGTTGCGCGGCTACGCGTTCTGCATCATCATCGGCGTCTTCGTCGGCGTCTGGCTCGGCAACAAGCGCTGGATCCAGCGCGGCGGCCGCTCCGGGACCGTCGCGGACATCGCCGTGTGGGCCGTGCCCTTCGGACTGGTCGGCGGCCGCCTCTACCACGTCATCACGACGTACGAGCCGTACTTCGGCAAGAACGGCCATCCGATCGACGCCCTCAAGGTGTGGGAGGGCGGCCTCGGCATCTGGGGTGCGGTCGCGCTCGGCGCGGTGGGCGCCTGGATCGGCTGCCGCCGCCGCGGCATCCCGCTGCCGGCCTACGCGGACGCGCTGGCGCCCGGTCTGGCCCTCGGCCAGGCGATCGGCCGCTGGGGCAACTGGTTCAACCAGGAGCTCTACGGCAAGCCGACCGACCTGCCGTGGGCGCTGGAGATCAGCTCCGACCCGGCCATCGGGCGCATCGGCGGCACCTACCACCCGACCTTCCTCTACGAGAGCCTGTGGTGCATCGGCGTCGCGGCGCTGGTGATCTGGGCCGACAAGCGCTTCCGGCTCGGCCACGGACGGGCCTTCGCGCTGTACGTCGCCGCCTACTGCGCGGGCCGCGCCTGGATCGAGTACATGCGGGTCGACGAGGCCCACCACATCCTGGGCCTGCGGCTGAACGTCTGGACCGCGCTGATCGTCTTCGTCCTGGCCGTCGTCTACTTCGTCGTCTCCGCCAAGCGGGCACCCGGACGCGAGGAGATCGTCGAGCCCGGGGCGCTGGAGGAGCGCGCCCAGCGCGAGGCCGCCGGCGACGGCGAGGACGCGGAGGGGACCGACGGCGAGCGCGGCAAGGTCTCCGTCGAGAAGGCGGGGGAGGCGGGGGAGAAGCCCGCCGCGAAGACGGACTCCGCGGACTCCGCGGCCGAGGAAGCCGAGAAGACGGCGAAGACCGCGAAGACCGAGGACTCCGCCGAGGACGAGCCGGGTGCGGGGAAGGACGCGGCGGACACCGCCGACTCCGACACCGACGCCAAGCCCGCCGGGAGCGGCAGCAACAAGAAGTCCTGAGGCGGCCCACGGCTGCCGTCGGCGCCGGCCGGATTCGAGTGATCGGATCCGGCCGGCGCCCTTTTCGTCCCCGTGCCTCAGCGGCCCCGCCGCTCGGCCAGCGCCAGCACCCGCCGGGCCCCGGCGACCACCGCCGCGTCCACGAACCGCCCCTCCGGCAGCGCCTGCGCCCCGCCCTGTGCCGCGGCCGCCCGCACGATCCGCTCCGCCGCCTCGACCTCCCTGGACGACGGCAGATGCGCCGCCTCGATGACGGGGAGCTGGCGCGGATGGATCGCGGCCCGGCCCAGGAAACCCAGCGCCCGGCCCCGCACGCTGGAGCGGGCCAGCCCCTCCAGGTCGCGTACGTCCGGGTAGACGGACTGCGGCGGCGGGGGCAGCCCGGCCGCGCGGGCCGCGACCACGGTCCGGCTGCGCGGCCAGGCCAGCCCCGCATCGTCGCGTACGCCCAGCTCCGCGCTCAGATCGGCCTCGCCGACCGCGATGCCGCGCAGCGCCGGGTGCGCGGTGGCGATGGCGAAGGCGTGCTCGATGCCGAGCGCGGATTCGAGCAGGGCGTAGAGCGCCGGGGTGGCGGGCAGCGCGCCGGCGCCGGTGGCGGCCGCGGGGGTGAGCACGGTGGTGGCGCTCTGCGGGGCGGCCCTAGCGGACGCGGCGGTGCCGGGCACCGGAGCGCACCTGCGCCCGGCGGCCGGACGCCCGGCGAGGGCGGGCGCGGCGGGCGGCCCCGCCGTCGTCGCCCACCCGGCCGCCCGGTGGATGTCGGCCGGTCCCTGCACCTTGGGCAGCCGCAGGCCGGCCAGCCCCGGCAGCGCGGCCAGGGTGCGGATCTCGGTCTCGGCGAGCGGGCCGTCCAGCGCGTTGACCCGCACGTGGACGGGGGACGGGCCCGGGACCGGGTCGCCGAGCAGTTCGGCGGTGGCGTGCAGCGCGTAGCCCTTGCGGTCCGGGGCGACCGCGTCCTCCAGGTCGACCACCACCACATCCGCCCCGCAGTCGAGCGCCTTGGCGACCACCCCGGGGCGGTCGCCGGGCACGTACAGCCAGGTCAGCGGGGTGCCGAGGGAGGTCTCGCGGGGCGGCCGCGTCATAGCGCGCCCGCCGCCCGCAGCCCGGCGATCTCCTCCGGGTCCATGCCGAGCCCGGCCAGCACCCGGTCGGTGTCGGCGCCGTGCGGGCGGCCGGCCCACTGGATCGCCCCTGGAGTCTCGGAGAGCCGGAAGAGCACGTTCTGCATCCGCAGCGTGCCCAGCTCCTCGTCCGGGACCTCGGTGATCGTCCCCAGCGCCTGGTACTGGGGATCCGCCAGCACATCGCGGATGTCGTAGACCGGCGCGACGGCCGCCTCGGCCTTGTCGAAGGCGGCCAGGACCTCGGCCCGGTCGTGCCGGGCGATCCAGCCGCCGACCGCCGCGTCGAGCTCGTCGGCGTGCCGCGCGCGTCCCGCGCCGGTGGCGAACCAGGGCTCGTCGATCACCTCGGGCCGGCCGACCAGCCGCATCACCCGCTCGGCGACGGACTCCGCGGAGGTGGAGACGGCCACCCACGAGCCGTCGGCGGTGCGGTAGGTGTTGCGCGGCGCGACGTTGGCGGAGCGGTTGCCGGTCCGCGGCTGGACGTGGCCCAGCTGGTCGTACCAGAGGGGCTGTGGGCCGAGGACGGTCAGCATCGGCTCGATCAGCGCCAGGTCGACGACCTGGCCGCGGCCGGTGGCACCCTGTCCGCGCAGCGCGGTCAGCACGGCGTACGCCGTGGTCAGCGCGGCGATCGCGTCGGCGAGGCCGAACGGCGGCAGGGTCGGCGGACCGTCCGGCTCCCCGGTGATCGCGGCGAATCCGCTCATGGCCTCGGCGAGGGTGCCGAACCCGGGACGCCGGGCGTACGGGCCGAACTGCCCGAAGCCGGTGACCCGGGCCAGCACCAGGCAGGGGTTGACGGCCGACAGCTCCTCCCAGCCCAGGCCCCACTTCTCCAGGGTCCCGGGCCGGAAGTTCTCGACGACGACGTCCGCGCCGGCGGCCAGCCGCAGCAGGACGTCCCGGCCGGCGGGGTGGGACAGATCGAGTGTCATGGTGCGCTTGTTGCGGCCCAGCAGCTTCCACCACAGCCCGACGCCGTCCTTGGCGGGCCCGTGGCCACGGGCGGGGTCGGGCCGCCGGGGATGTTCGACCTTGATCACCTCGGCGCCGAAGTCCCCGAGCAGGGTGGCGGCGAGCGGCCCGGCGAACAGCGTGGCGAGATCGAGCACCCGCAGCCCGGCGAGCGGGCCGGGGCGGGGCCCGGGCTCCGGCCCGGCGGGCCCGGCGGCGGGCTCGGTCCTTCCGGTCAGGGACGGGTCGGTCATTGAGACTCCTTCGTGGATACCCCTGGCTTCGGCCGGGGGCGGGGGTACCTCCCGCTTGCGGGGGAGGGACGAAGCTCCTGCGGAGCAGGGCAGCCCGCGACGGGGAGAACAGGCCCACCGTGATCGAGTGCACTCAACTGCCAGTCCTCCCAGGTAGGTTCGGATGTATGACGACGGAAGCGGAAGGACATCAAGGCCGGGGTGCCGGTGCGGCGGCGGGCCGGGATGCCGCGCTACAAGAAGAAGCGTGAGGCGCTGCCCACGCTGGAGTACACCCGGCGCGGTTTCCGCCTCAAGGGTGAGCGTGTGCACCTTGCGGGCGGGATTGTCGTACGTCCGGTGTGGTTCCGGGAGCTGCCCGAGCCGCCCTCTTCGGTGCGGGTGTACCGGGACGCGGTCGGCCACTGGTGGGCGTCCTTCGTCGTCCCGTCCCAGATCGAGCGCCTGCCCGCGACCGGTCGTGTGATCGGGATCGATTGGGGGGTGAATCAGACCGCGACCACCACGTCCGACGACCACGACCTTCCGCACGCCCAGCACGGGCGTACGGCGGCGCAGAAGCTGGCCCGCTGTCAGCGGATGATGGCCCGTCGTAGGCCGAAGCGAGGGCAGGCCGTGTCGAAGGGCTACCGCGAGGCGAAGCGGCAGACCGCGAAGCTGCACAAGAAGGTTGCCGGGCAGCGGCAGGACACCGGTCGGAAGTGGGCGAAGCGTGTCGTGCGCGACCACGACGCCATCGCTGTGGAGGACTTCCGGCCGCGCTTCTTGGCGAGGACCACCATGGCACGCAAAGCCGCAGACGCCGCGATCGGCGCGACCAAGCGCGCCCTGGTGGAGATGGCCCGCAAGCACGGGCGCATCGTCCACCTGGTCCACCCCGCGCACACCACCGTGGACTGCGCGCAGTGCGGAGCGAGAACCAAGCACGCACTACCTCTTTCCGAGAGAACCTATGCCTGCACCGCGTGCGGGTTCGTGTCCCCCAGGGACAAGAACTCCGCCCGCGTGGTGCTGGTCCGGGCTGGTCTACAACCCGGCTGGTGCTGATCGTGTAAGACCTGCACGCCCGCCGGGTCGCAGGCGTCGTGAGCCAGGAATCCCCCTCGCTTACGAGGGGGAGGAGTCAAGATGCCTCAGGCCTCCGGTCGGTCGGGGGTGGGTACGACGAGCGCGGCGGTGCGCGCGGCGAGGGCGTCGAAGCCGATGCCGTCCAGTCCCGCGATGCTGGTGGCGAGCCGGTTGCGCAGCGGCCGCGTCCAGCGCTCGGGCAGGGCGGCGGGCGATCCGGCGAGCAGCCCGGCCAGCGAACCGGCCGTCGCGCCGTTGGAGTCGGTGTCCCAGCCGCCGGACACCGCACGGCAGATGGAGCCGGTGAAGTCGCCGTCGGCATGGGTGAGCGCGGCGGCCAGCAGCGCGGCGTTCGGCACGGCGTGCACCCAGTGGTGGTGGCCGTACGCGGCGTGCAGCCGGTCGACGACGGCGGTGAAGCCGTCCGGGGTGCCGGTCGGCTCCTCGCGTGCCGCCGCGATGCCGAAGCGGACGGCCCGCGCGAGCCGGGAGCGCGGGGGGATCACGGCGAGCCCGGCCCGCAGTGCGCCGTGCACATCGGCGGTGCCGCCGGCCGCCTCGGCGAGCGCGCCGGCCGCGAACATCGCGCCGTACACCCCGTTCGCGGTGTGGCTGAGCACGGCGTCCCGCCAGGCTTGTGCCGCGGCGGCCGCCGGGTCGCCGGGGTGCGTCCAGCCGTGCACGTCCGCGCGGATCAGCGCACCGATCCACTCCCGGAACGGGTTGTGGTGCCGGGCGGTGTGCGGCGGCTCGATGCCGTCCAGCAGGTTGCGGTAGGCGACCCGCTCGGCGGTGAACGTCCGCCCGGCCGGCAGCTCCTCCAGCCACAGCCGCGCGACGTCGCCGGTACGGAAGCCGGGGCCGTGGCGTTCGAGGAGCAGCAGCCCCAGCAGCGGGAAGTTGAGGTCGTCGTCCTCGGGCATCCGGTCGATGTGCTCGGCGAGCGAGGTGGCGCGGCTGCGGCGGTTCCAGGGGTAGCGCGCGGCCACCGCCGGGTCGAGCCCGATCTCGGTGAAGTACGAGGCCAGCGGCCAGTTCCCGGTCGAGCGGGCGAGTTGGCGCAGGCCGCTGAGCGGCAGCTTCTCCACCGGCTTGCCGAGCAGGCAGCCGGCCGCCCGCCCGAGCCAGGCGGCCTCCAGCCGGGCCGCGGGCACGGCGTTGCCCCGCCGCGTCGCCGCCGGCCGGGGCGGGCACACCGCCCGGATCCCGGGCAGCTCCGTGGGCTCGTCGGCCGCTGACGGGCAGGGCAGCGCGGCCAGTTCGTCGAGCAGCTCCCGGGCCAGGGCGCGCAGCGCCGGCTCGCCCGGTCCGGGGGAGGCGCCCGCCCGGCCGGGTGCCGGCGCCCCGCCCGCCGCCCGCCAGCGGCGCGCGACGGCGCCGGCGTCCCGGCCGTCCTGTGCCGCCTGCCGCAGCTCGTGCCCGATCAGGTCCTCGGGCTGCACCCAGGTCACCCGCAGCGGCTCCCCGGGTGCGGGGCGCGCCGGGTGGGCGGCGGCCACCGGCGTGGCCGTCACCGTCCGCCCGCCTCCGTCATCGCCGGGATGGCCGAGATCGCGGTGAAGGCCTGCTCGTGGGTGCGGGCGCGGGCCCGGTCGCGGGTGAAGACCTCACGGGCGACGGTGGCCAGTGCGGCCCCCGGAGCCTGGAGGTCCAGCCGGCTGGCGCGGGCGACCTCGGTGGCCCACTCGGCCGGTACCGCCGAGGCGCCGCGCAGGGCGCCGGCCAGCGCGCCGCTCATCGTGGCGATCGAGTCGCAGTCGCGCCCGTAGTTGACCGAACCCAGGACGGTGGTCCGGAAGTCGCCGCCGCCGATCAGCAACATGCCCAGGGCGACGGGGAGTTCCTCGATGGAGTGCAGCCGGGAGGGGCGGCGGGCGCCGAGCGAGGGGTTGCGGTAGTCCGGGCCGACGGTGTCGAAGGGGGCGACCGCGGCGCGCAGCGCGCCCGCCGCCGAGGCGCGGTCGGTGACCGACGCCGCGGCCTCGCAGACCGCTTCGATGGCGGCGCGGGTGCCGTCCTTGGCCAGCCGCAGCGCCTGGACGACGACCGAGGAGGCGGTGGCCTCGGGGGCGAACGCGGCGGCGACGGCCGCGGCGAACACACCGGCCGCCTCCCGTCCGTAGGAGGACTGGTGGGTACCGGAGATGTCCAGCGCCTCGGCGTAGGCCCGGTCCGGGTTACCGGCGTTGACGACGCCGACCGGCGCCATGTACATCGCCGCACCGCAGTTGACGATGTTTCCGACGCCCGCCTCGCGCGGGTCGGCGTGCCCGTAGTGCAGCCGCGCCACGATCCACTTCTCGGCGAGGAAGATCCGCTGCAGCGGCAGCGCCTCGGTCTCCAGCTCCGGGATCCAGCGCGGGGTGCCGATCAGGTCCGGGACGAGGTGGTCGGCGATGTCGTAGGCGTCGAGGTGGTCGCGCACCGACTCGTAGACCCGCACCAGCGCATGGGTCATCAGGGTGTCGTCGGTGACGTGCCCGTTTCCCTTGTGGTACGGGGCGATCGGGCGGGCGGTGCGCCAGTCGTCGTGGAACGGGCCGACGATGCCCTCGACCGGCCCGCCGTGCCGCTTGACGATCTCCTCCGGCGTCCGGCCCTCCACCGCCCCGCCGAGCGCGTCGCCGACCGCGGCGCCGATCAGGCACCCGGCGGCCCGGTCCTCCAACGACGGCGGGGCCGGGACCGCCGGTGCGCCGGGCGCGGCCGGCAGGACCTGGGAGACCTGGGTAGCGGGGACGCCCGGCGCGCTCGGCGTCGTCTCGCTGGTGTACGTCATCTGCGGATGAGTCCTTCCACGGTGGGGGTGAGGGGCGGGGCCGAGGCGGCCTCCGCCCCGGCTCGGGGGGCGGCGGGGGAGACGGCCTCCGGCGCGGCCCGGGCGGCGGCTTCCGGGGCGGGCGGCTGCGTGCCGGCGAGCCGCCCGGCCAGCTCGACCAGGTCCGTGCCGGCCAGCCGCGGCAGCGCGCAGCCGGACAGCACCCGGCAGGTGTCGCGCCAGGTGCGTGGCAGGGCCCGGGCGCCGCCCAGGGCGCCGGTCAGCGCGCCGGCGAGGGCGGGCGCGGAGTCGGCGACCCGGGAGAGGCAGGCGGCGGCCGGTACCGCCTCGGCGACCAGCCCGTCCGTCGCCAGGGCGAGCGCCAGCGCGACCGGGACGGTCTCGGCGGCGGCGATGCCGTAGCTGTAGACGTGGTCGACGATCTCGTGCTCCAGCACGGGGACCAGCGCGAAGGCGGTGCCGGGCCGGCCGGGCCGATCGGCGGCGAAGGACCGCGCGAGGTGGACCGCGTGCAGCGCGTTGCGGCGGATCTCGGTGCCCTCGGGGAGCTGGCCGAGCGCGGTGTCCACACAGTCGCCGGCCGGGGCCCCGCCGATCGCGGCGGCGATCGCGGCGGCCATCGCGCGGGCGCCGTACACCCCGTCGCCGTCCTGGGTGTAGCGCGCGTCGTACTCGGCGAGGTCGGCCGCCGCGGCGGGCTCACCGGGGTGCACCACGGCCAGCACGGCGGCCCGGACGCACGCCGCGTCGTCGAAGAAGTGCGGATTGTCGTGCCCGGTGGCGGGCGGCCGCAGTCCGGCGGCGAGGTTGCCGAGCCCGGCCCGTACGGAGATCCGGGCGCGCAGCGGAAGTACGGCGGACTCCACCTCGGGCGCCCGGTCGGCGGCCGCGGCGACCTCGTTGGCCAGCGCGTTCCAGGCGAGGTCGAGGGCCGCGCGCATCCGGCGGTCCCGGCCCAGGCCGCTGAGCAGGGCACCGGCCGCGGTGAGCACCGACTCGGCGGTGAAGGCCGCCCACTCGGCGTCGTCGGAGGGGCCGAGCCGCAGCGGCTCCGGCGGCTGGTTGAGGGCGATCGGCACGGGCAGCGTGGTGGTGGCGTTCTGCTCGGCGAAGGTGTCCAGCTCGCGGGTCAGCCGCCGGGTCCACTCCGGCATCCGCGCCGCCCGGTGCCGGGCCGCCGGCCACCCGGCGGCGTCGCCCGCGGCGAGCCCCAGCAGCAGGCCCTCGATACGGCTCCCGGCATCGGCGGCGCCGTCGGGGCCGGACGCGGTCGAGGCGGTGGCGGCGCCGTCCCGGTTCATCCGGCGACCGCCCCGGCCGGGGAGTCCGCCCCTGGGTCCGCGGCGGCCCCCGGGCCCGCCGCGGCCGGCGCCAGCAGGTCCGCGACGTCCAGGACGTGATAGCCGGCCATCGAGGGCAGACAGCTGCCGCGCGCCGGGCCGATGGCGCCGGCCCACTCCGCGGGGATCGCCGCGGCCCCGCACAGCGCGCCGGCCAGCGCGCCGGCCACCGCCGCCGTGGTGTCGGCGTCCCGGCCCATGTTCACCGCGGTCAGCACCGAGGCGGAGAAGTCGCCGCGGGCCGCGGCGAAGGCACCGAAGGCCAGCCCGACGGCCTCGGGCGCGAGATCCGTCCAGGGGTAGCCGCCGATCACGACGGCGGAGCGCACCGCGCGCTCGGTCCCGAGCTGGGTGATGCCCGGGTCGTGCCGGGAGCGCTGCGCGGCGCCGACCGCGCGGCGCAGTGAGCGGGCGGTCCAGGAGTCCTCCGGCACCACCGAGAGCGCGGCGGCGATCACCACGTCGGTGCTGGGGGTCCCCCCTGGACCGAGGGGGGCGCCCCCGGGCGTCGAAGACCCTTGGGGGAGGGCCACCATGGCTGCGGCGACCCCGGCGGCCACCGCCCGTCCGCCGTAGATCCCCTCGCCGTCGTGGCTGACCGTGCCGTCGATGGCGACCAGCCGGGCCGCCTCGGCGGGCCGGCCGGCGGCGAAGACCCCGAACGGCGCGGCGCGCATCGCCAGCCCGTCGCTCCAGGCGTGCCGGTGCTGCGCCGAGATCGGCGCGGCCAGACCGCGGCGCAGGTTCTCCAGCGTGCCGCGTTCGCTGAAGCCCGCGCCGCGGAAGGGCCCCTCGTCGCGGTCGGCGATCCACTGGTGCCAGGCGGCCTCCACATGGGCGACGGTCAGCGCCGAACCGTGCGCCGCCAGCAGCAGCCCCGAGAAGATGGCGTACTCGGTGTCGTCGGTGCCGGCCGGGTCGTCCTCGACGTAGCCCTCGATCCGGCCCCAGCGGCGCCGGATCTGAGAGGGCTTCATGTTCTCCGCGGGGGCGCCGAGCGCATCGCCGACGGCCAGCCCGAGCAGCGCGCCGCGGGCCCGGTCGCGCAGGCAACCGGGGGCGGCGGGGGGTGCCGGCTCCGGGGGCGTGGGCTGCGCTGGACTCATGCCGTATCCGTGCCACGCGGCGGGCCGCCTCTCCTGCCACCGGCGCCACGGTCACCCGGTCGACGCCCCCGGACATCACCGCGGAAGTGGGCCCCGCACCGCCTGTGACCGGGATCTCAGCGCCCCTCTCACGGAAAAGCCGCAGGTCAGCGCGGTAAGTTCGGCCTTCCTTGCTAGCGCAGGAGGGCAATTCGCGCATAGCTTCGAGGTGTTGGAGGGGGAAGTGCCGCCATCGGCCCACACCTCGCTGAAGGGAGTAGGTCCCGATATGTCCGTCATGGAGATCATGGATGCCGCGGCACCGACGCATGCGGCCCACCGCGACAACCACACCCACCGCGATGTCAACGGCGGCTGGCTGCGCCCCGCCGTCTTCGGCGCGATGGACGGTCTGGTCTCGAACCTCGCCCTGATGACGGGCGTCGCCGGCGGCGCGCTGTCGCAGCAGACGATCATCATCACCGGACTGGCGGGCCTGGCCGCCGGAGCCTTCTCCATGGCCGCGGGGGAGTACACCTCGGTCGCCTCGCAGCGTGAGCTGGTGCAGGCCGAGCTGGACGTCGAGCGGGCCGAGCTGCGCAAGCACCCCAAGGACGAGCTGGCGGAGCTGGCGGCCCTGTACGAGTCGCGCGGCGTCGAGCCGGAGCTCGCCCGCAAGGTCGCCGAGCAGCTCTCCGCGGACCCCGAGCAGGCCCTGGAGATCCATGCCCGGGAGGAGTTGGGTATCGACCCGTCCGACCTTCCTTCGCCCACCGTCGCCGCGCTGTCGTCCTTCGGATCGTTTGCGCTGGGCGCCCTTCTACCTGTTCTTCCTTACCTGTTGGGGGCTTCCGCCATCTGGCCCGCGGTGCTGCTGGCGCTGGTCGGACTCTTCGCCTGCGGTGCCGTCGTGGCGCGGGTGACGGCGCGCTCCTGGTGGTTCAGCGGACTGCGGCAACTCGCCCTGGGCGGTGCGGCCGCGGGTGTGACGTACGTCCTGGGAGCGGCGTTCGGAACCGTCGTAAGCTGACGAAGCAGTGATGTGTCATACGGGTGACGGCATAACTACTCTGTTACCCAACGGTTTCGGTTTGTCGACGACCGGGCATAAGGCCCTGGCGTCGCGGGCAATGTCGCTCGCCGAACGCCGCCTTGTGAGACGGCCTCGATTCCGTCCGCGTCCTGAGATCACCGCACAGCGGTGTCCGCATGTTGGAAGCCCCTTTTCGCTTTTCGAGAAGGGAGTCATCCTGTAACCTGCACGAAATTTCGCGGAGGGCCAACGTCGTCCCTCGGCAATGCCTATGCCACGACGACGTATGGGAGAGCCGATGCGCTTCGCGTCCACGCACTCCGCGACCCCCGGCAGCGCCACCGGTGCCGCCTGGTCGCCCATGGACGGGCGCCCCGCCCAGCAGGGGATGTACGACCCGCGCAACGAGCACGACGCCTGCGGCGTCGGCTTTGTGGCCACCCTCACCGGCGAGGCCAGCCACGCACTGGTCGAGCAGGCGCTCACCGTCCTGACGAATCTGGAGCACCGCGGTGCCACGGGATCGGAGCCCGACTCGGGCGACGGCGCCGGCATCCTGCTCCAGGTCCCGGACGCGTTCCTCCGCGAGAACGTCACCTTCGAGCTCCCCGAGGCCGGCGGCTACGCCGTCGGTATCGCCTTCCTGCCGTCCGATGCCCAGGAAGCGGCCGCAGCCGTCTCACGCATCGAGACGATCGCCGTCGAGGAGGGCCTGGACGTCATCGGCTGGCGGGTCGTCCCCGTCGCCCCGCAGCTGCTCGGCAACGGCGCCCGCGCCACCATGCCGGCCTTCTCCCAGCTGTTCGTCGGGGACGGCGAGAACACCGGCCTGGCCCTGGACCGCAAGGCCTTCGCGCTGCGCAAGCGCGCCGAGCGCGAGGCGGGGGTCTACTTCCCCTCGCTGTCCGCCCGGACCATCGTCTACAAGGGCATGCTGACCACCGGCCAGCTGGAGCCCTTCTTCCCGGACCTGTCCGACCGCCGCTTCGCCACGGCCATCGCCCTGGTCCACTCGCGGTTCTCCACCAACACCTTCCCGAGCTGGCCGCTGGCCCACCCCTACCGCTTCGTCGCGCACAACGGCGAGATCAACACGGTCAAGGGCAACCGCAACTGGATGCGCGCCCGCGAGTCCCAGCTGGCGTCGAAGCTCTTCGGCGCGGACAACGCCGAGCAGCTGGACCGGCTCTTCCCGGTCTGCACCCCCGACGCCTCCGACTCCGCCTCCTTCGACGAGGTCCTGGAGCTGCTCCACCTCGGCGGCCGCTCGCTGCCGCACTCGGTGCTGATGATGGTCCCGGAGGCCTGGGAGAACTCCACCTCCATGGACCCGGCCCGGCGCGCCTTCTACCAGTACCACTCCACGATGATGGAGCCCTGGGACGGCCCGGCCTGCGTCACCTTCACCGACGGCACCCAGGTCGGCGCGGTCCTCGACCGCAACGGCCTGCGCCCCGGCCGCTACTGGGTCACCGACGACGGCCTGGTCGTGCTCTCCTCCGAGGTCGGCGTCCTGGACATCGACCCGTCCAAGGTCGTCCGCAAGGGCCGCCTGCAGCCCGGCCGCATGTTCCTCGTCGACACCGCCGAGCACCGCATCATCGAGGACGACGAGATCAAGGCGCAGCTCGCCGCCGAGCACCCCTACCAGGACTGGCTGGACTCCGGCCTGATCGAGCTCGCCGACCTGCCCGAGCGTGAGCACATCGTGCACACCCACGCCTCGGTCACCCGCCGCCAGCAGACCTTCGGCTACACCGAGGAGGAGCTGCGGGTCATCCTCGCCCCGATGGCCAAGGCCGGCGCCGAGCCCATCGGCTCGATGGGCACCGACTCGCCGATCGCCGCGCTCTCCGAGCGCCCCCGGCTGCTCTTCGACTACTTCACCCAGCTCTTCGCGCAGGTCACCAACCCGCCGCTGGACGCCATCCGCGAGGAACTGGTCACCTCGCTGATCTCCTCGCTCGGCCCGCAGGGCAACCTCCTGGAGCCCACCGCGGCCTCCTGCCGCAGCGTGACCCTGCCCTTCCCGGTCATCGACAACGACGAGCTGGCCAAGCTCATCCACATCAACGCCGACGGCGACATGCCCGGCATGAAGGCCGTCACGCTCTCCGGCCTCTACCGGGTCTCCGGCGGCGGCGAGTCGCTGGCCGCCCGGATCGAGCAGATCTGCGCCGAGGCCGACGCCGCCATCGACGACGGCGCCCGGCTGATCGTGCTCTCCGACCGCCACTCCGACGCCGAGCACGCGCCGATCCCCTCGCTGCTGCTGACCGCCGCGGTCCACCACCACCTCATCGCCACCAAGGAGCGCACCCAGGTCGGCCTGCTCGTCGAGGCCGGCGATGTGCGCGAGGTGCACCACGTCGCGCTGCTCATCGGCTACGGCGCGGCCGCGGTCAACCCCTACCTGGCGATGGAGTCCGTCGAGGACCTGGTCCGGGCCGGCACCTTCCTGCCCGGCATCGAGCCCGAGCAGGCCATCAAGAACCTCATCAAGGCGCTCGGCAAGGGCGTTTTGAAGGTCATGTCCAAGATGGGCATCTCCACCGTCGCCTCCTACCGGGGCGCGCAGGTCTTCGAGGCCGTCGGCCTGGACGACGAGTTCGTCGCGCAGTACTTCCACGGCACCGCCACCAAGATCGGCGGCGCCGGCCTGGACGTCATCGCCCAGGAGGTCGCGGCCCGGCACGCCAAGGCGTACCCCGCCACCGGCATCGCCGCCACGCACCGCGCGCTGGAGATCGGCGGCGAGTACCAGTGGCGTCGCGAGGGCGAACCGCACCTCTTCGACCCGGACACCGTCTTCCGGCTCCAGCACTCCACCCGCTCGCGCCGCTACGACATCTTCAAGCAGTACACCGAGCGGGTGAACGAGCAGTCCGAGCGGCTGATGACGCTGCGCGGCCTGTTCGGCTTCAAGTCCGACCGGCAGCCGATCCCCCTCGACGAGGTCGAGCCGGCGTCCGAGATCGTCAAGCGCTTCTCCACCGGCGCCATGTCGTACGGCTCCATCTCCCAGGAGGCGCACGAGACCCTCGCCATCGCCATGAACCGGCTGGGCGGCAAGTCCAACACCGGTGAGGGCGGCGAGGACCCCGAGCGCCTCTACGACCCGGCGCGCCGCTCGTCCATCAAGCAGGTCGCCTCCGGCCGCTTCGGTGTGACCAGCGAGTACCTGGTCAACTCCGACGACATCCAGATCAAGATGGCGCAGGGCGCCAAGCCCGGCGAGGGCGGCCAGCTGCCCGGCCACAAGGTCTACCCCTGGGTCGCCAAGACCCGGCACTCCACCCCCGGCGTGGGCCTGATCTCCCCGCCGCCGCACCACGACATCTACTCCATCGAGGACCTGGCTCAGCTGATCCACGACCTCAAGAACGCCAACCCGGTCGCCCGCATCCACGTGAAGCTGGTCTCCGAGGTCGGCGTCGGAACGGTCGCCGCGGGCGTCTCCAAGGCGCACGCGGACGTGGTCCTGATCTCCGGCCACGACGGCGGCACGGGCGCCTCCCCGCTCACCTCGCTCAAGCACGCGGGCGGCCCCTGGGAGCTGGGCCTGGCCGAGACCCAGCAGACCCTGCTGCTCAACGGCCTGCGCGACCGGATCGTCGTGCAGACCGACGGCCAGCTCAAGACCGGCCGCGACGTCGTCATCGCAGCCCTGCTGGGCGCCGAGGAGTACGGCTTCGCGACCGCCCCGCTGGTCGTCTCCGGCTGCGTCATGATGCGCGTCTGCCACCTGGACACCTGCCCGGTCGGCATCGCCACCCAGAACCCGACGCTGCGCGAGCGGTTCAGCGGCAAGGCCGAGTACGTCGTCAACTTCTTCGAGTTCATCGCCGAAGAGGTCCGCGAGCTCCTCGCCGAGCTGGGCTTCAAGACCCTCGAAGAGGCCGTCGGCCACGCCGAGCTGCTGGACACCGCCAAGGCCGTGGACCACTGGAAGGCGCAGGGCCTGGACCTGGCCCCGCTGCTGCACGTCCCCGAGCTGCCCGAAGGCGCGGTCCGCCACCAGGTCACCGTCCAGGACCACGGTCTGGAGAAGGCGCTCGACAACGAGCTGATCAAGCTCGCCGCCGACGCGCTGGCCGCCGACACCGCCGAGGCCGCGCAGCCCGTGCGCGCCCAGGTCGCCGTCCGCAACATCAACCGCACGGTCGGCACCATGCTCGGCCACGAGGTGACCAAGAAGTTCGGTGGCGCGGGCCTGCCCGACGACACCATCGACATCACCTTCACCGGCTCCGCCGGCCAGTCCTTCGGCGCGTTCCTGCCGCGCGGCATCACGCTGCGCCTGGAGGGCGACGCCAACGACTACGTCGGCAAGGGCCTCTCCGGCGGCCGGGTCGTCGTCCGCCCGGACCGCGGCGCCGACCACCTCGCGGAGTACTCCACCATCGCGGGCAACACCCTCGCCTACGGCGCCACCGGCGGCGAGCTGTTCCTGCGGGGCCGGGTCGGCGAGCGCTTCTGCGTCCGCAACTCCGGTGCCACGGTGGTCTCCGAGGGCGTCGGCGACCACGGCTGCGAGTACATGACCGGCGGCAACGCGGTCGTGCTCGGTGAGACGGGCCGCAACTTCGCGGCCGGTATGTCCGGCGGTTTCGCGTACGTCATCGACCTGGACAAGGACAACGTCAACAAGGAGCTTGTCGAGGCGGTCCACGCGCTGGACGACGCCGACAAGCAGTGGCTGCACGAGGTCGTGCGCCGCCACCAGGAGGAGACCGGCTCCACCGTCGCCGCCAAGCTCCTCGCCGACTGGGATGCCGCCGCTGCCCGCTTCAGCAAGGTCATCCCGCCCACGTACAAGGCAGTGCTCGCCGCCAAGGACGCCGCTGAGCAGGCCGGACTCTCCGAGTCCGAGACCCACGAGAAGATGATGGAGGCGGCGACCAATGGCTGACCCCAAGGGCTTCCTGACCCACGAGCGCGAGATCGCCAAGACCCGCCCCGTCGAGGAGCGCGTCAAGGACTGGAACGAGGTCTACCAGCCCGGATCCCTGCTGCCGATCATCAGCAAGCAGGCCTCGCGCTGCATGGACTGCGGCATCCCCTTCTGCCACAACGGCTGCCCGCTCGGAAACCTCATCCCCGAGTGGAACGACTACGCCTACCGCGAGGACTGGACCGAGGCCAGCGAGCGGCTGCACGCGACCAACAACTTCCCGGAGTTCACCGGTCGCCTCTGCCCCGCCCCCTGTGAGGCCGCCTGCGTGCTGGGCATCAACCAGCCGCCGGTGACCATCAAGAACGTCGAGGTCTCCATCATCGACAAGGCGTGGGACAGCGGCGACGTCACCCCGCAGCCGCCCGAGCGCCTCTCCGGCAAGACCGTCGCCGTCATCGGCTCAGGACCGGCCGGTCTGGCCGCCGCCCAGCAGCTGACCCGGGCCGGCCACACCGTCGCCGTCTACGAGCGCGCGGACCGCATCGGTGGCCTCCTGCGCTACGGCATCCCCGAGTTCAAGATGGAGAAGCGCCACATCAACCGCCGCATCGAGCAGATGCGCGCGGAGGGCACCAAGTTCCGTACGGAGGTGGAGATCGGCCGCGACATCGACGCCAAGAAGCTGCGCAAGCGCTACGACGCCGTCGTCATCGCCGCCGGCGCCACCACCTCCCGCGATCTGCCGGTGCCCGGCCGCGAGCTGAACGGCATCCACTTCGCGATGGAGTACCTCCCGCTCGCCAACAAGGTGCAGGAGGGCGATCTGACGGTCGCCCCGATCACCGCCGAGGGCAAGCACGTCGTGGTCATCGGCGGCGGCGACACCGGCGCGGACTGCGTCGGCACCGCCCACCGCCAGGGCGCGGCCTCCGTCACCCAGCTGGAGATCATGCCCAAGCCGGGCGAGGAGCGCAGCGCCGGCCAGCCCTGGCCGACCTTCCCGATGCTCTACAAGGTCACCTCCGCGCACGAGGAGGGCGGTGAGCGGGTCTACTCCGTCTCCACCACCCACTTCGAGGGCGACGAGGACGGCAACGTCCAGTGGCTGCACCTGATCGAGGTGGAGTTCAAGGACGGCAAGCTGGAGCAGAAGCCGGGCACCGAGCGGAAGATCCCGGCCCAGCTGGTCACCCTCGCGATGGGCTTCACCGGCACCGACCAGGAGAACGGCCTGGTCGAGCAGTTCGGCCTGGAGCTCGACCAGCGCGGCAACGTCGCCCGTGACGGTGACTTCGCCACCAACGTCCCCGGTGTGTTCGTCGCCGGTGACGCCGGCCGCGGCCAGTCGCTGATCGTGTGGGCCATCGCCGAGGGCCGCTCCGCCGCCCGCGGTGTGGACCGCTTCCTGACCGGAGCCAGCGCCCTGCCGGCTCCCATCAAGCCGACGGATCGCGCACTGACCGTGTGAACGGCAGTGTGAGCGACCGTCCCTGAGTGTCCCGTACAACGTCGTACGGAGGCATGGGGACCGGGGGCGACCCCGATCCCGACCGCGGCGCCTGTCTCCTTCCCCGACCGGAGGGCAGGCGCCGCGGGTCTTTTTTGCCGGGAATACCCCCTGCCCCGCCCCTGTTGTGGCCCCGCAGGGGGCGCTCGCATCCCCTAGGGAATCCGTTCGCCCGCCCCCTACGAGCCGCCGCCCCCCCCACCAGCCGCCCCCTACCAGCCGCTGCGCTCCGCGGGGAATCGCCGCCCCAACTGCCGCGCCAGCTCCTGGGCCGGGGCCGGTACGGCCTGTGCGGGGGGAGCGGCCGGCGGCCGGAAGTCGTGCACCGGTGGATGCCACGCCCCCAGGTCGATCCGGCGGTCGCTCAGCGGCAGCACCCACCGCGGGTCGGCGTGCACCCGCAGCACCTGCGCCTCGATCTGCGTCCACGCCCCGTCGGTCACCGTGCGCTCACCGACCCGGCGCGCCTCCAACTGCACCGGACAGTGCACAAGTCGGGGCGGTCGTACCAGCTCGGACGGCTCCGTCCATGGTGCGTCCGTCGACGGCGCCGCGGCGCCCGTCCCTTCCTCGGTCCCCGTCGCGTCCGGCGGCAGATTGAACACCACGTCCGGGCGTACCGCGAGGTTCTTGGCGGTGCGCCCGCGGGTCGGCAGCCAGAGGCTCACGACCGGGCCGAGCTCCCACCGGATCCGCAGCTCGACCAGCACGAATGTTCCGTCGTCGTTCTCCGTGGACAGCAGCGCCGGGGTGACCGAACTGCTCTTCTCCAGCGCGCCTTTCATGCCGTTGAGGATAGAAGCCAGATGATTCGGTACTCACCGAAATGTTATCAGAGGTTACTCTGTGTACATGAACCGATGGGACGCCGATCAGGAAAGCCTCGCGGAGACGCCCGACCTCGCCGCTCTCGCGGCGCTGCTCGCGGACCGCACCCGCGCCGCCATCTGCATGGCCCTGCTCGACGGCGGCACCTGGACCGCCGGTGAACTCGCCGAATACGCCGGTGTGGCGCCCTCCACGACCACCGAGCACCTCAACCTCCTGGTCTCCGGCGGCCTCCTCGCCGAGGAGCGCCAGGGCCGGCGGCGCTATGTGCGCCTGGCCGGACCGAGCACCGCGGAGATCCTGGAGAACCTCGCCGGCCTGGCCCCCTACCGCCATGTCCCCATCCGCTCCCTGGCCGAGGCCAACCAGCGCAGAGCCCTGCACCACGCCCGTACGTGCTACGACCACATCGCCGGCGCCCTCGGTGTCGCCCTCGCCGAGGCGATGACCGAACGCGGCCTGCTCGCCCGGGAGTACGGCCTGGTGCTGACCGCCGCCGGCGCCCAGTGGCTGACCGCCCTCGGCATCCCCGACACCGGCCCCTCCGCCGCCCACCGTGCTCATGTGCGCACCTGCTTCGACTGGACGGTGCGCCGCCAGCACCTCTCCGGCGCGGTCGGCGCCGCCCTCTACCGCCACGCCGTGGACCGTACGTGGATCGTCAAGTCGCCCACCACCCGCATCCTCGGCGTCACCGAAGCGGGCCGTACGGCCTTCCGTGAGCTGCTCGGCCTGCCCGACGAGGCGCTCCTGCCGTCCCTCCCGCTCACATCCCCCCGCACCTGACCGCCGGGGGCGCCCGGCGGGGACCTTCAGTCCTCGCCGACGTGGCGGATCCGGTCGTCGCCGAGCTTGTGCTGGGTGTCCTGGAGCAGGATCCGCAGCAGCCCGGCGAGTTGCTCCTGCTGGTCGGGCGTCAGCCCGCCGACCAACTCGGCCTCGCGGCACAGCACCCGGTCGACGGTGGCCTCGACCAGCTCATGACCGGCCGGGCTGAGTTCGACCAGGACCGTACGCGTCCGGCCCGCGCCCGGCCGCCGGCTCACCAGCCCCTCGCGCTCGGCGCGCGCCACCCGTTGGGAGATCGCCCCCGCGGTGACCATCGAGCGCCGGCTCAGCTCACGGGTCGTCAGGGTGTACGGCTCGCCGCTGCGGCGCAGCACGCTGAGCAGGTCGAGGGTGGCGGTGTCCACCCCGGCGGCGGCCAGCACCCGCCGCCGGTCGTCGCCCAGGAGCTTGGCCAGCTGCCAGATGGGCGTCACGATCCCGATGGAGGACACCGGAGTGCCCGGGCGCTCGCGCTCCCAGGCGGCGGCGATCTCCTCGACGGGGTACGGGGCGGCGTGCGCCACGGGGCGGTCGTGGCCACCCTCCGCCTCGGAATCCCTTGCCACTGGCCCTCCCGGTGATGTTATGTTCAGCTCTAAATATAGACCTAAACGAAGTCCTGGTCCGTGATCCTGGTCCGTGATCCGGTCCGCGATCCGGGTTCAGGGCTGAACATGATGGACGGAGCTCAGCGTATGTCACGCACCATCCTGGTCACCGGCGGCGGAACCGGCATCGGGCGCGCCGTCGCCCACCACTTCGCGGCCCAGGGCGACGAGGTCGTCGTCACCGGCCGCCGCCCCGGCCCCCTCCAGGAGACGGCCACCGGCCACCCGGGCATCCGCCCCCTGGTCTGCGACCACACCGACCCCCAGGCGCTCATCGCGCTGCTGGCCCAACTCCCCGGCCGGATCGACGTCCTGGTCAACAACGCCGGCGGCAACACCGACCTCGACACCGCGGGCGACGGCGCCGACGACCTCGCCGCCTACGCCCGCGACTTCCGCGCCAACCTCGACGCGAACCTGCTCAGCGCCGCGCTGACCACCAAGGCGGTGCAGGACCGGCTGGCGGCCGGCGGCGCCGTCGTCCACATCGGGTCGATCGCCGCCGACCAGGGGGCGGGCTCCTACGGAGCGGCCAAGGCCGGACTCGCCTCCTGGAACGTCGAGCTGTCGCGGACCCTCGGTCCCCGCGACATCACCGCGAACGTCGTCGCGCCCGGCTACATCGCCGACACCGACTTCTTCCGCGACCGGCTCACCCCCGAGCGCCGCGAGAGCCTGGTGACCGCCTCGGCCGTCGGCCGCGCGGGCTCCCCGGTCGACATCGCGGGGACGGTCGCCTTCCTGGCCTCACCGGCGGCCCGGCACCTCACCGGCCAGGTGCTCAACGTCAACGGCGGTACCCGCACGACCCGTTGACGCCCTAGGAGGTCTGTCCGCCCTCCACCAGGCGGGCCGGGAAGCCGCCGGTCGCGATCGGGCCCCAGCGCCGCGGAACCACCCGGATCAGCGACTTGCCCTGCTTGCGCATCGCCGCCCGGTACTCGTCCCAGTCCGGGTGCTCGCCGGCGATGTTGCGGTAGTACTCGACGAGCGGCTCGATCGAATCCGGAGCGTCGATCACCTCGGCCTCGCCGTCGATCTGCACCCACGGGCCGTTCCACTCGTCGGACAGCACGATGACGCTGACCGACGAGACCCGCCGGGCGTTGCGGACCTTGGCCCGCTCCGGGTACGTCGACATCACCAGCCGCCCGGAGTCGTCCACCCCGCAGGTCAGCGGCGAGCCCTGCGGGGTGCCGTCGCTGCGGCGGGTGAGCAGGATCGCACGGTGACGGGGGCGGACGAACTCCAGCAGCTCGGGCAGCTCGACGCGGTTCGTGGTGGCGATGGAAGGGCTCATACGGCCGAGCGTAGGGCGTGGAGCGCGCTCGACGGCGGACTCACGGGCGACGGCCCCGCCGCGTCGCGCCCGGCCGGCGGCGGGGTCAGCCCTTGAGCAACTCCTTGCCGGTGGCCGCGTCCACGACCTTGCGGTCGCCCAGTGCGCCCTTGAGCTTGATCTTCACCTTGTCGGTGGCCAGCATCTCGGTGCACATCCCCTTGGCGCTCTTCTTCTTGCCCCAGCCGGTCACCACCACCAGCCCCTTGGACTCGTGGCTGCGCGCACCGAAGCGGACGTCGCAGGCGCTGTGCCCGACGGTCACCGTGATCTCCCGTATGTCCTTGCTCCCGGAGCCCTTGGGGCCCTTTGCGCCGACCAGCGGCAGCAGTGCCTCCTGCCGCCCCGGCACCGGTGAGACCTTCGGCCAGTCCCGCACTATCTGGTCCGCCCGGCGCTCGAAGGCGTCCGGCTTCTTCGGCGGGGGCGCGCTGCCCACGGTCTGCTGCTTCTGGCCGCAGCCGGACAGGGCGACGGCGCCGGACGCCGCCAGCGCGAGCACGACGGCGAGCGAACGGGTGCGGGAGAGGTGGGATCCTCGCATGACATGCCTCCTTGGTTCGGCTGTGTGACGTGCCGGAGGCAAGACGGGTTCCGGCCGGATCCGGGAGTGTTCGCGGTGCGCTCAATCCGCCCACGGCGCAAGCCGTCCACAGCGGCCCGGCCGCCCGTTAGCGTCCGCACCATGGACGCACTCACCCCGATCACCCCCGCCCCGATCACCCCCACCCGGATCACCGCCACCGTCTGGCAGTTCCCCTTCCCGGTGGGGCACGTGTACGCCGTCGCCCTCCCCGGCGACGGATACGCGCTGGTCGACACCGGTGTTCCGGGCTCGGCCCCCGCCATCCTCGACGCGCTGGCCCGGATCGGCGGCCGGCCGGAGCAACTGCGGCAGATCGTGCTCACCCATTCCCACCTGGACCACATGGGCTCCGCCGCCGACCTCGTCGCCGCGACCGGCGCCCGCGTCCTGGCCGGCGCGCTGGACGCCCCCTGCATCCGCGGGGCCGCCCCGGAGCCCGCGCCCACCCTCTCCGCCGCCGAACTCACGCTGCACGAAGGCGTCATGGCGGGCCTCGCGGCCGCCGGGGTCCCGCCGCTGCGCCATACCGAGGTCGATGTCGAACTGCACGACGGCGACACTCTCGACGGCTGGCCGGAGCCGGTCCGGGTGCTCCATGTCCCCGGCCACACGCCGGGCGGGATCGCGCTGCACCTGCCCGGGAGCAGACTGCTGTTCCCCGGCGACGTCGTCGGCACCGGCCCCGACGGCGGCCGTGCGGTCCTCGGCCCGTTCAACGTCGCACGCGAGGAGGCCGTCGCGTCCTTCCGGCGGCTGGCCGCCCTCGACGACGTCGACACGGTCTGCGTGGCGCACGGCGAGCCGATCCGCACCGGCGCCCGGGAGGTGCTCGCGGCGGCGCGGCCGGAGGCGGACTGGCGGTGACCCGCGCGCCCTGCTCGGCTGCCCGGGCGGCTCAGCCGGAGTCGCGGACCTGGACGTGGAAGGTGCCCAGCCGGTGGGTCGTGGGCGCGGTGCCGGGGGCGCGGATGAGGGCGTCGACCAGTTCCGCGATCCGGTCCGGTGCGGTGATCTCGGCGCGGACGCTGGTCAGCCGGGGGCGCAGCAGCCGGGCCAGCAGCAGATCGTCCGCGCCGACCACCGCGATGTGGTCGGGGGAGCCGGCACCGATCGTGTGGCCGGCGTCCTGGAGGGCACGCATCAGCAGCATCGCGTACTCGTCGTTGTAGGCGAACACCGCGTCCAGGCCCCACCGCGGCCAGTCGGCGGCGAGCCGCGCCGCGGACTCCTCGGTGAGCGCGAGGTCCAGCGGCCGCACCTGGGCGCCGGGGTGGGCGGCGGCCGCGGTCCGTACACCGGCCAGCCGGGGCTCCGCGAAGGCGGCGAGCCCCGGCTCGGCGGGCCGCACCACCCCGATCCGGCGCCGGCCGCCGGCCAGCAGATGCTCACCCGCCCGCAGGCCGGCCTCCCGCTGGTCGAGCAGGAGGGTGTGGGCGCCGGGGGGCGCCGCCGGCCCGTGGGTGAGGACCGCGGCCGTACCGGAGCGGTGCAGCAGCTCGACGGCGGCCGCGTCCAGCGGCGGGCCGTGCAGCGTCAGTACGGCGGCCGGCCGCAGTTCGGCCCAGGCGCGGGCGGCCGCCACGGGGGAGGCGGCGGGCGCGCCGTGCAGCACGCCGGTGTAGCCGAGGCGGTGCAGCGCGGTCTGGAAGCCGGCCAGGAACCGGGTGAAGAGCGGGCCGAAGACCGGCACCGTGTCGGCGTGCGCCGCCAGCAGCACGATGCTGCCCCGGCCGGCCCGCAGACTCCGGGCCGCGGCGTGCGGTACGTACCCCAGCTCCTCGGCGGCCGCCCGCACCCTCGCCTGGGTGCGCTCGCCGACCCGCCCGGCGGCCTGCCCGTTCAGGACGTACGAGACCGTCGCGCGGGAAACCCCGGCGCGCCGGGCAACGGCCGCGCTGGTCGGGGGCGTTGGGTTGGCCCGTGGGCCGACTGGGTCAGTCATGCTGCTGCGCATCCTCGCACAGGGGATTTGCCCGGCGGACCGGCGCGCGGCACATTCCGTACGGCTACTGACACGTGTAACGTCGGCGGGTGCGGTCCGGGCCCGGGGAACTCCGGGCCCGCAACCACCGGGAGACCGGAGCGGACCTGCGGGAGAGAGGGCACGGGCATGCAGCTGCACACCCATGAATGGGGCGCCGGCGAACGGATCGCGGTGCTGGTCCACGGAATGATGTCCGACCACCGCACCTGGCACCGGGTCGGCCCGGCGCTCGCCGAGCGGGGCTACCGCGTCATCGCCGTCGACCTGCGCGGCCACGGCCGCAGCCCGCGCGGCGAATACGGCGCCGAGTGGTACGCCGACGACCTGGTAGAGACCCTGCCGGCCGCCCCCGAAGTCGCCATCGGGCACTCCCTGGGCGGCCTGGCGCTCTCCCTGGCGGTGGAGCGGCTGCAGCCGCGACGCGCGGTCTACAGCGAACCGGCATGGTCGCTCGACAGGCTCGAACAGCCCGTCGACCCGGCCGTGTTCGCCACCTTCAAGACCGCCCATCGCACGATGGTGCGGAGCTTCAACCCGCGCTGGGACGACATCGACGTCGACATCGAACTCGCCACGGTCGCGGACTGGGACACCCAGACCGCGCTGGCGCTGTCCGCCGAGCGGTTCCAGGACCGGACGCCCGAGAAGCCGTTCGTCCCCTCGCTGGTCCAGATCGCGGGGGAGGGCTTCCTCTTCCCGGACGCCGCGGCGGCCGCCGCCGACCTGACCGACCGGGGCTTCGAGGTCCGTACGGTGCCCGGCGCCGGCCACACCATCCACCGCGACGACTTCGACGGCTTCCTGGCGGGGCTGGAGGGGTGGGTGTAGGGGAGGCCCTCATGGCCCGTCCGATGCGTCATGGCCACCGGACTTGCTTCGTTCCGCGCCGTGCCGCCGGACCAGCAGCGTTCCCAGTGCGGTGCGCCGGTGCAGTACGGACCGGCCCGCGCGGACCGTGGTGACCAGGCCCGCGCCGCGCAGCGCGGCGGTGTGGGCGGAGGCGGTGGAGTTGCTGACGCCCAGGCGCCGGGCGAGCCCGGTGGTGGAGTGCTCCGCCGCGAGCAGCAGCAGGATCTCCAGGCGGGTGCGTCCCAGCACCTCGGCCAGCGCCTCGGCCGTGCCGTCCGCCCCGGCCGGGGTGAGCGGCAGGCCCGGGCCAGCCGGGTAGGTCAGGTACAGGGGGTGGCCGGGCAGGTCGGCGATCAGGGGCGGGCCACTCCAGTGGAACGTGGGCTGGAGCACCAGGCCGCGCCCGCCCAGCGTGCGGTCCGCCTCCCCGGGCGCCGTGAACTCCCAGACGTCCCCGCCAAGTCGGCCGCTGGGCACGAGCCGGTCGAGCGCGGCACCGACACCGTGCTCGGCCACCGTCAGCGCGTAACGGGTGAACTCCGCCCGGTGCAGGTCCTGCACCACCGGCCACACGGGGCGCACGGCCGTTTCGAAGGCCGCGCGCTGTGCGCGGCGCAGGAGCTGGAAGGCCTCGGCGTCGCCCCGGTGCAGAGCGCGGATCCACGGCGGAGCCGGGGCCGGGTGCCGGGCGTAGACCCGCTCGATCTCGGCGCGGACCCCTTCCGGATGGCCGGCCCGCACCGACTCCAGCCCCTCGGCCAGGCTGTCGCTGAACACATCGAGGAACCGGGGGGCTTCGCCGGCGGGGACCAGGTCCGCCAGGGGCTCGGCGGCGGCCGGCAGCGACCGGAGCAGCCGTTGCCGCCAGCGGCCGAAGAGCACCGCGTCGTCGGGTCGGCACATCCGCAGCAGGGCCACGTTCAGCTCCTGCAGCGGGGCCGGCCGGGGCGCGATGCGGACCCGGGCGAAGTCGGCGGCCGTGAAATGGATCCGGATCAATGCTCTCCTCCGCGGCACCGCGCCATCGTTTCGGCCTGGCCCTCAACGTTCGCCCGTGCCACGGCCGGACGCCAGCATTCAGGTCATGTCCTCCTCATTCACTCATGGCGCCGGCGTGGTGACCCGGCGGACCGTGACCACCTCGGCCGCACTGGCCGCCGCGCTGCTGCTCACCGGTGGCGGCCGCGCACCGGCACGGCCCGCACCGGCGCCGCCCACCGGCGGCCGCACCCTGCGGCTGCCCGCGCCGACCGGTCCGCACCGCATCGGCCACACCACGCTGTATCTGGCCGACCCCGCCCGGCGCGACCCGTGGGAACCCGCCCTCGCCGTACGGGAGGTGATGGCCACGGTGTGGTATCCGGCCCGCGCCGTCCACGGCCACCCGGTCGCACCGCAGATGACCGCCGACGCCGCGGCGCTGTTCGCGCGGATCGACGCCGAGATCCACCACCTCCCCAGGTCCGGTGTGGACTGGGCGGCCACCATGACGCACGCGCACACCGGCGCGCCCGCCCAGGCCGTACGGCGCCCGGTGCTGCTCTACAGCCCGGGAGGCGGTGATCCGCGCACCCTGGGCACCGGGGTCGCCGAGGAACTGGCCAGCCACGGCAGTGTGGTGGTGGCCGTCGATCACCCCGGCGACGCCGGTGAGGTCGCCTTCCCCGCCGCGAGGGCGGGCCGCGAGCGGGTCCGCCCGACCGTCTTCCGGGGCGATCCCCGGACCTCTCCGGAGATCTTCCGCACCGCGATCGGCACCCGGATCGCGGACCTCCGCTTCGTGCTGGACCAGTTGGAGGTCCTGGCGGCCGGCGGCAACCCCGACGCGGCCGGCCGCCCGCTGCCGCCGGACCTCGGCCGGGCGCTGGATCTGCGGCGGGTGGGCGCCTACGGCCACTCGGCCGGCGGCACCGCCGTGACCGAGGCGATGTACGAGGACCGCCGCATCGACGCGGCGGTCAACCTGGAGGGCCATCTCGACCACCCGGCGCCCGGTCCCGGCCGGGAGGGGGAGCTGTTTCCGGTCGCCCGTCACGGGGTGGACCGTCCGCTGCTCCTGCTGGGAACCGACGGCTTCCCCGGCCGCGCGGAGATGGCGCGTTCCTGGGCGGCGATGCTCGCCCACCCGCGCGGACACACCCGCCGGCGGCAGATCGACCACGCCGCGCACGCGGTGTTCACCGACTACGCCGCGCTGGCGCCCCAGTTGCAGGCAGCCGGACTGATGCCGCCCGAGGACCGCATCAGGCTGGTCGGCGCGATCGACCCGGCCGTCTCGGTGCCCCTGGTGCGCCACCACATACGGTCGTTCTTCGCCCGGCACCTGCCCGGACGCTGACCCGCAGGCCCACCACGGGCCGGCGCCCGCTCAGGTGTCGCAGTCCAGCAGGGACTTGCACAGTCCGCAGCGCGCCTGGAGCCGTCCGCGCACCGGGACCCGGATCCGCTGCTCGCACACCGGGCAGCGGAACGACACCCGCAGCGGCGTCGGCCCCTCGAAGGCGTAGCCGTCGTCCGGGCCCGGCGGGCGGCCGGCCCGCCGCGGATCCTGCGCCGCCCGGCGGTCCTTGGCGTAGCGGAGCCGGGCGGCCCATCCGGCGCCGGCGAGCGGCGGCCGGCGCGCGTCCCGGCGGGCCCGCGCCGCGCCCGCCGCATACGCGTCGCAGGCCTGCGGGCTGGTGAACCACGGCGCCGGGTCCTCACCGAAGAACTCCGCCCGTTTGGCGAGGACATAGCCGAACTCCTCCGGCGTCAGATAGCCGAGCTTCTGCGAGAGGGGGCCGTGCTCGCGGTAGGCGTCCAGCAGCAGCCAGCCGGTGCCGAGGTAGGCGGCCGCGGTGTCGGTGAGGATCTCGTTGTCGCGGGTGCCGGGGAACGACAGGTCCAGGCGGTGCAGGTAGACATGCATCACCTCATGGGCCAGCGCGGCGCCGATGTCCCTGCGGTGCTTCTTGAAGCGGTCGTTGAGCTCGATGAAGTACTCGGGACCCGCGGTGAGTTCGACGTTCGCGGCGTGTTCCATCTCGCGGAAGCCGACCACCATCCGCGCGTCCGGCAGCCGCAGCTGCCGCACCAGGGCGTGTGCGACGCGCTGCGCGCCCAGGTACAGGTCCTCGGTGTCGTCGAAGGCGACGTCGACCGGAAGCACGCTGGTGGCGAAGGTGCTCACCGTGTCGTACGACAGGCGTTTGAACACGGCGTGGACGGCCGCGCGCACCGTGTCGAGATGAGGGAATCCGTGCTCGATGCCGCTGCCACCCGTGGTCACCCGGCCCACTCTACGACTGTCCCGGTTCGTCCGGTATGGACCGTACGGGGCGTGGGTAGTAAGGGAGTTGGCTGGATGCGCACCCTTGTCACCCTGATCGCCCACTCCACATAATCCAAGGGCGCTTCACGGACTCATCCCCCACTGGGTCCGGACGCCTTACGGCGTGCCGCCGTCCTCCACGCACTTTTTCGGCGGGTACGTTCCGGCTCCGGTGTTGGCATGGGCTCGTCAGCGACGTGCAACCCCCCACGAAAGGAAGCCCGTTGCGCAGCTACCGGAAGCTCCTCAAGAGAACCACCGCCGTCGGCGCGATCGCCCTGGCCGCCTTCAGCCTCCAGCCCGGCTCGGCCTCCGCGGCCCCCGCCCCCGACCCGTCCGGGTCCCACACCAAGGTCGTCGGCGGCACCAAGGCCGAACAGGGTGAATACCCCTTCATGGTCCGGCTGTCGATGGGCTGCGGCGGCGCACTCTACGCCAAGGACATCGTGCTCACCGCGGCGCACTGCGTCGACGGCAGCGGCGACAACACCTCCATCACCGCCACCGCGGGTGTCGTCGACCTGGAGGACTCCAGCGCCGTCAAGGTGAACTCCACCAAGGTCCTCCAGGCCCCCGGCTACAACGGCAAGGGCAAGGACTGGGCGCTGATCAAGCTCGCCAAGCCGATCGACCAGCCGACCCTGAAGATCGCCGAGGACGACAAGCTCAACAACGGCGACTTCGAGATCGCCGGCTGGGGCGCCGACAAGGAGGGCGGCGACCAGCAGCGCTACCTCCTCAAGGCGACCGTGCCGTTCGTGGACGACGCCACCTGCCAGAAGGCCTACGGCGACCAGCTCACGCCCGGCGACGAGATCTGCGCCGGCAAGCTGGACACCGGCGGCGTCGACACCTGCCAGGGCGACTCCGGCGGCCCGATGTTCCGCAAGGACGACGCCGGCGAGTGGCTCCAGGTCGGCATCGTCTCCTGGGGCGAGGGCTGCGCACGGCCCGGCAAGCCCGGTGTCTACAGCGAGGTGAGCACCTTCGCCGCGGACATCAAGAAGGCCGCGGGCGAGCTGGGCGGCTGACCGCACCACCCACGCACACCACGGCCCGGGGAGCAGCGGCTCCCCGGGCCGTCGCCGTGTCCGCGCACCGGCCCCCGGGTCCGGGACCTCGGTCCCCCGCCCACGGGACGTTGGTCCGCCCGCGCCGGGGACCAAACTCACTCCTGCGGCCGGGCCCTGTGGCGCCGGCGACGGCCCTAGGGCCCATGGCCGCACCCGCGTGCCCCTCCCTAGCGTGGACGGCATGTCCACCGAGCCCCGCACCCGGCCCCCGGCGCGCGACCGCGACCACCGCGTGACGGTCGCCGCCGTCCTGCTCCTCGCCGCCTGCGCCGCGGCCCTGGCCTACGTCCTGCTGGGCTGCCACCACGACGGCCCCGTCGAGTCGGAGTCGACCGCCGACGCCCCCGCCCGCACCGCCCTGGGCCAGGGACCGTCCGATGGGTCGGGGGCGGTCACCCCCTAGGCCACCGAGGAGGGAAGGAGAAGGCGAGCGATGCCGATCAGCGTGGTCGTCGCGGACGACCAGGAGATGGTCCGCACCGGGTTCCGGATGATCCTGGAGAGCCGGGACGACATCGAGGTCCTCGACGACGTCGTCGACGGCGAGGCCGCCCTCGAAGCCGTCGACCGGCTGCGCCCCGACGTGCTGCTGCTGGACATCCGGATGCCCGGGACCGACGGCCTGGAGGTCACCCGCCGGCTGACCGAGCGCGCCGCCGCCCACCCCGAGTACGGCGGGCGGCCCCGGATCGTCATCGTCACCACCTTCGACCTGGACGCCTACGTGCACACCGCGCTGCACGGCGGTGCGTCCGGCTTCCTGCTCAAGGACGCCAGCCCCGCCCTGCTCGTGGAGGCCGTACGGGCCGCCGCCGTCGGCGACTCCCTGGTCTCGCCCGCGATCACCGTCCGACTGCTGCGCGAGCTGGCCCCCGCCACCGGCCGCGGCGCGCCGGCCCGCACCCCCGCCGAACCGCTCACCGGGCGCGAAGTGGACGTCGTACGGGAACTGGCGCGCGGCCGGACCAACGCCGAGATCGCCGACCGGCTGTATGTCTCGCTGTCCACGGTCAAATCCCACCTGGCGCATGTGCAGACCAAGCTGGCCGCCCGCAACCGCGTGGAGATCGCCGCGTGGGCCTGGGAGAGCGGGCTGGCCGCGGGGAGCACATGAGCGAGCACCGCGGGAGAAGCAGATGAGCCCGATGTCGGGGTGGGCCCGCAGCCACCCCGGGCGCGCCGTCGCCGCCAAGGCCGCCCTGGCGGCGGTACTGCTGTTCCTGGTGGGTGTGGAGACCTTGGTGCTGGCCCGCCAGCCCACCCGCCCGCACGCCATCGTCGTGGCCACCGCCGTCGTCGTCTGCCTGTGCGCGGTGCCGTTCGCCCGCATCCCGGCGACCGTACGGGCCTGGACGGCGGCCGCCGTCTCGCTGACCGCCTCGGCGGTGCTGATCGCCGGGCAGCACGCCCTGAAGGTGTGGGGCCTGGGGGAGGGGATCGCGCTGCTGGTCCTGCTGACCGCCGTGGTCCACCGCGCCCCCGGCCGCACCGCCGCCCTCCTCGGCCCGATGCTCGGACTGTCCTGCGTCCTCGCCCCGATGCGCGACATCCGGCTGGGCGTCTTCACCGTCGTCTACGGCGTGCTCACCGTGGTCGTCGCCGCCTACTCGATGATCCTGCGCCTGCAGGACGCCCAGCGGCTGCGCGACCTGGCGGCCGTACGGGCCGCCGAGCGCCTGGAACTGGCCCGGGAGCTGCACGACCTGGTCGCCCACCACGTCACCGGCATCGTCGTCCAGGCCCGCGCCGCCCGCTTCACCGCCCTCGACGGGGCGCGGGCGAGCGCCACCTTCGAACGGATCGAGACCTCCGGCGGCGAGGCGCTGGGCGCGATGCGCCGGCTGGTGCGGGTGCTGCGCGAGCCCGGCGCGCAGACCCAGCCCGTCGCCGGGTTCGCCGAGGTCCGCGCGCTGACCGACGCCTTCGCCCGCACCGGCCCGCCGGTCGTGCTCCGCGTGGACCGGCGCGCCGCCGACGCGCTGCCCGCCGACGTGGCCGCGGCGGTCTACCGCATCGTGCGCGAGGCACTGACCAACGTCCGCAAGCACGCGGCGGACGCCACGGCGGTACGGATCGGGCTGCGGCCCGTCGCCGGCGGCGTGGAACTGCGCGTCGCCAACGACGGCGGCGCCCCGGCCCGGCTCTGCGAACAGGCCCGCGGCGGAGGCTTCGGGCTGGCCGGACTGACCGAACGGGCCGAGGCGATGGGCGGCCGGCTCGCCGCGGGCCCCGCCGCGGAGGGCGGCTGGGAGCTGATCGCCGCACTGCCCCTGGACGGCGACCGGCCCGCCTGACCCCGCCGGCGACATCTGTCCAACACCTGCCCCTCCTTTGTCCATAGGCGCACCCCCCGCCCCGGCAGCACGCTGTCCGCCGACAGCCAGTGCACGCCCGAAGGGGAGGACAGCGCGCGTGAACCCACAGACAGGTGCCCCGCGCGGGCCCAGCCGCAGAAAGCTCGTCGCCGCCACCGCGCTCGCCTCGGTCGCCGGTGCACTGCCGCTCGGCGCGTCCCCCGCCGCGGCCGCACCGCGCCCGGGGGAGCGGGTGCTGCGGTCCGACGCGCTGGAGGTCCGGGTCGACACCGCCTTCCCGCGCATCGTCTCCTACACCGACCGCGGCACCGGCGCCGTGCTGCACGGCCAGGAGACCGCGGTCACCCAGGTCCTCGTCGACGGCACCGCCCGCACCCCCCACGTCACCCACCGGGCCCGCGCCGACCGCGCCACCTACACCCTCACCTTCGACGGCGGCACCGAGATCACCGTCGAGATCGCCGTCCAGGGGTGGCGGACCACCTGGCGCGTCACCGAGATCACCGACACCCCCGCGCTGCGCGTCGGCACCCTGGAGATCCCCGGCCTCGCCCTGCTCAGCGTCCGCAGCGACCAGCCCGGAGCCGCCCTGCTGGCCGCCCGCATCGCCCTGGACAAGGCCAAGAGCGGCGACACCCTGATCAAGGTCTCCGACACCACCCCCGCCGAGGCCGCACCCACCGGATGCGCCTACGCCGTCGTCGCCACCGACCAGCTGGCCGCCGCCGTCGAGACCAACACCGTCCACGACACCCCCACCGGCGCCACCACCTGGGAGAACGGCCGGCTGACGCGGCAGACCCTCAAGGGCGACGGCTTCGTCAAGGCACAACTGGTCCCCGGCCAGTGGACCCACCGGGCGGCCGAAGCGCCGCTGGCCGCCACCGACCCGCTGCCGCAGGCCACCGTCATCGTCACCCGCGACCGCAACGGCGACGGCCGCACCGACTGGCAGGACGCCGCCATCGCGCTGCGCGACATCATGGTCATGCCGCTGGGCGCCGACGAACAGCACCTACGGGTCGTCGCACACATCCCGTTCAACTTCGCCAGCCAGGCCACCAACCCGTTCCTCGCCACCCTCGACAACGTCAAACGGATCGCGCTGGCCACCGACGGACTGCGGCAGTTCACCCTCCTCAAGGGCTACCAGTCCGAAGGCCACGACTCCGCGCACCCCGACTACGGCGGCAACTACAACGAGCGGGCCGGTGGCCTCGCCGGCCTCAACGCCCTGGTCCGCGCCGGCAAGAAGTGGAACAGCGACTTCGCGGTGCACGTCAACGCCACCGAGTCCTACCCCGTCGCGCACGCCTTCTCCGAGACGCTGGTCGACAAGGACGACAAGCAGTGGGACTGGCTCGACCAGTCCTACCGCATCGACGCCCGCCGCGACCTGGTCTCCGGCGACATCGCCCGACGCTTCGCACAACTGCGCCAGGAGACCGATCCGGCCCTCAACACCCTCTACATCGACGTCTTCCGCGAATCCGGCTGGAACTCCGACCGCCTCCAGCGCCATCTGCGCGACCAGGGCTGGCACGTCACCACCGAATGGGGCCACGGCCTGGAACGCTCCGCCCTGTGGTCGCACTGGGCCACCGAGACCGACTACGGCCCCGACACCTCCCGCGGCATCAACTCCCAGCTGATCCGCTTCCTGCGCAACCACCACAAGGACGTCTTCGCCGACAAGTGGCCCACGCTGCTGGGCAACGGCCGGATGGGCAACTTCGAGGGCTGGGTCGGCAAGACCGACTGGCACGCCTTCCACACGATCATCTGGACCGAGGCACTGCCCGCCAAGTACCTCCAGGCGTACCCCATCAAGACCTGGGAAGCACACGAGATCACCTTCGAGGGCCCCACCCGGACCTCGGTCAGCGACGCCGGAGGCACCCGCACGATCACCACCGACGGCCGCCCGGTCTACGACGGCGGCACCTACCTGCTGCCCTGGGAACCCCGCCGCGCCACCGACCCCGGCAAGCTCTACCACTACAACCCCCGCGGCGGCAGCACCAGTTGGACCCTGCCCCGCGGCTGGTCGTCGGCCGCCACCGTGTACGCCTACCGGCTCACCGACCAGGGCCGCACCCAGGAGACCCCGATCCCCGTCACCGGCGGCCGGATCACCCTCACCGCGCAGCCCGGCGTCGCCTACGTCCTCTACCGCGACCGGGCCCCCGACCAGGGCGGCCCCGGCTGGGGCGAGGGCACCGCGCTGACCGACCCCGGCTTCCACTCCGGCACCCTCGACGCCTGGCAGACCACCGGCCCGGCCTCCGTACGACGCAGCGACCTGGGCGACTACGAGCTGGTCGTCGACGCGGGCGGCGCCGCCACCGTCGCCCAGAAACTCACCCGGCTCGCCCCCGGCACCTACGCCGCGTCCGTGCAGATCGAGGTCGGCGCGAAGCCGGGCGAGCGGCGGCGGGCCGCCCTGGAGGTCCGCACCGCCGACGGCGTCACCGCCACCAACTGGACCGACACCTCCACCGCCGGCAACTACGTGGCGGCCGACCGCAAGTCCGGCACCCGCTTCCAGCGCCTCTTCACCCGCTTCACCGTCCCCGAGGGCGGCGGCCCGGTCACCCTCGCCCTCACCGCCGCGGCGGGCCGGGCCCGGGTCCGGTTCGACAACGTCCGCGTCGTCCCCGCCGAACCCACCGCCAAGAAAGGCACCCTGGTCCACGAGGACTTCGAGCACGTCCCCCAGGGCTGGGGAGTCTTCGTCAAGGGCGACGCGGGCGGCAGCACCGACCCCCGCACCCATATCGCCCAGCGACACGCCCCGTTCACCCAGCGCGGCTGGAACGGCAAGGCGGTCGACGACGTCATCGACGGCAGCCAGTCGCTCAAGTCGCGCGGCGAGAACACCGGCCTGGTCTACCGGACCGTCCCGCACACCGTCCGCTTCACCGCCGGCCGCCGCTACCGCGTCACCTTCCGCTACGAGAACCAGACCGCCGGCCAGTACGCCTGGATCACCGCCGTCGACGAGCCCGCACCCCGCGAACTGACCCGCAGCCCCCTGCCCGTCGCCACCCGACCCACCACCCACACCTACGAGTTCACCGCCCCCGACCGCGGCGAGGCCTGGGTCGGACTGCGCAAGACCGGTGACGACGGGACGGCGGAGTTCGTCCTCGACACGTTCGAGGTGCGCGAGGTGTAGCGCAGCCGGTCGTGGGGGCGGGTCGGTGCGCCCCCACGACCCCCTCAGCCCTGCGCCGCGCAGGGCCCCAGACCGGGCGCCCCCGCCCCTTCCCCCACGAGGGCCGGGGCGCCCTCCCACTCCCACAGCAGCAGCTCGTTGCGGCCCTCGCGCAGCACCGGGCCCGGCACGAACAGGGCGCGCTGCGGCCCCACGGAACGGTAGCGGCCCAGGCAGAACCCGTTGATCCAGGCGACCCCGTGGCTCCAGCCCGGCAGCACCAGATCGGCGTCCCCGGCCCGCCCGGCCACCGTCACCGTCCCCCGGTACAGCCCAGGGGCCCCGCCGGCCCCCGCCACGCCCCGGAACGGGACCCTCGCCGTCGCCCCGGCCTCCTCCAGCGCGTCCAGCCGCAGCCCCCGCGACCGTACGCCGTGCAGATACTGCCGCTCGTGCAGCACCCCGCCCACGATCCCCTTCGACTCGGCCAGCCGCGGCCCGTAATTGACCCGCCCCAGCGACGCCACCCACAGCTCCACCGACGCCGGCCCCGCCACCTCCCCGACCACGGCGTCCTCGGTGTCCACCACCGCCCGGCGCTCCCCGTCGACGTACACCACCGCCCGGTCCCGCAGCCCGCTCACCCGCAGCGGACAGCGGCCCCGCGGCCCCGGTACCGCCACCCGGTAGCGGACCAGCCCCCGGTCCACACCCAGCTCCTCGAACGTCGCCGGGACCGCCCCGTCGACCTCGTCGTCGCCCAGCGCCGCCATCACCTCCCCGGCCGGCGCCCACTGCTCCACCACCACCGCCGCCGCAGCCGCCAGCCCCGGCGGCGACTTGGGCACCTCGGGCAGCGGCCCGTCCGCCCACTGGGCGAGCACCTCCCGAAAGCGCCAGAACTTCTCCGTCGGACGCCCCCGTTCATCGACCGGCGCCCCGTAGTCGTACGACGTGACGGTCGCCCGCAGCTCCCCGTCGTGCAGCTCACCCGCGCGGTTGGCCCCCGCCCACCCGCCGAAGCTGGTACCGCCGTGCGCCATGTAGATGTTGACCGAGGCGCCGCACTCCAGCACCTCGCGCAGCGCCGCCGCCGCGTCCTCGGGGGAGCGCGGGACCTCCGCCCGCCCCCAGTGCGCGAACCACCCGCACCAGAACTCCATGCACATCAGCGGCCCGTCCGGCTGACGGCGCCGCAGCGCCGCGAACGCCTCCCGCGCCCCCGAACCGAAGTTGACGGTGGCGAGCACACCGGGCACCGACCCGCCGCTGAGCATGTGCTCCTCGGGCCCGTCCGAGGTGAACAGCGGCACCCGCACCCCCAGCGCACGCAGCCGCTCCACGAGGTGCGCCAGATAGCGGGCGTCGCTGCCGTAGGAGCCGTACTCGTTCTCCACCTGCACCATGACCACCGGACCACCGCCCGGACCGCCGTCCCCCGGAGCCGCCGTGCACTGCCGCGCCACGACCTGCGGCAGCAGCCGTGCGAACCAGGCGTCCACGGCCCGCAGAAACTCCGCGTCCCGCGTCCGCACCCGCCGGCCCAGCGGCCCGGTCAGCCAGTGCGGCAGCCCGCCGTTCTCCCACTCCGCGCAGATATACGGCCCCGGGCGGACGATCGCCCACAGCCCCGCCGCCCGCGCCGCGTCCAGGAACCGGCCCAGCGCCTCGGGGTCGGCGAACTCACCGGGCCGCGGCTCGTGCAGGTTCCACGGCACATACGTCTCCACGCAGTTCAGGCCCATCGCCCTCAGCATCGCCAGCCGATGGCCCCACTGCCCCTCGTGCACCCGGAAGTAGTGCAACGCCCCGGACAGCAGCCGCACCGGCCGTCCGTCCAGCGTGAAGTCCCGCTCACCCACCGCGAATTGCGCCACGTCACCCGCCCCTGTGTCGTCCTGCCGCGTCTCCGGTCAGCCTCACCCCCTGGCGGCGCGGCGGTCCATGGACAAAGATCGGCCCTCGTTGGACGGTTCGACGGAGCGGCACGACGGCCCCGCCGCGAGGGCACGGCGGCGGCGCGGCGACGGACTCCGCCACCACGGCAGAGGTGCCAGACGACGGGAGGTCCGGGCATGTACCACACCTGGATGCGGTACTTCACCCCGAGCCCGGCCCACCACCGGCTCGGCCTGGTGTGCCTGGGCGTCGGCCTGCAGCACGGCACCCTGCCCACGGTCGGCCCGCGTACCCTCGACCACCACGTCGCCCTCGTCATCAGCGCCGGCCGCGGCTGGTACACCGCCCCCGACGGCCACCGCCGGCCGGTCACCGCCCCCGCCCTGCTGTGGCTCATCCCCGGCGTACCGCACCACTACGGGGCCGACGCCGAAACCGGCTGGGACGAGAGCTTCGTCGACTTCACCGGACCGGCCGCCGCGACCTACACCGAACTCGGCTACATCGAGCCGGACCGGCCCCTCGTACCGCTCGCCGACACCGGCCCGGCCCGCACCGCGGTCGGCCGCATCGCCCGCGCGGCGCGCCGCGGCAACCCCCTGCTGGAGGTGGAGACCGCCGCCGCCGTCCACGAACTCCTGGTCGCCCTGCGCCGCGCCCGCGCCGACACCGACGCCGACGGCGACCCCGTCCTGGCCGCCCTGGCCCGGGACGCCTTCCTGCCGCTCACCGTCGCCGAGCACGCCGCCCGGCACGGCATGACCCCCGCCGAACTGCGCACCGCCGTACGGCGCGGCGCCGGCTGCAGCCCCAAGGACTACCTCCTCGGCATCCGGCTCGGCCGGGCCAAGGAGCTCCTCATCGGCACCGACCTCCCCATCGCCGCGGTGGCCCGCCGGATCGGCTACGACGACCCCGCCTACTTCAGCCGCCTGTTCACCCGCCGCGTCGGCACCGCCCCGGTCCGCTTCCGCGACCGCCAGGTCCGCTCCGTCCCCGGCGGCTGGTCCACACAGATCCCCGACCCCGACGATCCGCCGCTGGTGCGCTGAGCCCGGGGTGACCGTCGGCCCGGTGCGCGCTCGCTCCGTCGTGCGGGGGCCGGAGGGGACACCCCGTACCCCGTCCTCGGCGCGGGCGCCTCTGGTACGTGCGGAAGTCGCCCCGGCGTCCGCTCCGGTCCTGCGGGCGGGGCACGGGGCATCCCCTCCGCCCGTCCACGTGGGCGTCCGACCCACCGTACCGATGACGGTCACCACGACCGCCGAAGGGATGGCTGCGGCTACGTGCGGGTGGTTTCGGACGGTGCCACCGGGCCGCAGACGGGACACACGCAGGCCGGAGGGGACGTACGGGGGTCCGCCCGCAGGACCGGAGCGAACGCCGGGGTGCCCGATCTACGTACCAGAGACGCCCGCGCCGAGGACGGACCCCGTGCGGCCCCTCCGGCCCCGCGGCACCGACGCACCCCGCGAACCCCCGCGGCGGGCACGGCGCGAGCCCCCGCGGCGCACACGCCGCAAGCCCCCGCGGCGGGAGAAGCGATCCCCCCGGCGAGCGCGACGCGACCACTTCAGCCCCGCCCAGAGCCCGCCAAACCCCCGTGCACCGCCCACCGGCCGTACGGCAGCATGTCCCCATGCCCGCACTGCAGCGCGACGAGGCGCAGACCCGAGCCCGACTCATCGACGTCCACCGCTACGCCGTCGAACTCGACCTCACCCACGGTGAGGAGCGGTTCGGCTCCCGTACGGTGATCCACTTCACCGCGCGAGCGGCCGGCGACACCTTCGTCGAGCTCAAGCCCGCCGAGCTGCGCTCCGCCACCCTCGACGGCCACCCGCTCGACCCCAGGACGCTCGAGGACAACCGCCTCCCGCTCCCCGGCCTGGCCCCCGGGGACCACGAACTGCGCCTGGACGCCACCATGCGCTACTCCCGCACCGGCGAGGGCATGCACCGCTTCACCGACCCCGCCGACGGCGAAGCCTACGTCTACACCCAGCTGTTCATGGACGACGTCCAGCGCGTCTTCGCCGCCTTCGACCAGCCGGACCTCAAAGCCGTCTTCGAGCTGACCGTCACCGCCCCCGAAGGCTGGAGCGTCCTCGCCAACGGCATCACCGAACACCTCGGCCAGGGCCGCTGGAAGGCCGCCCCCACCCCGCTGATCTCCACCTACCTCGTCGCCGTCGCCGCCGGCCCCTGGCACTCCGTACGCACCGAACACGCCGGACTGCCCTTCGGCATCCACTGCCGCCGCTCCCTCGCGCCCCACCTGGACGCCGACGCCGAGGAACTCCTCGACCTCACCCGCCGCTGCTTCGACCGCTACCACGAGATCTTCGAGGAGCCCTACCCCTTCGACTCCTACGACCAGGCCTTCGTCCCCGAATTCAACGCCGGCGCCATGGAGAACCCGGGCCTGGTCACCTTCCGCGACGAGTTCGTCTTCCGCTCCGCCGTCACCGACACCGAGCGCCAGACCCGCGGCATGGTCATCTCCCACGAGATGGCCCACATGTGGTTCGGCGACCTGGTCACCCTCCAGTGGTGGGACGACATCTGGCTCAACGAGTCCTTCGCCGAGTACATGGGCTACCAGGTCCTGGCCGAAGCGACCCGCTTCACCGACACCTGGACCGACTTCGCCGTCGCCCGCAAGGGCTGGGGCTACGACGCCGACCAGCGCCCCTCCACCCACCCCGTGGCCCCCACCCCCGAGGACGTCCCCGACACCGCCTCCGCCCTCCTCAACTTCGACGGCATCTCCTACGCCAAGGGCGCCTCCGCCCTGCGCCAGCTCGTCGCCTGGATGGGCAACAAGGACTTCCTCACCGGCATCAACGACCACTTCGCCCGGCACCGCTTCGGCAACGCCACCCTCGCCGACTTCATCGACTCCCTCGCCCGCGCCACCGACCGCGACGTCCACGCCTGGGCCGCGCGCTGGCTGCGCACGACCGGAGTCGACATCCTCACCCCCGAAGTCCGCGAAGGCGCCGACGGCCACTGGAGCCTGGCCGTCCACCAGACCGGAAGCGCCGACGGCACCCGCCCCCACCACCTCACCGTCGGCCTCTACGACCACGACCCGCACACCCCCGGCCGCCTCCTGCCGCGCGCCCCGCTCTCCTGGGACCTGCCACACGCCGGCGACCACACCGCCACCGGCGGCCGCCCCGCCCTGCTCCTGCTCAACGACCAGGACCTCACCTACGCCAAGGTCCGCCTCGACCCCCGCTCCTGGGACACCGCGCTCGCCGCCCTGTCCGGCCTGCCCGACCCGCTGACCCGCGCCGTCGTGTGGAACGCCGCCCGCGACATGGTCCGCGACGGCGAACTGCCGCCCACCGCCTACCTCGACGCCGCCCGCGCCCACCTCCCGCACGAGACCGACCTCGCCATCGTCCAGGGCGTCCTGGCCTTCGCCCGCACCCAGATCGCCGACCGCTACCTGACCGCCCAGGAGCGCCACACCGCCCTGACCACCCTCACCGCCCTCAGCCGCGACATACTCCGCCGCACCGAAGGCCCCGAGAACGGCGCCGCCACCGGGCTGCGGCTGGTCGCCGTCCGCGCCCTGATCTCCAGCGCCACCACCCCCGAAGGCATACAGGACTGGCTCGACGACGGCAGCGTCCCCGGCGGCCCGCACCTCGACCCCGAACTGCGCTGGCGCATCCTCGGCCGGCTCGCCACCCTCGGCGCCACCACCCCCGCGCTCATCGACGCCGAACTCACCCGCGACCCCAGCGCCACCGGCCGCGAGGGCGCCGCCCGCTGCCACGCCGCCCTCCCCGACCCCGCCGCCAAACAGGCCGCCTGGGACGCCCTGTTCACCACCGACGAGACCGGCGGGAAACCACTCCTGTCCAACTACCTCTTCACCGCCACCGCCACCGGCTTCTGGGCACCCGAGCACCACGACCTGCTCCGCCCCTACGTCGCCCGCTACTTCACCGACGTCCCCGCCCTCGCAGCCGCCCGCGGCCCCGCCCTCGCGGCCGCCGCCGGCCGTGACGCCTTCCCCGCCGTCGTCGTCGAGGAGGACACCCTCCGCCTCGGCGAGACCTGCCTCGCCGACGGCGATCCCACCCCCGCCCTCCGCCGCAAGCTCATCGACCAACTCGACGACCTGCGGCGGGCATTGGCGGTACGGGCCGCCGGGGCAGGCAGCGGCGCATAGCCCCCACCCCCTCGCACAGCGGGTGCCGCCGGACCGACAGCCGGCGGCACCCGAACACTGCGGTACACCCGTACCACTTTCGGGTGGTATGACCGCAAGCGCTGGATGCGCAGCGTATCGGGGCAGTAACTTAGGGCCGCCTAACGACTGTCCGAACGGACGGCCTTCGCGGCGCAGCCCGAACGCCCCTCACGGAAGAGCGCATCCATGTCCGTGCCCCCTGCCGGCACCGCCCTCGCAGGCGGCACCAACGGCCCCCGCGCACTGCGCCCCCTCCTCGACACCGTCCTCGACGCCCTCACCACCGGCGCCGAGGACCGCGCCGGCCCCCTCCCGGCCGGCGGCCCCGACGCCGTCGCCCGCGCCGTACACGACGCCTGCCACCCCCTGCTGCCCGAGCACGGCACGGGACCGCACGCCGCCCTGCGCACCCTCGTCCACACCCTCGCCGCCGGCGCCGCCGACCCCGCCGACCCCCACTGCGCCGCCCATCTGCACTGCCCGCCACTGGCCCTCGCCACCGCGGCGGACCTCGCCGCCGGCGCCCTCAACCCCTCGATGGACTCCTGGGACCAGGCCCCCGCCGCCTCCGCGCTCGAAGCCCTCACCAGCCGCGCCCTCGCCCGGCTCGTCTACCCCCAGGCCACCGCCCCCGACGCCCTGGTCACCACCGGCGGCACCGAATCCAACCAGCTCGGCCTCCTCCTCGCCCGGGAGTCCGCCGCCGGCAACGCCCCCCTCCAGATCGTCTGCGGCGCCAACGCCCACCACTCCATCCACCGCTCCGCCTGGCTCCTCGGCCTCCCACAACCCCTCACCCTCCCCACCCCCGACGGCACCCTCGCCCCCGACACCGTGCACACCTGCCTGGCCAACCTCACCGGACACACCGGCCCCGTCCTCCTCACCGCCACCGCAGGCACCACCGACTCCGGTGCCATCGACCCCCTCCCCGCCCTCGGCGACCTCGCCGAACACCACGGCGCCCGCTTCCACATCGACGCCGCCTACGGCGGCCCCCTCCTCTTCAGCGACACCCACCACACCGCCCTCGAAGGCCTCACCCGCGCCCACACCGTCGCCCTCGACCTGCACAAACTCGGCTGGCAACCCGTCGCGGCCGGCCTCCTGGCCGTCCCCGACCCCACCACCCTCGCCCCGCTCACCCACCAGGCCGACTACCTCAACGCCGACGACGACACCGAAGCCGGCCTCCCCGACCTCCTCAGCCGCTCACTGCGCACCACCCGCCGCCCCGACATCCTCAAAATCGCCGTCACCCTCAAAGCCCTCGGCCGACACGGCCTCGGCGAACTCGTCGACCGCACCCTCGCCGCCGCCCAGGCCCTCGCCGACCTCATCGAGGCCCACCCCCACTACGAACTCCACTCCCGCCCCACCCTCAGCACCGTCCTCTTCCGCCCCACCAACGCCGACGACACCACCCTCGCCACCATCCGCCGCACCCTCCTCACCGACGGACAAGCCGTCCTGGGCCGAGCCACCACCCCCACCGGCCTCTGGCTCAAAGCCACCCTCCTCAACCCCCACACCCAAACCGGAGACCTCACCACCCTCCTCAAACTCGTGGAAGGCCACATCCCCCGATGAGCACCGCTCCCGAAACCCCCGTCACCACCCACACCGCGAGCCCCGACGAACCCCTCGACCTCGCCGGCATCGGCATCGGCCCCTTCAACCTCTCGCTCGCCGCCCTCGCCCACCCCCTCACCCAACTGCGCACCGCCTTCTACGACCAGCGCCCCGCATTCCGCTGGCACCCCGGCCTGCTCATCGACGGCGCCACCCTCCAAGTCCCCTTCCTCGCCGACCTCGTCACCCTCGCCGATCCCGCCAGCCCCTGGAGCTTCCTCAACTACCTCAAGACCCGCGAACGCCTCTTCCCCTTCTACTTCGCCGAGCGCTTCCACATCCACCGCGCCGAGTACGACGCCTACTGCCGCTGGGTCAGCGAGAACCTCCCCAGCCTCCACTTCGGCCACCAGATCGACGCCGTGCGCTGGAACCCCGAACACGAGGCCTTCGAAGTCGACTTCACCCAACTCGGCACCGAAGGCGAAGCCGAAGCCCTCGGCCGCACCTACGCCCGCAACCTCGTCCTGGGCATCGGCACCACCCCCCACGTCCCCGTTCCGCTCCGCCCGCTCGCCGACGCCCCCGCCGTCCCCGTCTTCCACTCCGCCGACTACCTCGACCACCGCGAGCAACTGCTCGCCGCCGACCACATCACCGTCATCGGCGCCGGACAGTCGGGCGCCGAAATCTTCCTCGACCAGCTCCGCGCCCGCCCCACCGGCCGCGAAGGCATCCACTGGCTCGCCCGCACCCCCGCCTTCGCCCCGATGGAGTACAGCAAACTCGGCCTCGAACACTTCACCCCCGACTACACCCGCTACTTCCACGCCCTCCCCGAACGCGTCCGCGACGACCTCGTCCCCCGCCAATGGCAGCTCCACAAGGGCATCGACCACGACACCCTCGCCGCCATCCACGACGAGCTCTACCGCCGCACCCTCGACGGCGGATGGCCCGACGCCACCCTCACCCCCGGCGTCTCCGTACGCACCGCCGGCCGCGTCGGCACCACCAAAGTCGAACTCCACCTCGACCACACCCAGCAAGGCACCCGCTCGCGCCTCACCACCGACGCCGTCGTCCTCGCCACCGGCTACCGCGAACGCCGCCTGGACACCCTCCTCGCCGCCCTCGACCCCTACCTGCGCCGCGACGCCGGCGAGCGCCCCCGCATCGACGCCGACCACCGCCTGGTCCTCGACCCCGGCGTCACCGGCTCCCTCTACGTCCAGAACGCCGAAACCCACACGCACGGCGTCGGCACCCCCGACCTCGGCCTCGCCGCCTGGCGCAGCGCCACCATCCTCAACTCCCTCACCCAGGCCACCCCCTACCCCCTCCCCACCCGCACCGCCTTCACCACCTTCGGCCTTCCCCAGCCCACCACGGGCCGGGCCGGCACCGTCCCCCGCCAGGGATCCACCCTCGTCCCACGCCACTGACCCACGGCGGCGGGTGCCTCCCGGCACCGCCGCCGCCCCTCAGAAGTGCCGATTGTCATGCGCATGGCTTTGTGGGGAGGTCGTCGCCCCAGCACACCCACGCCCGCCGTACCCCCACCGGCCCAAACTCCCACCCCACCCCTCCGCGATATGCAACCCTTCGCCCACCCGCACCCCAAGGAGCCCCCATGACCGACCCCACACACGATGCCCCCATCGAAGACACCCCCATCGACACCACCCCCGCCACCCCCACCGCCCTGCCCTACGGAACTCCCGACACCCCCCGCCTCGCCGTACGCGGCGAAGCCCGCCTCGAAGTCGACCCCGAGATCGCCCGCATCACCGTCACCGTCAGTGCCCGCGGCACGGACCGCACCGCCGCCCTCGCCGACCTCACCCGCCGCAACGAACAGGCCCTCACCCTCATCAAGAGCTACGGCGACGCCATCGAAAGGCTGGAAACCGGCGCCTTCAGCCTCACCCCCCAACTCACCGAGAAGGGCCGCCACGAACGCATCCGCGCCTACCACGGACGCGTCACCCACACCGCCACCCTCAACGACTTCACCACCCTCGGCGAACTCACCACCCGCCTCGCCGACCTCGACCTCACCCGCGTCGACGGCCCCTGGTGGGCCCTGCGCCACGACTCACCCGCCCACCGCGACGCCCGCACCCAAGCCGTACGCGAAGCCGTCCAGCGCGCCCGCGAATACGCCGAAGCCCTCGGCGCCCGCCTCGACGCCATCGTCGAACTCGCCGACCTCGGTGCCGAGAGCGCCGCCCCCGCCGCCCCGGCCATGCGCTCCTTCGCCGGCTACGGCGGCGCCCCCGTCCAGGAATCCGCCCCCGCCCTCGACCTCGAACCCCAACGCCAAACCGTCTACGCCAATGTCAATGCGCGCTTTACGATGACCCGCCCCGCGCTCTGACCACACTGTGAGACGCACCCCCGCTAGGGCGGAAATCCGCTCATCGGAGCGCCGCCGCGCGCATTCCAATACTTGTCAACAGCCTTTCACTCAGCGCTCGTTGAGCAGTCACTTCTTCACAGTTCCCTACCGCCCGGTAAGTCATAGAGTCGAAACATGCGCCGAGCAAAGATCGTCTGCACACTGGGACCCGCCACCGACTCGTACGAGCAGATCAAAGCCCTCGTCGAGGCCGGAATGGACATCGCCCGCTTCAACCTCAGCCACGGCACCTACGCCGACCACGAGGCGCGATTCGACCGGGTCCGCAAAGCGTCCGAAGAAACCCGCCGCAGTGTCGGCATCCTCGCCGACCTTCAAGGTCCGAAGATTCGCCTGGGCCGATTCCGGGAAGGCCCCGTACTTCTCGAACGCGACGACGAGTTCACCATCACCGTCGAACCGTCCACCGAAGGCGACCGCCACATCTGCGGCACCACCTACCCCGGCCTCGCCGCCGACGTCACCACCGGCGAACGCATCCTCGTCGACGACGGCAAGGTGACCCTGGAGGTCACGGGAGTCACCGGCCCCCGCGTCCACACCAAGGTCATCGAAGGCGGCATGGTCTCCGACCACAAGGGCCTCAACCTCCCCGGCGTCGCCGTATCCGTCCCCGCCCTGTCCGAAAAGGACCAGGACGACCTCCGCTGGGCCCTGCGCTACGGCGCCGACATCATCGCCCTCTCCTTCGTCCGCAGCGGCCGCGACATCGAAGACGTCCACCGCATCATGCGCCAAGAAGAACGCTTCCTCCCCGTCATCGCCAAGGTCGAAAAGCCCCAGGCCGTCGACAACATCGACGACATCGTCGCCGCCTTCGACGGCATCATGGTCGCCCGCGGAGACCTCGGCGTCGAGATGCCCCTCGAAACCGTGCCGATCGTCCAAAAGCGCGCCATCAAACTCGCCAAGCGCAACGCCAAGCCGGTCATCGTCGCCACCCAGATGCTCGACTCGATGATCGACAACTCCCGCCCCACCCGCGCCGAAGCCTCCGACGTCGCCAACGCCGTCATCGACGGCACCGACGCCGTCATGCTCTCCGGCGAAACCAGCGTCGGTAAGTACCCCACCGAAACGGTCAAGACGATGAGCCGCATCGTCGAAGCCGCCGAGGAAGACCTCCTCGCCAAGGGCCTCCCGCCACTCACCGAGGCCAACAAGCCCCGCACCCAGGGCGGCGCCGTCGCCCGCGCCGCCGCCGACATGGGCGACTTCCTCGGCGCCAAGTTCCTCGTCGCCTTCACCCAGTCCGGCGACACCGTCCGCCGCCTCTCCCGCTACCGCTCGCCGATCCCGCTCCTGGCCTTCACCCCCGACCCGGCCACCCGCTCCCAGCTCAACGTCAGCTGGGGCGTGGAGACGTTCCTCGGCCCGACCGTCAACTCCACCGACGAGATGGTGGCCCAGGTCGACGAGCAGCTGCTGAAGATCGGCCGCTGCCAGAAGGGCGACGTCGTCATCATCACCGCCGGCTCCCCGCCCGGCGTCCCCGGCTCCACCAACCTCGTCCGCGTCCACCACATCGGCGAGGACGACACCCCGAAGTAGCCCCACCCGCACCGCACTTGAACCCGCTGGGCCGAAGGAACTGACTGCCGTCCCTGTCAGTACTTCGGCCCGATGTGTTGGTCCATGAGGGCTACGGAGGCCTTGCGGGCCACGGAAATGTTGAACGGGTCGCTGCCGCGGGCGAGAGTCGTCCACTCGACGCCGACCTTCGTGAGGGTGTCCGAGCAGAGCCTGCGGATGTCGTCGGACTTGTTGGTGAAGAAGTACCGCGGGTATTCGTAGCGCTTGCGCTCCCCGCCGACCATCCTGGTCGTCCAGTTGGTGATCCGACAGCCGTCGGAGTGGATCAGCCCGCGGATGAACTCCCACGGGTGTGCGTCCACGATCTGCTGCTGCCAGGGTTCGAGGGTGATCGGCCGCTCGTGCTTCTTGCCCTCACCGTGCTGCGGGAACATGCACCATAAGTGCTTCGAGTAGACCTTCACGTTGTGGCAGCCGGTCCTGCGGACCCGGCAGACGGAGTTGTCGGGGAAGACCGCGCGCATAGCGGCTTCGCAGTCGTCCATGAGGCCCGGCCAGCCGTCGCTGCACGTGATCATGAGACTCGGTGCGCGGTGCGCCGAGTACTGGATGATGTGGCCGTCGCCGAGGTAGAGGGCGAGGAGGTAGGCGTACGCGGCTGCGTCGAGGTCGCGTCCGTCGCACCGTGGGCATTTCGGGTTATGGGCGCCCGGACACTCTCCGCGCTTGGCGCGGTCCATGTGCCGCCAGTAGCTGACGGTGCCGAGAGGGACGCCTAGCGCTCGGGCTACGTCCGCGTTCCTTGCTCCTGCGCGGAGTCGGCTGATGGCCTTCTGTCGCACGTCTGTGCCGTGAAAGTTCATAACGTCACTCTGTGTGACGATGCGCGAGCTGCGCAACGAAAATGCGTGCGAATCACGCGAACGTGCAATTCCGCTTCTTCAGGAGTGCCGGGTGCGGGATTCGAACCCGCACGCCCTTTCGGACAGATGTGTTTGAGACATCAGCGTCTGCCATTCCGCCAACCCGGCTTGCTGCTCAAGACACCCTACCGTGTGCATCATGACGGCCGCCTCTAGGTAGGCTGCAATGGCACCACCTGCCTGGAACGAGGAGTCCCGTGAGCGCCGCCGAGCCCGAGCAGCCCGTCGCCGATGACGATCAGTCGCATGTCCCGCCGCTGACCACGCGCGTCGTGATCGCCGAGGACGAGGCCCTCATCCGTCTCGATCTCAAAGAGATGCTGGAGGAGGAGGGCTACACCGTCGTCGGCGAGGCCGGGGACGGGCAGACCGCCGTGGACCTGGCCCGGGAGCACCGCCCCGACCTGGTGATCCTGGACGTGAAGATGCCGGTTCTGGACGGTATCTCGGCGGCCGAGAAGATCGCCGAGGAGAGCATCGCGCCGGTGCTGATGCTGACCGCGTTCTCGCAGCGCGAGCTGGTGGAGCGGGCGCGGGACGCGGGCGCGATGGCGTATCTGGTGAAGCCGTTCTCCAAGAGCGATGTCGTGCCGGCGATCGAGATGGCGGTGAGCCGGTTCACCGAGCTGAAGACGCTGGAGAAGGAGGTCGCGGACCTCACGCAGCGGCTGGAGACGCGCAAGCTGGTCGACCGGGCGAAGAGCATTCTGCAGACGCAGTACGGGCTGACGGAGCCGGCCGCCTTCCGGTGGATCCAGAAGACGTCGATGGACCGCCGGCTGTCGATGCAGCAGGTCGCCGAGGCGGTCATCGAGGACGCCGAGGAGAAGAAGCAGAAGAAGGACCAGTAGTCGCGCGTCGTGCGTGGGCGGCCCCGTACCGGTGGACACCGGTACGGGGCCGCTTGTTTGGGGAGTGGGGTGGTCAGTCCTCGCCCAGGTACGCCTTGCGGACGGATTCGTCGTGCAGGAGCGATTCGCCGGTGCCGGAGAGGGATATCCGGCCGATTTCCATCACGTGGGCGTGGTCGGCGAGGGAGAGGGCGGCCTGGGCGTTCTGTTCCACCAGCAGGATGGTGGTGCCTTGGGAGCGGAGTTCGCGGATGGTCTCCATGATCTTCTGCATCATGATCGGCGAGAGGCCCATGGAGGGTTCGTCGAGCATGAGGAGTTTGGGGCGGGACATGAGGGCACGGCCCATGGCGAGCATTTGCTGTTCGCCGCCGGAGAGGGTTCCGGAGGCTTGTTTGCGGCGTTCCCCGAGGATGGGGAAGAGGTCGTAGATCCGCTGGATGTCGGATTCGATGCCGCCGGCGTCCTTGCGGAGGAAGGCGCCGAGCTGGAGGTTCTCGGCGATGGTGAGGCGGGGGAAGAGCCGGCGGCCTTCGGGGGAGTGGGCGAGGCCGAGTTCGACGATCTTGTGGGCGGGCACGCCGTTGAGCGGTTGCCCGTCGAAGGTGATCTTTCCGGCGAGCGGCTTGAGGAGGCCGGAGAGGGTGCGCAGGGTGGTGGTCTTCCCGGCGCCGTTGGTGCCGATGAGGGTGACCGCCTGACCTGCTTCGACGGAGAACGAGATGCCCTTGACGGCTTCGATCTTGCCGTAGGCGACGCGGAGGTCCTCGACCTCGAGAAGTGCGGTCATGGGGTGTCTCCGGTCTGCTCCTCGGCCGGCTGGTGGTCCGGCTCCGCGGTGTCGCTGGTGGTGTCCGGTGCCACGGGTTCTCCGAGGTATGCGGCGATGACGCGTTCGTCGGCCTGGACGACGTCGGCGGTTCCTTCGATGAGTTTTTGGCCTTGGACGAGCACGGCGACGCGGTCGCAGAGGTTGAAGATGAACCGCATGTCGTGCTCGATGACGAGTACCGCGGTGCCCTGGTCGCGGATGGCGAAGACGAGTTCCTGGGTGGCGCGGGTTTCTTGGGGGTTCATGCCCGCGGTGGGTTCGTCGAGCAGGAGGAGTCCGGGCTCGCTGGCGAGGGCGCGGGCGATTTCGAGCTTGCGTTGTTCGCCGTAGGGGAGGTTGCGGGCGAGGTGGTCGCGTTTGTGGGCCAGGCCGGTGAATTCGAGGAGTTCCATGGCGCGTGCTTCGCTGCCGAGTTCGGCCTTTTTGAAGCCGGGGCCTCTGAGCAGTGCCGACCAGAGGCCTTCTTTTGTGCGCGTATGACGGCCTACGAGGACGTTCTCCAGGACGGTCATGTTGGCGAAGAGGCGGATGTTCTGGAAGGTGCGGGCTATGCCGGCCTGGGTGACGAGGTGGGGTTTGCGGGAGAGGCGGGTGCCTCGGTAGCTGACCGTGCCTTCGGTGGGGGTGTAGAGGCCGGTGAGGCAGTTGAAGAAAGTGGTCTTGCCGGCGCCGTTGGGGCCGATGAGGCCGACGATCTCGCCGCTGTTGACGGTGAGGTCGACGCCGCGTACGGCGGTGAGTCCGCCGAAGCGCATGGTGACACCGGATGCTTCGAGGATGGTGTCGGTGGCGGTGATGGTGGGTGTGGTCATGGTGTCGTCACGCCTTTGCCTTGGTGACGCCGATGGTCGCGTCTGCGTCGGGCAGGCGCTGTTGATCGGGCACGTCGAGCTGGCCGGTCTCGTGGAATTCGAGCTGCTTCCTGCGGTCGGCGATGAGGCCTTCGGGGCGGAAGCGCATCAGCAGGACGAGCGCGATGCCGAAGAGGAGCAGCTGGTAGTCCTGGAGGAAGTCGAGCTTGGCCGGGATGAGGAAGAGCAGGGCGGCGCCGACGAGGGGTCCGCTGAGGGTTCCCATGCCGCCGAGGATGACGGCGGCGAGGAGGAAGGCGGAGTTGGGCGGTTGGGGGCCGGCGAACTGGAACTGTTCGGGCGTGGCCGTGGTCACCACGTGTGCGTGGACGGTGCCGGCGAGTCCGGCGAGGGCGGCGCCGAGGGCGAAGGCGAGGAGCCGGAGCCGGAAGCTGTTGATGCCCATGGCGATGGCGGCGGTCTCGTCTTCGCGGATGGCGATCCAGGCGCGGCCGATGCGGGAGGCCGCGGCGCGTCGGAAGACCATGACGACGAAGGCGGTCACGAGGATCATCAGCAGGTAGTAGTTGCCGTAGGTGGCGATGGGGATGCCGAGGATGTCGTGGGGCTCGCCGAAGTTGAAGCCGAAGATCTCCAGGTTGGGGATGTTGGGGATGCCCATGGCGCCGTTGGTGACGTCGGGGCCGGTGGTGCCGTTGAGGTTGAGCATGGCGATGCGGAAGATCTCACCGAAGCCGAGGGTGACGATGGCGAGGTAGTCGCCGCGCAGGCGGAGGGTGGGGGCACCGATGAGGACGCCGAAGACGAGGGAGGCGGCGGCGCCGGTCAGGAGGGCCGCCCAGAAGGGGAACTGGAGGCCGAGGGCGGATTCGGCGGAGCCGGAGACGAGGGCCGCGGCGTAGGCGCCGACGCCGAGGAAGGCGACGTATCCGAGGTCGAGGAGGCCGGCGAGGCCGACGACGACGTTGAGGCCCAGGGCGACGGTGGCGAAGATCAGGATATTGGCCCCGATGATCGTGTACTGGTCGGTGTCCTGGGTGAAGGGGAAGCTGGCGGCGGCGATGAAGGCGGCGCACAGGGCGGGGCCGCGGTGTGCGTGGGTGAGTTCGGTGAGTCGTTTGATCAGTCCTGCCCGGTTGAGGGCGGGGATGGCGATCACCATGAAGAGGAGGTATCCGACGAAGGGGGCGCCGTCGTCGGTGTCGATGCCGTAGGTGAAGGCGAGGAGCCCGGCGGCGAAGGCGGCGGCGATGACGAGGATTTCGGCCCAGCCGGGCAGCTCGCGGGTGCGGCGTGCGACGGGGGAGGCGGCGAGGGCCGCGGTGAAGCGCTGCCAGGCGTCAGTGGGCGGTGTGTCCGGGGTGCGGTCGGCGGGGAGGCCGAGCGCGGCGAGGAGGGTGAGCAGGGAGGTGACGCCGGCGAGGAAGCCGCCTGGTTCGAGGTTGACCAGGCCGCCGAGTTGGACGGCGATGGCGATGAGGGTGAACCAGGTGGCGGCGAAGGTGGCGAGGGCGGCGAGCAGCACGGGGGCGTTGCGGCCGCCGGGGGTGAGCCACTGCAGGCCGCGGATGCCGAGTCCCGCCGCGGCGAGGAGGAGGGTGAGGACGCCGCCGACGAGGGTGAGGAGCTGCAGTCCGGCGGGGGATCCGTAGTAGGTGAGTTCGCCGGGGAAGTCGTTGCTCCAGGTCCAGGCGAGGCCGGTGGTGACGGCGGTGGCCAGGGCGGCCGCCGCGGTGGCGATGCGGGCGGGGCGCTCGGGGAGCGGGAGTACGCCCGGGGTGCCGGGTGCGGTGGTCTTGGTGAGGTCCGTGGTCATCGCTATCACGCCCGATCCGCGACGCGTTCGCCCAGTAGACCTTGCGGTCTCAGGAGGAGTACGAGGATGAGGAGGACGAAGGCCCAGACGTCCTTCCAGGCTCCGCCGCCGAATTGCTGCATGCCGGGGATCTCTTCGATGTAGGCGGTGGCGAGGGCTTCGGCGATGCCGAGGACGACGCCGCCGAGCATGGCTCCGTAGATGTTGCCGATGCCGCCGAGGACGGCGGCGGTGAAGGCCTTGAGGCCCATGATGAAGCCCATGCGGAACTGGACCTCGCCGGTGCGCAGCCCGTAGGCGACGGCGGCGACGCCGGCGAAGGCGGCGCCGATGGCGAAGGCGAGGACGATGATCCGGTCGGTGTTGATGCCCATGAGCTTGGCGGTGTCGGGGTCCTGGGCGGTGGCCTGCATGGCGCGGCCGCTGCGGGTCTTGGCGACGAAGAAGCCGAGGGCGATCATGCAGGCGGGGGCGGCGAGGAGGACGAAGAGGTCGCCGCGTTGGACGGTGGCGCCCAGGATCTCGAAGGAGTGGCCCTTGAACTGGGGGAAGACGCGGGCCTGCTTGCCGTCGGGGTACCACTTCCAGATCGCTTGCTGGAGGGCTATGGAAAGGCCGATGGCGGTGATGAGGGGTGCGAGGCGGGGTGCGCCGCGCAGCGGTCGGTAGGCGAACCGTTCCGCCGCGATGCCGACGAGGACGGACACGGCGATGCCGCCGAGGAGCATGATCGGCAGGGCGAGGGCGAGTGAGGTGCCGGCGGGCAGTGCGAGGTAGACGCTGAGTGCGCCGAAGCCGCCGACCATGAAGATCTCGCCGTGGGCGAAGTTGATGAGCTGGACGATTCCGTAGACCATCGTGTAGCCGATCGCGATGAGTCCGTACATCGCGCCGAGGATGAGTCCGTTGGCCAGCTGTTGCGGCAGTTCGCTCACCGCAGGCCTCCGTTGTGTGGGAGTGAGGGGATTCCGGGGTGTCCCGGTGTGCCACGGGCCGCGCCAGGGTCGTTCGTGGCGTCCTGGCGCGGCCCGGGGTGGAGCGGTGTGTCAGGTCGGTCAGCTCTTGTCGAACTTCTTGAATTCGGCGCTGAAGCGGGAGGCCCACTTGCCCTTGTCGACCTGGTAGGCGGTGATCATGGTGTTGGTGGTGTCGCCGTACTTGTCGAAGGCGACGGGGCCGGTGACGCCGTCGAAGCTGACCTTGTTCATGGCTTCGGACACCTTCTTGCGGGCGTCGTCGGGGAGCTTTCCGTCGTTGCCGTCGACGACGGCCTTGACGGCCTGGATGAGGGCCCAGGTGGCGTCGTAGGTGGAGCCGCCGTATGCCTCGTAGGCCTCCTTGAAGCCGGCTGCCTTGTAGTCGGCGATGAACTTCTTGGCGGAGGGGAGTTCTTCGACGGGCTTGCCGACGGAGGAGGCGTAGTCGCCCTGCGCCTTCTTGTTGAGCTTGATGTAGTCGGCGCTGTACATGCCGTCGCCGCCCATGAGGGGGACGGTGACGCCGCCGTCCTTGAGCTGCTGGCTGAGGGGGCCGGAGGCGGGGTACTCGCCGCCGTAGAAGACCAGGTCGGGCTTGGCGGACTTGACCTTGGAGACGACGGCCTTGAAGTCGCGGTCTTCGGGGCTGACGTGCTCGGTGCCGACGATCTTGCCGCCGAGCTTGGTGAACTGGTCCTTGAAGGACGAGGCCAGGCCGACGCCGTAGGTCTTCTGGTCGTCGATGACGTAGGCCTTCTTGACCTTCATCTTCTCGTAGGCGTACTGGCCGTCGAAGGCGCCCTGCACCTCGTCGGTGGTGGCGGTGCGGAAGTACGTGGGGAACTGGCGGGCGCGCTTGCCCTTGCGCCAGTCGGGGCCCTGGGTGAGGTCGGGCGTGGTGTTCGCCGGGGATATCAGGGTGAGGTCGTTCTGCTTGGAGACCTGCTGCATGGACTGGGCGACCCCGGAATTGAGCGGGCCGACGATGCCGAGGACGTCCTTGTCGCCGGCGAGCTTGGTGGTGTTCTGCTGGCCGACGTTGGGCAGGGCCTTGTCGTCGAGGGCTTCGAGTTTGAAGGTGACGCCCTTGACCTCGCCGGCCTTGTTGGCGTTGTCGACGGCGAGCTGGGCGGAGTTGCGTATGCCCAGGCCGAGCGCGGAGAGCTCGCCCGTGGTGGGGGCATCGAGGCCGATGACGACGGTTGTCTTGGAGCCGTCGCCGCTCTTGTTGTCGCCGCGGGAGCCGCACGCGGAGAGCGTGAGGGCGCCTGCGGTGACTGCGGTGGTGAGGATGAGCAAGGAACGGTGACGCACGATCAGTCCTTTCCCTGGCGCGGCCATGGCTGTCGCGTGGCCGATTCGCCCGCCGGGCTGTACGTGGTACAGGGATGTCCGTCCTCACAGGGAGCCCGGCGGCGCGGTGACTGGCGGTGACTCTAGAGCGGTGTTCGTCGCGTCGGCAGAGGCGCTGACCAGGATGTGACGCTCTTGTTATGACCGGCTACGAGCGTTTCGCCCTCACGCTCCTTACAGGCGGGCCGGACGCGGCGCGGAGGACGAACTTGCACTTCCGTGGGTGAATCTGAACCGGGGTGTCGGTATCGCGTCCGGCTATCGGACGTGGTGGGCGCGGCGGTGCCGCGGCCGGTGCGTCGCCCGGTGCGCGGGTTGGGGCGACAGGGCACGCGTGTTACGCAGCGTTACGGACATGCGGACGGCCCCGCTCCCGAAGTGGGGGCGGGGCCGTGGTCGCCGGCGGTGGTGTGCCGTCCGAATTCGGTCAGCCGCGGTAGGCGTCGGTGTCGACTTCGCGCAGCATGCAGGTCAGGCGGGCGGTGCAGACCCGCTTGTCGTCCTCGTCGGTGATCACGATCTCGTAGGTGGCGGTGGAGCGGCCGCGGTGTACGGGGGTGGCGACGCCGGTGACCAGTCCGGAGCGGACTCCGCGGTGGTGGGTGCAGTTGAGGTCGACGCCGACGGCGAGCTTGGTGGGGCCGCCGTGCAGCATCGAGCCGACGGAGCCGAGGGTCTCGGCCAGGACGGCGGAGGCGCCGCCGTGCAGCAGGCCGTAGGGCTGGGTGTTGCCCTCGACGGGCATGGTGCCCACGACGCGCTCCGGCGCCGCCTCGGTGACCTGCACGCTCATCCGCTCGCCGAGGTGCCCGGCGGAGAAGAGGGCGGGCAGGTCGAGGCCGAGGCCCGCCCACTGGTCGAGGATCTGCTGCGGAAACTTCGTGGTGTTCTGCTCGCCCATGCTTACGGCTCCGTTCGCTCGCCCGTGATCGTCGTCGATCCGTGCCTGTTCCTATCAGGCCGCTGAGCGGGCGCTCAGCGCGGGGGTTGTCCGCTGCGGCCGGCGGCCCGGTGGCGGTCAGGGCTGGTGGGGCGCCTCCAGGCGGATCACCACGGACTTGGCGGCGGGGGTGTTGCTGGTGTCGGCGGTGTGGTCGAGCGGGATGAGGACGTTGGTCTCGGGGTAGTAGGCGGCCGCGCAGCCGCGGGCGGTGGGGTAGTGCACGACGCGGAAGCCGGGCGCCCGCCGCTCGCTGCCGTCGGTCCACTCGCTGACGAGATCGGTGTAGTCCCCGTCGGCCAGGCCCCGTTCGCGGGCGTCGTCGGGGTGCAGCAGCACCACGCGGCGGCCGTTCTTGATGCCGCGGTAGCGGTCGCTCAGGCCGTAGACGGTGGTGTTGTACTGGTCGTGGGAGCGCAGCGTCTGCAGCAGCAGCCGTCCTTCGGGGACGGTGGGGTAGGTGACGGGCGCGGCGGTGAAGTTGGCCTTGCCGGTGGCCGTGGGGAAGCTGCGGCTGTCCCGGGGGGCGTGCGGGAGGGCGAAGCCCCCGGGGCGGGCGACCTTGGTGTTGAAGTCCTCGAAGCCGGGGATGACATGGGCGATCCGGTCGCGGATCGCCGCGTAGTCCTTCTCGAACTTCTCCCACGGGGTGCGGCTGGCCTCGCCGAGGACGCGGCGGGCCAGGCGGGCGACGATGGCCGGCTCGGACAGCAGGTGGGGGCTCGCGGGCGCGAGGCGGCCGCGCGAGGCGTGCACCATGCCCATGGAGTCCTCGACGGTCACGAACTGCTCGCCGCTTTCCTGCAGATCGCGTTCGGTGCGTCCCAGGGTCGGCAGGATCAGCGCGCGGGCGCCGGTGATCACGTGCGAGCGGTTGAGCTTGGTGGAGACGTGGACGGTCAGCCGGGCGCGGCGCATCGCGGCCTCGGTGACGTCGGTATCGGGCGTCGCGGCGACGAAGTTGCCGCCCATCGCGAAGAACACCTTGGCCCGGCCGTCGCGCAGTGCGCGGATGGCGCGGACGACGTCGAGGCCGTGCTCCCGGGGCGGCGCGAAGCCGAACTCCTTCTCCAGGGCGTCGAGGAAGGCGGGTGCGGGCCGCTCGAAGATGCCCATGGTGCGGTCGCCCTGGACGTTGCTGTGCCCGCGTACGGGGCACACGCCCGCTCCGGGGCGGCCGATGTTGCCGCGCAGCAGAAGGAAGTTGACGACCTCCTGGATGGTGGGCACGGAGTGCTTGTGCTGGGTCAGGCCCATCGCCCAGCACACGATCGTGCGCCGGGAGGCCAGGACCATGGCCAGTGCGCGGTCGATCTCCTCGCGGGTCAGGCCGGTGGCCCGCAGCGTCTCGTCCCAGTCGTCGTCGGCCCGCGCCAGCCGCGCGAACTCCTCGAAGCCGTGGGTGTGTTCGCGGACGAAGTCCTCGTCGACGGCGCCGTCGGCGGCCAGGATCAGGCGGTTCAGGGCACGGAAGAGCGCCTGGTCGCCGCCGAGGCGCACCTGGAGGAACAGGTCGGTCAGGGCGGTGCCGCCGCCGGCCAGACCGCGGGGGGTCTGGGGGTTCTTGAAGCGCTCCAGTCCGGCTTCGGGCAGCGGATTGATCGAGATGATCTTTGTGCCGCCGGCCTTGGCCTTCTCCAGGGCGGTGAGCATCCGGGGGTGGTTGGTGCCCGGGTTCTGGCCGGCGACGATGATCAGGTCGGCCTTGTAGAGGTCCTCCAGCAGGACGCTGCCCTTGCCGATGCCGATGGTCTCCGTCAGGGCGGAGCCGGACGACTCGTGGCACATGTTGGAGCAGTCGGGGAGGTTGTTGGTGCCGAATTCGCGGGCGAAGAGCTGGTAGAGGAAGGCGGCCTCGTTGCTGGTGCGCCCGGAGGTGTAGAAGACGGCCTCGTCGGGGGAGTCCAGGGCGGTCAGTTCCTCGCCGATGAGGTCGAAGGCCTGCTCCCAGGGGACGGGGACGTAGTGGTCGGCGCCCTCGGCCAGGTACATGGGGTGGGTGAGGCGGCCCTGCTGGCCGAGCCAGTAGCCGCTGCGGGTGGCGAGGTCGGTGACGGGGTGCGCGGCGAAGAAGTCCGGGGTGACGCGGCGCAGGGTGGCCTCTTCGGCGACGGCCTTGGCGCCGTTCTCGCAGAACTCGGCGGTGTGGGTCTTGTCGGGCTCGGGCCAGGCGCAGCCGGGGCAGTCGAAGCCGTCGGGCTGGTTGACGCGCAGGAGGGTCAGGGCGGTACGGCGCACGCCCATCTGCTGCTGGGAGATCCGCAGGGCGTGGGTGATGGCGGGCAGGCCGACGGCGGAGTGCTGGGGTCCGCTGACCTTGGGTGCGTCCTGGACGGGGTCCGACGCGGGCGGCTTGCCTGCCATGGCGCTCTCCCTTTTGGGCCGTGAGCCGGTGCTCGCTCCGCCCCTGGCGGCGGATCGTTGCGGTACGCATCAGATCCTGTCACGGACCGGACCCGGCGGTGTAGGGGCGGTCGCGGGCGGTGCGGGGCGGCGTTTTCGCGGTGCGGGCCGGGCGGTGTGCGGCGGGGGGCGGGCGGTGTGCGGCGGGGATTGTCAGTGGGGCGTGGCAGGATCGGGGGCGTGGCAGCAAAGGCAGCGAAGAAGAGCGAAGCGACCGGCACCGAGGCGGCGGCGGGCGGTCGTCCCCGCCTGCTTCTGATGGACGGGCATTCCATGGCATACCGGGCGTTCTTCGCCCTGCCCGTGGAGAATTTCACGACCGTCACCGGACAACCGACCAATGCGATCTACGGCTTCGCGTCGATGCTCGCGAACACTCTGCGCGACGAGGCGCCCACGCACTTCGCGGTGGCGTTCGACGTCTCGCGCAAGACCTGGCGGTCGGCGGAGTTCGCGGACTACAAGGCGAACCGTTCCAAGACCCCCGACGAGTTCAAGGGCCAGGTCGAGCTGATCGGCGAGCTGCTCGACGCGATGCGCGTCAAGCGCTTCGCCGTGGAGGGGTTCGAGGCCGACGACGTGATCGCCACGCTCACGGAGCAGGCCACCGCGCAGGGCTTCGAGGTCTCGATCGTCACCGGCGATCGCGACGCCTTCCAGCTGGTCTCCGACGACGTCACGGTCCTCTACCCCACCAAGGGCGTCTCGGAGCTGACCCGCTTCACCCCGGAGAAGGTCTTCGAGAAGTACGGCCTGACCCCCGCCCAGTACCCGGACTTCGCCGCGCTGCGCGGAGACCCGTCCGACAACCTCCCCGGTATCCCGGGCGTCGGCGAGAAGACCGCCACGAAGTGGATCAACCAGTTCGGTTCGTTCGCGGAGCTGGTGGAGCGCGCCGAGGAGGTCAAGGGCAAGGCGGGCGCCAACCTCCGTGAGCATCTGGAGGCGGTGAAGCTCAACCGCCGGCTGACCGAGATGGTGCGCGACGTCGAGCTGCCCTGCGGTCCGCAGGCGCTGGTCCGCGAGGCCTACGACCGCGAGGCGCTCACGGTCTTCCTCAACGCCCTGGAGATCCGCAACCAGGGCCTGCGCGACCGGCTGCACGCCGTCGACCCGGGTGCCGCCGAGGCCGCCGAAGAGGCCGCCCCGGCCGCCGGCGTCGAGGTGGACGGCACGGTCCTGGGCAGCGGCGAACTCGCTCCGTGGCTGGCCGAGCACGCCGCCGGCCCGCTGGGTGTGGCCACCGTCGACGTCTGGAGCCTGGGCAGCGGCAGCGTCGCCGAGGTGGCGCTGGCCACCCCCGACGGCCCGGCCGCCTGGTTCGACCCCGCCCAGCTGGACGAGGCCGACGAGCGGGCCTTCGCCGCCTGGAGCGCGGACGCGGCCCGCCCCAAGGTGATGCACAACGCCAAGGGCCTGATGCGGGTCTTCGGCGAGCACGGCTGGCGCATCGACGGCGTCACGATGGACACCGCGCTGGCCGCCTATCTGGTCAAGCCCGGCCGTCGCTCCTTCGCCCTGGACGCCCTGTCCATCGAGTATCTGGGGCGCGATCTCGCCCCGGCGGCCGCCGGGGACGGGCAGCTGGCGTTCGGCGCGGACGAGGAGGCCGAGGCGGACGCCCTGATGGGGCAGGCGCGTACGGTCCTCGACCTGGGGGTGGCGTTCGAGACGAAGCTGGCGGAGGTCGGTGCGGCCGAGCTGCTGCGTGACGTGGAGCTGCCGACCAGCGAGCTGCTGGCCCGGTTGGAGCGGGCCGGTATCGCCGCGGACCGGGGCTGGCTGGAGCGCATGGAGCAGCAGTTCGCCGGTGCCGTGCAGCAGGCGGTGAAGGAGGCGCACGACGCCGCGGGCCACGAGTTCAACCTGGGCTCGCCCAAGCAGCTGCAGGAGGTCCTCTTCGGCGAGCTGGGCCTGCCCAAGACCAAGAAGACCAAGACCGGCTACACCACCGACGCCGACGCCCTGGCCTGGCTGGCCGCGCAGACCGAGAACGAACTCCCGGTGATCATGCTCCGCCACCGCGAGCAGGCCAAGCTGCGCACGACGGTCGAGGGGTTGATCAAGACCATCGCCGCGGACGGCCGGATCCACACCACCTTCAACCAGACCGTGGCCGCGACCGGCCGGCTGTCGTCAACGGACCCCAACCTGCAGAACATCCCGGTGCGTACGGACGAGGGCCGGGCGATCCGTCGCGGCTTCGTCGTCGGCGAGGGCTTCGAGTCCCTGCTGACGGCCGACTACAGCCAGATCGAGCTGCGGGTGATGGCCCACCTCTCCGAGGACGAGGGCCTGATCGAGGCGTTCACCTCCGGAGAGGACCTGCACACCACGGTCGCCTCCCATGTCTTCTCGGTCGCCACGGACCAGGTCGACGCGGAGATGCGCCGCAAGATCAAGGCGATGTCCTACGGCCTGGCGTACGGCCTGTCGGCCTTCGGCCTCGCCCAGCAGCTGGGCATCCAGCCCGATGAGGCCCGCAAGCTGATGGACAACTACTTCGAGCGGTTCGGCGGAGTACGCGACTACCTCCGGCGCGTCGTGGAGGAGGCCCGCGCCACGGGCTACACGGAGACGATGCTGGGCCGCCGCCGCTATCTGCCCGACCTCAACAGCGACAACCGCCAGCGCCGCGAAATGGCCGAGCGGATGGCGCTGAACGCCCCGATCCAGGGCACCGCCGCGGACATCGTCAAGATCGCGATGCTGCGGGTCGACGCGGCGCTCAGGGCGGCGCAGCTGCGGTCCCGGATGCTGCTCCAGGTCCATGACGAAATCGTCGTCGAGGTGGCCCTCGGCGAACGCGAGAAGGTCGAGGAGATCCTCCGCCGGGAGATGGCCGCGGCGGTCGACCTGCGCGCCCCGCTGGACGTCTCGGTCGGCTCGGGCAAGGACTGGGAATCGGCGGCGCACTGACCCACCGCGGGGGCCGGACCGGATCCGGCCCCCGTTCCGCCCGCCCCCGGTCCGGGCCCACGGCTCAGCCGCGGACCTGCACGGACCGGCCGGACACGCCCTCGCCCCCGGCCGGCCGTGCCCGGCGTGCCCGCCGCTGCAGCAGCCGTACGGCCACGGCGTACAGCGGCAGCCCTGCAACGAGGCCCGCGCCGGCGCCGAAGAGCACGGTCGGGATGTAGTTCGGCCAGCTCACGGCGTCGCCGTAGACGGCGTGCGCCCGCAGGGTCCGGTGTGCCGCGCCGAGCACCACGCACAGGGCGAGCGGCGCGGTCAGCAGCAGCCGCAGCCCTCCGGTCAGGGAGGGCACGGCGCCCGGGTCGGGTGCGGCGGCCACGGCGCCCGCGGGCCCGCCCGCGCCGCGCAGCGCCGACCATCCGAACCACGCCATGGCCACCAGCGCCAGCGCCGAGGTGCCGTACTGCACGTACGTCGCCACCGGCAGACCGCCCACGATGTCGTTCAGGGCGGGCACCAGGCGGGTGCCCCAGCGGCCCGGGTGGGTGAAGGCGTCCCACACGACGTGGGTAGCCGCCCCGAGCACCGCCGAGACGATGAACCAGCCCGCCAGCGCGGCGAGTTCACGCGGTCCGCGCGGTCGCCGTGGACGGCCCCGCAGGAGTGTGTACGTCCGCTCCCGCCAGGCCCGGGGCAGCAGCGCCAGCGCCGGCTCGCGCAGCAGCAGCCAGCCGCCGACCAGCGCCGCGGTGACCAGGACATCCACCGTCAGCACGCCGGTCAGCGAGTGGGTGACGTCGCCGAACTCCATGGCCCCCGGCACCGCGGTGTCCGCGTAGTACGTCATGTCCGGTGCGAACGACCCCGCGACGAGCGCCGAGGGGACCAGCGGACCACGGGCCGCGCCAGTCCGCCGGATAGCCGGGAGCACGGCGGCGGCATGGCTGAGCGTGAACGGCATGAATGTCTCCTTGAACGATTCGGATCATTATGTGTCCGATGACGGTGGTAGCTGCCGGGCCCGAGTTGTCGTAGTGTCGCCTGAGTTGACGCGCCGGGGGGCGCGATACCGCGCGGGCGACGCGGGTCAGCACGGCGGAGGGGACCACGTATGGCAGCCACATTCCGACGGCGGCTTGTCCGGGGAGCGGCCTCGACGGCCGTAGCGGCCCTGGTGCTCGCCGCCCTGACGGCCTCTCAGGCCCCCGCCACCGAGAGCACGGCCGCCGGGGAGAGCGGGCCGACCCCGCCCCCGGCCGACACCCCCATCGACGGCGGTTCGGCGTACTACACCGACCTGCCGCCCCTCAACAGCCCGGTGCCGCCGAGCGGTTCGCACCGTCCCAAGGGCGGCCCCGTCGTCACCGGCCCCGCCCAGGCCGGCATCCCCGCCACCGTTCTGGCCGCGTACAAGAAGGCCGAGTCCCGGATCGACGGGTCCGATCCCGGCTGCCGCCTGCCCTGGCAACTGCTCGCCGGCATCGGCAAGGTCGAATCCGGCCAGGCGCGCGGCGGAGCGGTCGACGCCGAGGGCACCACCCTCCAGCCGATCCTCGGCCCGCAGCTCAACGGCCACGGCTTCGCGCGGATCACCGACACCGACGGCGGCCGCTACGACGGCGACCTCACCCACGACCGTGCCGTGGGGCCGATGCAGTTCATCCCCTCCACCTGGTCCAGCGGCGGCCCCGGTGGCGGCGGTTGGGGCGCCGACGGAAACGGCGACGGCAAGAAGGACCCCAACAACGTCTTCGACGCGGCGCTCGCCGCCGGCCGCTACCTGTGCGCCGCCGGCCGCGACCTGTCCACCCAGCAGGACCTCGACCGCGCGATCCTCGGCTACAACAACTCCGAGGAGTATCTGCGGACGGTGCTGTCCTGGTACGCGTTCTACCGCACCGGCACCTACGAGGTGCCGGACGGCAAGGGCGTACTCCCCGTCCAACGGGGCGGCAGCGGCCGGCACGGCGGCGACCGGGCCGAAGGCCGCACCGGCAAGGGCCACGGCCGGGGCACCGGCACCGGCCACCACCCCGGCAAGCCGAAGCCGCACGGCCCCGCCAAGCCCAAGCCGGACGGCCCCGCCGAGCCGGGCAAGCCCGCCGAGCCCGGCGGCACCGACCCCGCACCGGGCGGCACGAACCCGCAGAGGCCCGGCCCCAAGCCGCCCACCGAGCCCGCCCCGCTCACCGCCCTTGTGCGGGTCGGCGACAAGGACGTGAGCGCCACCGCGGGCTCCGAGTTCGCCGCGTCGCCACGGGTGCGCGCCGAGGACGCGGGCGGCAAGCCGGTCGCCGGCGCCCCCGTCCGCTTCACCCTCCCCGCGGCCGCCGGTGCCCGCTTCCCCGACGGCGCGACCGCCGTCACCGTCACCACCGGCAAGGACGGCCTGGCCACCGCGCCCACGCTGCGCGCGGGCCACAAGGCCGGCGCCTTCACCATCCGGGCGACGGCCGTCGGCCGCACCGTGCCCGTCGTCGCCTTCGACGCCACCGTCAAGGCCGCGCCGGCGCCGAAGGCCGACAAGCTCGTGCGCACCTCGGACAAGGAACTGACGACGGCCGCCGGCCAGGCGTTCGCGGCCGGCGCGGTCGAGATCAAGGCGACGTACCAGGGCAAGCTCGCGGCGGGCGCGCCGGTCACCGCGACCCTGGTCACCGACGACCCGGACGAGCCCGTGGAGAACGACAAGGGCCCCTACTTCGAGAACCCCGAAGCCACCGGCGACGACAAGGGCAAGCCGGTCCGCACCCGCACCGGGCTCACCACGGACGCCGACGGCCTGCTGAAGCTCCCGAAGATCTGCACGGACACGCACACCGGGACGTTCCTGCTGCGGCTGACCACCGAGGACGGCGCCGTACTCACCGTCGAGCTGAAGGTCACCGCACCGGACGGCGCCTGACCGCGGCCGCCCCGTGGACCGGGCCGGCTCCGCCCGGTCCGGCGCCGCCGTTCCGCCCTCCGTCCGGGTCGGGACGGCGGCGCGACACGTCCTGGGGTGAAACGTGTTCTCATCTTGGCCGCCCGTTGCTACGGTGCCCCCGCCCTGACGCCGTCGAGGGTCCGGGGATCCCCCGGACCCGCACCGCTCTCCCGGGAGGCCGGCCATGCGCGCCCTGACAGCAGCCGCGATCGGACTGGCCGCGGCGCTCGCTCTCCTCTTCACCATGACGGCGATCGGTGCGCCCAGCGGCACGACCTCCCCCAAGCCGCTGCTGACCACCGTCCCCGAGCACCCCTGAGGGAGGGACGCCGCCGTCATGCGCCGCACCGCCAGCCTGGTACTGCTCGCCTTCGCCGTCTTCTTCACCGCCCTGTCCCCGCTGATGCGGTGGTACGCCTTCCCGCGGCTCGCCAAGATCCCGCCCGGCCAGTACCAGGACATGGTCCTGGAGGCCAGGCCCGCCACCCTCGTCAACTACGGCACGATGAAGGCCGAGCAGGTCCCCAAGGTCACCATCGTCCAGACCCTCAAGGGCGACGTCACCGCCTCCGACCGCATCGAGAAGACCGCCGGCCGCGACGTCGTCGTCTGGAACGCGCTGTCCTACGTCGCCGGCCCCGACGGCAAGATGGTCTCCCAGATCCCCGAGCGCTACATCTTCGACGCCCACTCCCAGGAACCCGTGCACGCCACCGGCGAGATGGTCGACGGCGACCCGGTGCGCCGTACCGGCATCGAGTACAAGTGGCCGTTCCTCACCGAGAAGCGCGACTACACCTACTTCGACGCCCAGACCCGCACCTCGGCGCCCATCCAATACAAGGGCACCCGCACCTTCCGCGGCCTGGAGGTCTACTACTTCGAGCAGACCATCCCCTGGACGAAGGTCCCGCTCCCCAAGAAGATGCCGGTCAAGGGCATCACCCCGCAGGCCGTCGCGAAGATGGGCACCACCCGCTGGTACAGCACCAAGCGGATGTTCTGGGTCGAGCCGGTCACCGGCGCACCGGTCAACGGCGAGGAGATCCACAAGGAGGAGCTGCGCGGCGGCGATCTGCTGCCCGGCGGCGGCAGGGTCACCGCCTTCGCCGGCCATGTGAAGATGCGCGCCGACTACGTCGACTCCACCGTCGCCCAGGTCACGTCCCAGCGCACCCTCGTCCTGCTGCTCACCGGCTACCTGCCCTGGGGGTTCCTGGTCCTGGGCGCGGCACTGCTCGCCCTGAGCCTGCACCTCGAGGCCCGCGGTCGCCGCCCCGGCGCCGGACCGGCCCCCGCCGGCCGGGCCGCCCCCACCGCGCCGGACACACCGCTCAGCCCCGCTTGAGCCGCGCCGTCGTGTGCCGGGTCGGCTGCGCGGTCGTCGGGTCCTCCGGCCACGGGTGCTTGGGATAGCGCCCGCGCAACTCCGCGCGCACGGACCGGTACCCGCCCTTCCAGAAGGAGGCGAGATCGGCCGTGACGGCGGCCGGACGCCCCGCGGGGGAGAGCAGATGCACCAGTACGGGCACCCGCCCGCCGGCCACCCGCGGCGACTCCTGCCAGCCGAACAGCTCCTGCAGCTTCACGGCCAGCACGGGCTGCCCGCCGCCGTAGTCCACCCGCACCCGCGAACCGCTCGGCACCTCGATCCGCTCCGGCGCCAGCTCGTCGAAGCGGGCCGCCTCGCCACTCGCCCAGGGCAGCAGCCGGGCCAGCGCCTGCCCCGCGTCGATCCGCTCCAGATCGGCCCGGCGCCGTGCCCGCCCGAGTTCGGTCCCGAGCCAGTCCTCGACCCGCTCCAGCAGCGCCGCGTCCGACACGTCGGGCCACGGCGCCCCCAACTCCCGGTGCACGAACGCCATCCGCTGCCGCAGCGAGACCGCGGCGGGCGACCACCGCAGCAGGCCGGGCCCCTCCCGCCGCAACCCCGCCTCCACCGCGTCGCGCAGCAGCCCCGCAGCGGGCGCGGTCAGCGGCCGCGACGCCAGCTCGATCGCCCCCAGCCGGGTCACCCGCCGGGCCACCACGTCCCCGTCCGACCAGCGCACCTCCTCGTCCGAGGAGTACAGCGCCCGCGCCGCCGCACACGCCGTCCCCTCGTCGATCACCGCCGCCAGCTGCACCCGTGCCGACACCGCCGCCACCGGACGGTCCGCCACCGCGACGGCCAGCCACGCCGCGTCCCGCAGACGGGAACCACCCCCTCCGGCCCGTTGCCCCGGCCCCGCGCCCGCCAGCTCGGCACCGGTCCCGGACGCCATGAGATAGCTCCCGGCGCCGCGCGCCCGGGCCACCCGCTCGGGGAACGCCAGCGCGGCGATCAGACCGGCGACCGCGTCGTCGGACGCCGGCCCCCCGGCGCCCCCGTCCGCCCCCGGCTCCGCGCCCGCCGACGCCAGTCGCCGCGCCTCCTGCCGCCACCAGGCCGCGTACGCGTCGCCGCCCCGCCGCGCGCTGCGCCACGCCTCCGCCAGATCGTCCCCGTACGCCCGCGGCGGCTCCTCGCTCAGCAGGGCCACCACCTCCGCGGCGCGCCGCACGCCCACCTCGGGTGCGCCGTCCAGCAGGGCGCGCGCAAGCCGGGGATGCAGTCCGACCCGAGCCATCCTGGCGCCCCGCCGCGTCGCCCGGCCGTCCTCGTCCACCGCACCGATCGCCGTCAGCACCTCCCGCGCCGCGGCCAGCGCCCCGGCCGGCGGCGCGTCGAGCAGCGCCAGACCGCTCGCCGCCGGATCACCCCAGCAGGCCGCCTGCAAGGCGAACGCGGTCAGGTCGGCCACCTTGATCTCCGGCTCGGGGAACGCCGGCAGCCGCCCGTCCTCGGCCTGCGACCAGCAGCGGTAGACCACACCGGGCGCCTCGCGCCCCGCCCGGCCGGCCCGCTGCCGGGCCGCCGCCCGCGAGGCCCGCACGGTCGCGAGCGCGCTCAGCCCGCGTGCGTGATCCATCCGCGGCACCCGCGCCAGCCCGCTGTCGACCACCACCCGCACACCCGGCACGGTCAGGCTGGACTCCGCCACGGAGGTCGCCAGCACCACTCTGCGGCGGCCGCCGCCACCGGCCAGCGCCGCGTCCTGCACCTCGGCCGGCGCCCGCCCGTGCACCTGCAGCACCTCGGCGTCCACCCCGGCCAGCTCCCCGGCGACCCGCCCGATCTCCCCGACACCGGGCAGAAAGCACAGCACGTCACCCGACTGCTCGCGCAGCGCCCGCCGCACCACGCCCGCCACATGCGTCAGCAGAGCCGGATCCACCCGCATCCCGTGCGCCGGCCGTACCGGCCGCTCCGGTGGCGCCCACACCCCCTCCACCGGGTGCGACACGCCCGCCGCCTCGACCACGGGCGCCGCCCCCTGGGAGCCGCCCAGCAAACGGGCCCACCCCTCGGCGTCCGTCGTCGCCGACGCGGCCACGAGCCGCAGCTCCGGCCGCAGCGTCTCGCGTACGTCCAGGAGGAAGGCCGCGCAGGTGTCGGCGTCCAGATGCCGCTCATGGCACTCGTCGAGCACCACGACATCGACCCCGGCCAGCTCCGGATCGCGCTGCAGCCGCTGCAGCAGCACACCGGTGGTCACCACCTCCACACAGGTACGCGGCCCTGCCCGCCGCTCCCCGCGCACCGTGAATCCGACCTGGTCACCGGCCTTCTCGCCCAGCAGCCAGGCCATCCGCCGCGCCGCGGCCCGGGCCGCGATCCGCCGCGGCTCGGCCACCAGCACCCGCCGCCGGGGCCCCGTGCCGGTCAGGCCGGCGAGCTCCAGCGGCACCAGCGTCGTCTTGCCGGTGCCCGGCGGGGCGCACAGCACCGCCGCACCGGCGTCCTCCAGGGCGGCGCGCAGCGCGGGCAGCGCGGTACGTACGGGCAGCTGGGCGAGGGCGTCACGGGCGATCACGCCCCCAGTCTGCCGCCCCACCCTCCGGTGCCGGCCCGGGTGCCCCCGTTACCCCTCCGCCACGCACACGAAGATCGCCGTCCCCGGAATCAGGTGCCCGCGCAGCGGCGACCAGCCGCCCCACTCCTGGGTGTTGTCCTGCGGCCATTCGGGCTCGACGAGATCCACCAGCCGGAACCCGCCCGCCACCACGTCCCGCACCCGGTCGCCCAGCGTCCGGTGGTGCTCGACGTACACCGCCCGGCCGCTCTCGTCCTGCTCCACGTACGGCGTGCGGTCGAAGTACGAGGCCGCCACCGACAGCCCCTCGGGCCCCGGCTCGTCGGGAAAGGCCCAGCGGATGGGGTGCGTCACGGAGAAGACGAACCGGCCGCCGGGCCGCAGTACCCGCCGCACCTCGCGCAGCACCCGCACCGGATCGGCGACGAACGGCAGCGCGCCGTACGCGGAACACGCCAGGTCGAAGCTGCCGTCACGGAACGGCAGCGCCCCGGCGTCGGCCTCCACCAGCGCGGTGGTGTCGTCGTCCGTCCCGTCGGCGATCCGCAGCGCGTGCTGCAGTTGCCGGTGGGAGAGGTCGAGCGCCACCGGGCGCGCGCCCTGCGCCGCCAGCCAGCGCGAACACTGCGCGGCGCCGGCGCCGATCTCCAGGATCCGCTGCCCCTTCAGTGACTCGGCCGGCCCGAGCAGCCCGGCCTCCGCCTCGTCCAGCCCCTCGGGGCCCCAGATGAAACGGTCGTCCCCGAGGAACGCTCCGTGCTCGCTCTGATACTCGTCCGCGTTGCGGTCCCACCAGCCCCGGTTGGCGCGGCTGCTCTCGGTGTCCGAGGCGTCACGGCGGGTCGCCTCCGGCTCATGCTCTTGGTTCATCGCGCCCGTCGTCGTAGTCTTCGCTCTGCTTGTAGCTGCAGGGACTGTGAGGCCGTTCGACCTCGCGGAACATCGCGCGTGCCGGTTATGGGGCGTTCTGTCCCGGGTGTGCGCGTTCGCGCATTGACCGTGTCCGGCTGCCCCCGTATGCTACAAGTTGCGCTGCGGGCTTGCGCGCCTCAGACGGAGCAGGCCGCGCTCGCATCTGTATGTACCCCTCGGTTTTGAGGCGTTCCGGAACGTTCCCGGTGCTCAGGCACTGGTGACCTTCCGAAGCGAGCGTCTCTGACACTGTCCGGCTTATGCAGAAGCGATACGGGCTCTCGGCGTAGCAGTACCTACGACTTCAATGTCCGTACCGGAGCCCTTTCCCACATGACGAGCAGCACCGAGACCACCGCCACCACCCCGCAGGTTGCGGTCAACGACATCGGTAACGAGGAAGCCTTCCTCGCCGCGATCGACGAGACGATCAAGTACTTCAACGACGGCGACATCGTCGACGGCGTCATCGTGAAGGTCGACCGGGACGAGGTCCTGCTCGACATCGGTTACAAGACCGAAGGCGTCATCCCGAGCCGTGAGCTCTCGATCAAGCACGACGTCGACCCCAACGAGGTCGTCGCCGTCGGTGACGAGATCGAAGCCCTTGTTCTCCAGAAGGAGGACAAGGAAGGCCGCCTGATCCTCTCGAAGAAGCGCGCCCAGTACGAGCGTGCCTGGGGCACCATCGAGAAGATCAAGGAAGAGGACGGCATCGTCACCGGTACCGTCATCGAGGTCGTCAAGGGTGGTCTCATCCTCGACATCGGCCTCCGTGGCTTCCTCCCGGCCTCCCTGGTCGAGATGCGCCGCGTCCGCGACCTTCAGCCCTACGTGGGCAAGGAGCTCGAGGCCAAGATCATCGAGCTGGACAAGAACCGCAACAACGTGGTCCTGTCCCGCCGTGCCTGGCTGGAGCAGACCCAGAGCGAGGTCCGCCAGACCTTCCTCACCACCCTCCAGAAGGGTCAGGTGCGCTCCGGCGTCGTCTCCTCCATCGTCAACTTCGGTGCCTTCGTGGACCTGGGTGGCGTCGACGGTCTCGTCCACGTCTCCGAGCTGTCCTGGAAGCACATCGACCACCCGTCCGAGGTCGTCGAGGTCGGCCAGGAGGTCACGGTCGAGGTCCTGGACGTCGACATGGACCGCGAGCGCGTGTCCCTGTCGCTCAAGGCGACCCAGGAAGACCCGTGGCAGCAGTTCGCCCGGACCCACCAGATCGGTCAGGTCGTCCCGGGTAAGGTCACCAAGCTCGTTCCCTTCGGTGCGTTCGTGCGCGTCGACGAGGGCATCGAGGGCCTGGTCCACATCTCCGAGCTGGCCGAGCGCCACGTCGAGATCCCGGAGCAGGTCGTCCAGGTCAACGACGAGATCTTCGTCAAGGTCATCGACATCGACCTCGAGCGCCGCCGCATCAGCCTCTCGCTGAAGCAGGCCAACGAGTCCTTCGGTGCCGACCCGTCGGCGGTCGAGTTCGACCCGACCCTGTACGGCATGGCCGCGTCCTACGACGACCAGGGCAACTACATCTACCCCGAGGGCTTCGACCCGGAGACCAACGACTGGCTCGAGGGCTACGAGGCCCAGCGCGAGGCGTGGGAGAACCAGTACGCCGAGGCGCAGCAGCGCTTCGAGCAGCACCAGGCCCAGGTCATCAAGTCCCGCGAGGCCGACGAGCAGGCTGCGGCCGAGGGCGCCGCGGCGCCGGCGGCGCAGGGTGGCGGTCAGGCCGGCGGCGGCAACGCCGGTGGCGGCTCGTACTCCTCGGAGTCGGCGGACAACTCCGGCGCCCTGGCGTCGGACGAGGCGCTCGCCGCGCTCCGCGAGAAGCTGGCCGGCGGCCAGAGCTGAGCTTGCGCCGACAGGCAGCGGCGCGCCGCTGCTAGGCACTAGCCAATAGGCGAAGGCCCGTTCCCCTCTGGGGGAGCGGGCCTTCGTTGTGTATGGGGGTGGGGGCGGGGCGGGTCCGAGGTGGGAGAGGGGGCTGGGGGCTGAGTGCTGGGGTACCTGGCCGGTGGCCGGTGGCCGGTGGTCGTCCGGTGGTCGGTGGTCGCCCGACGAGCGGTGGTCGTCCGATCAGCCCACGGGGATGCCCGGATGGGCGACGTCGCGACCACCGGTGACTGTGTGGTCGCCCGCGATGGGTGACGCGGCAGTCGGATGCGTCGTAACGGGTGATCTTGATGGATGATCTTGAAGCCATGGCTACCGGCCCTGGGGGCACCGCTCGGATCCGACTCGTTGCAGCGGAACGCCGGTGGATGCCCTCGCCCATGCCGGCTCGCAACCACCGCTCGCGGTCAGCGCGGCCTCCTGTGAGCCGGTGAGCGTGATCCGGGGCGAGGAGGTGCCGGAGGCGGTGGTCCTGAAGTTGCCACGGTGTGTGCCGTTGGCGAACTGAATCCGGTCATCCGGCTTCGCCTCGGCGAGCGCGGAGGTAGGGGTGCCTCCGGTGGCCGCAGGGGCTGCAGTGGCTGCAGGGGCCGCGATGGCTTCTGTGGCGTACGTGGCCGACAAAGCCAACGTGGGCGGGGCGCGGCAAGCTCCAAGGGGTGAGGTCGATGAGTGAACTCACATTCCCTGCAAGGGAGTTGAATTCACGTTCTTGGGGATCCGCGCTCGGCGGCGCGCGGGGCCCGAGCCCGTCGGCCAGGACGCGCGCCCGGTGGTGAGGGACCCCCGCCCGGCGGGACGGAGAGTGTCCGGAAAGGGTCGGGGTCATATCCGCAGCCGGGAATGCCTGCGGTCGACCACACGTTGGCGTTCATGAGAACGAGGAGGAGCGGTCACTGTGTTGGATCCCCAGAGTTTGTACGCATGGGAGCCGAGCGGGCTCGCGGAGGTCGAGGCGATCGCCTCCAGGGACTCCGCGGGTCTCGTGCTGCTGTACCACTTCGACGGCTACATCGACGCCGGCGAGACGGGCGACCAGATCGTCCAGCGACTGCTCGACGGCCTGCCGAACGAGGTCGTCGCCCGCTTCGACCACGACCGCCTCGTCGACTACCGCGCCCGGCGCCCGCTGCTGACCTTCGAGCGCAACCGCTGGACCGCCTACGAGACCCCGAGCATCGAGCTTCGGCTCGTCCGCGACACCACCGACGCGCCGTTCCTGCTGCTGTCCGGCCCCGAGCCGGACGTGGAGTGGGAGCGCTTCGCAGGTGCCGTGAAGGAGATCGTGGAGCGACTCGGCGTGCGCCTCTCGGTGAACTTCCACGGCATCCCCATGGGCGTCCCGCACACCCGCCCGGTGGGTATCACCCCGCATGGAAACCGCACGGATCTGATGCCGGGTCACGCCAGCTTCTTCGACGAGGCCCAGGTTCCCGGTAGCGCTGAGGCGCTGATCGAGTTCCGGCTGGCCGAGGCGGGGCACGACGTATTGGGCGTGGCGGCGCATGTGCCGCACTACATCGCCCGTTCCGCGTATCCGGACGCCGCGCTGACGGCCCTGGAGGCGGTGACCGCCGCCACCGGCCTGGTGCTTCCCGGCGCGGCGCATTCGCTGCGGACGGAGGCCCTGCGGACGCAGGAGGAGATCGAACGACAGATCTCGGAGGGCGACGAGGAGCTGGTCGCGCTGGTCAGCGGGCTGGAGCATCAGTACGACGCGGTGGCCGGCGCGGAGACTCGGGGGAATCTGGTGGCCGAGCCGGTCGACCTTCCCTCGGCCGACGAGATCGGCAGAGAGTTCGAACGCTTCCTTGCGGAGCGGGAGGGCGAGGGCGGCGCCTGAGGTGGCGATGGCGCCTGAGGTGGTGATGGCGCTTGAGGTGGCGACGGCGTTTGAGGTGGCGACGGCGTTTGAGGTGGCGGTGAAGCCCGAGATGGGGACGGCGCTTGAGATGGAGCGCGGCCTCCTGCGCGCCGGCCGCTCCGGCGCACCGTATAGCGTGGGCCCATGGTGAAGGTGGGGCTGACCGGCGGCATCGGCGCGGGTAAGAGTGAGGTGTCACGACTGCTGTCGTCGTACGGCGCGGTGATCGTGGACGCGGACAAGATCGCACGCGAGGTCGTCGAGCCGGGTACGCCCGGACTGGCGGCGGTGGTCGAGGAGTTCGGGGACGGCGTTCTCACGCCGGAGGGCACGCTCGACCGGCCGAAGCTCGGCGGGATCGTCTTCGCCGACCCCGAGAAACTGAAGGCGCTGAACGCGATCGTGCACCCGCTGGTGGGCGCACGCTCGGCCGAACTCGAGGCGTCGGCCGGGCCGGAGGCGGTGGTGGTCCACGACGTGCCGCTGCTGACCGAGAACGGCCTGGCACCGCTGTACGACCTGGTGGTCGTGGTCGACGCCGCCCCCGAGACCCAGCTGGACCGCCTGGTACGGCTGCGCGGCATGGCCGAGGACGAGGCGAAGTCCCGGATGGCGGCTCAGGCGACCCGTGCACAGCGGCTGGCGGTCGCGGATCTGGTCATCGACAACGACGGGCCGCTGGAGGCCCTGGAACCGCAGGTCCGCGCGGTGTGGGAGCGCCTGCGGGGCGTATGAGCCCGGACGGTACCCTCACCGCCATGACTCCTCCTTCCGATCTCGACGCCAGGACCCCCGGCTCGGTGCCCGCCGCCGCTGCGGAGGCCGCTTCCGGCGCCACCGCCGCAACTCCCTCCGCCGATGACGGGGCCCCCGCGTCATTCGTCGTGAACATCCCGGGCATCGCGGACACGGATCTGGAGCCGGAACCGCTCGACCCCTCGCAGATCGTCTCCGGGGAGCCGGAGGTGACGGGGAAGGTGCTCTGGGAATCGCCGGACGGCCGGCAGCTTCGGGGCATCTGGCAGATCACGCCGGGTGTGGTGACCGACACCGAGGCCAATGAGCTGTTCGTGGTCGTCAGCGGACGTGCCACGATCGAGGTCGAGGGCGGTTCGGTACTCGAGGTGGGGCCGGGCGACGCATGCATCCTGCGTGAGGGCGACCGCACCCGGTGGACCGTCCACGAGACGCTGCGCAAGGCCTACCACATCAGCCTGTAGCGGGTGGCAGGTCCCGGCCCCGGCGCCGATGCTGCCGGGTCTCCGGCGCTATGGCCCGCTGTGGCGGTGCCGCGGATCGGTGGTGCGGTGCGGTGGCCCGGTGGTGCCGTGGCCCGGTGCTGCGGTGCTGCCCTGGTGTCCCCGGCAGCAGTGGTGGCCGTGGCCCGTTGCGGCGATGCGGCCGCCGTGGCCTGCTGCGGGGACGGCCGCCGTGGCCCGCTGCGAGGTGGTTGCTGTGTCTGTTGCGGCCGTGGTGTCGTGTCCTGCTGCGGTGGTGGTGCGGCCACGCCGGACCCCAATGCGGTTGCCGGTCCGATCGATGGCCCCGGAGGCGGCCACGGCTCGCCTCGGTTGGGCCGCCGAACCCGATCGGGGGTACCGGGCCCGGTTGAGGCCGCCCCGGTTGAGGCCGCCCCGGTCGGGGAATGCCGCGACCGACGGGGTTGTTGTGCCGCAGGTGAAGCCGTACGGCTCGTGGCTGAGGCATGCCCCGATGGCGACGGCAACGGGAGAGGAGCAGGCCGTGCCCGAGAGCAGCCCCGAGACGCATGTCATCGACTTCCGCGCCGCGGAGCAGTTGTTGGAGGCCCGCGACCCACGCGGCGCGATCCGGCTGCTGGACTCGGTCATCACCGCACACCCCGAAAACACCGCGGCCCGACTGCTGCGCGCCCGCGCCTTCTTCCTCGCCGCCCAACTGCGCCCGGCGGAACTCGAGTTCCAGATAGTGCTGGAACGCGAGCCGGACAATGCCTTCGCGCATTTCGCGCTGGGCCGCACTCTGGAACGCGGGGGCCGGCTGGACGAGGCGCTGCGCCACTTCCGCCTGGCAGCCGCTCTGGAACCGCGCCCGGACTTCCTCCAGGCCGCCCGCTTCCCCCACGGCGACACGGGCAACGGTGAACCCGCCCCATGACGAGAGGGGCAGCGGCGAACAGCCCGTGACGGGGATGCGGTCGCCGGCACTTCCCTGACATGCGGGGGTGAACACGCCCCCCGTCACCTACGGCTTGGTGCCGCGTCGGCGGCCGGTGTCCCTGCGTATGCCGAACGCTTCGTTCCGGCCACGATCCGGCTCGTAGGGCGGTATGTCCCTGCCCGGTTGGTAGTGCGGCCCCTGACGAATGTGGCGGATCACCATGGCCAGGTCCATGACTGCCACCATGGCCACGGCGGCACACGCCCCCGCCCATTCCGGTCGGCCGGCGTTGACGAAGGCCACGGCTCCGACGGTGGCACACAGCAACCCCCACAGCGCCAGCCCACAGCGCATTCTCAGCGGGCTGCGTGCGTGCAGCGGCTCATTTCCCGTACGCATCGGCACCCATCTCCCACCTCCAGGATCCTCCCGATCGACGAGCCGGTCACCTGTCTTCCCTGCCTTTCCTCGTCTCTCGCCCCCTCCCGCCCCGCTCCGCCCCTCCCTTCCCTCCCTTCCCGCCCCTCCCTCCCTCCCTCCCTCCCTCCCTCCCTCCCGCCCGCCCCGCCCCCTCCCCCCTGCCCCACCCCCTCCCGCCGTCTCCCTTCCACCTCGCCCCCCACCCCCTCCCGCTTCGTCCCCCCCTCCACCACCCGCCCCTCCACCACCCGCCCCCCGTTCAGTCGCCCTCGCGGCGTGGGTCGCCGGCGGGGTGGCTGTTGATCCAGGAGAGGCCGCCGATGTCGAGCAGTGATCGTGCTCGGGTGATGGCGACGTACGCCAGGCGTGCCTCGTCGATGTCGATGGGCCCGGGGACCGGCGCGCCGTCCTCGCCTCGCTCGTCGAGATCGTCGGGGGCGGTGAAGTCGTCCGCGATGCGCACGCTCGCCCACTCCCGCCCCTTGGCCCGATGCGCCGTGGACACCGTCACCTCGGCGGAAGCCTCGGGCGAGAGCCGGTCCAGGGCCTGGAGCACCGCTTGCGTGCCGTGCTCGTCGACGAGTTCCACCAGAGGCAGCAGATCCCGGCCTTCGGGGTCGAACTCTGCGTACTCACGCAGCTCCGCCCAGGTTTCGAAGAGCATCAGCTCGGGATGGGTGGTGCGGCGCCCGGCCTCCAGGTCATGTACGGCGCGTGCGAGCGCGCTCAGAGCCTCGCCCCCGCCCGCGAGCGCGACCCGGCGGCCCGCCTCCAGCTGCCGTATCACCTCCACCATCGCCCCCACATTCGTCCGGCACAGGATCGCGTCCGGGGCGCGGACCCTGTGTAACTCCGTCTCCAGGCAGCGGGAACCCGTCAGCCGGATCGGCGCGCCGACGATCGCCAGCCAGCGGTTGGCCTCGGCCGCCAGTGCCGGTCCGAAACGGAAGGAGCGGGAGAGGCTGAGCTGTCTGCCGTCGAATCCGGACATCACATCGCGCGCGCCACGCCAGCCGTAGATGGCCTGGGCGGAGTCCCCGACCAGCACCAGCTGTGCGTGGTCGCGCTGAGCGGTGAAGACCTGCTCGACCACGGGATTGGTGTCCTGGGCCTCGTCCAGCAGCAGGAAGTCCGCCTTGATGACCGGCTCGCGCAGCGCCCACATCTTGAGGTAGTGATCATGCTCGAAACGGACGACGCCGTGGTCCGGATGCTGGAGGTCGGCCCAGGCCTTGCGTGCGTAGGGCAGGACGAGATCGGCGAGTTGAGCATGCAGCGGCTCGGTTTCGGCGCCGCGTAAGGACGGAACGTGGTCCGGCGCGATATGGCTGTCGGCCGACTGGCAGAAGCGGGTGACGGTGCGCAGGACCGTGTAGGAGAGCGCCCTGTTGTCGACCTTGCGTGCTCCGATGCGTACCGACATGCCGTTGTCGATGCCCAGGGCCGCACCGGTGCGCCACCCCGCTTGCCGAGGGGCGTTCATCCGCGCCTGGTAGCCCCTGCCCACGGCGGTGTAGGCGAGGGCGTGCGCCGTTGCGCAGGCGACCTCGTCGGGGAATTCCCGGGCGGCGTGGCGGGCGACTGCCCTGTTGAAGGCGATGTAGCGGCCGAGCCGGCTCTGTCGCCGCGCGGAGTGCGCGAGCATCGCGAGGGTCGTCGTCTTGCCGGTGCCGGCGCCGGCCTGGATCACGAGATGCGAGCCGGTCGCAAAGGCCTCCGCCGCGGCGGTCTGTTCGGGTGTGGGGGTGTGCATGATGCTCCTCGCCGAGATCGAGTGATTACTGAGAGTTATTTCGTCACTCAATGTAATCGAAGTTGGGGTGGGTGCAAGAGGCATTTCGTTGCCTGTGGATAACTCCGCCCTCTCGCGCGGGAGTGCGGGGCGGGTGCGTTGTCAGTGCCGTCTGCTTCCATCGGCAGCAGACGACAGATTGCCGCGGCGGCTCGTCGGGTGCGAGGCAGGAGGCTGGGGAGACGTGGTGCGTACGACCGTAGACTCGCAGGTCGGGCGCGCCGGAGCGGGCCGCGGGCGGTCGGCCCGACGGGCGCCACGGCAGGCAGTGCAGGACGACCGGACATCAGGGGATGGCATGACAAGGCGGTGGGAGCGCGGCGGATGGGCCGCTGCCGTGGCCGGCTGCGCCGTGGCCTTCCTGCCCGCCCAGCCGCCGCGCGCCGGCAAGATCGCTCTTTGGCGGCCCGACGGTGGGCCCCTGCCGGAAGGCGACGGGGGAGAGGGGACGGGAACTCCGGGCGAGGGGCAGGCGCTGGAGCGAGTACAGCTGACCGTTGCCCGGCGGCACGGCAACGGGGCCCGCAGTCGCACGGTTGCCGCCGTGCTGCTCCCGCTGGCCGAGGCCGTGCCGCTGCTGGTCCGTGCCCGGCATGATCCGTCCGCCGACCCGGCCGCCGCCTGCTGGGGCGCGGCCACTCTGCACGCCCTGCACCTCGCCGCGCGCGGCAGACTGCTGCCGGGCCTGACCGTCGAGGACACCGACGCCTGGCGCGCCGGACCGCTCGACCCCGAAGACATCGCGCACCTCCGGGCCATCGCCGCCGCCATGCCCGCCGAGGCCCACCCCGTGCCGCTCCCCGGCAGCCGCCCGCTCCAGCTGCACGACCCCGCGGCCCTGGTACGGCTCTATGTGGACGCGGTCATCGACGCGCTGCCGCGCACCCCCGCCGCCGGACTGGTGGCCGGCGCCCCGTTCGCCGCGAGCGAGCCGCAGCACATTCCCGGCGCACGGGAGTGGGCCGCCGAGGTCGCGGCGGGCGTCGACGCCGGGGTGCGGCTCTCCCTGCGCCTGGACCTCGCACCGCACCGGCTCTTCGACCTCCGGGACGAGAGCGGGGCGGGCGACGCCGAGGAGCGCAGCGCGGCGGCCGCCGTCCTGCAGGTGCACAGCCTCACCGATCCGACCCTGGTGGCCGACGCCCGCGCCCTGTGGGAGGGCGAAGGCCCCGACCACTTCGGGCCCCGCTCCCGCATCGACACGCTCCTCGCGCTGCGTCGCGCCGCCCGCGTCTGGCCCCCACTCACCCGCCTCCTGGAGCGCCCGGTCCCCGATGTACTGCCCCTGGACGAGGAGGAGTTGTACGAGCTGCTGGGCGAGGCCGCGCCCCGCCTGGGTGCCGCGGGCGTGGCCGTCCACTGGCCCAGGGAGCTGGCCCGCGGGCTTACCGCGACGGCGGTGCTGCGCCCCGCACCGGGCTCCGCCGCGGACGGCTTCGGCTTCTTCGACTCCGGTGAACTGCTGCAATTCCGCTGGCAGCTGGCGATGGACGGGGCGCCCCTCACGGAGGCGGAAATGGACGCCCTGGCCGAGGCGCACCGCCCCGTCGTGCGGCTCCGCGACCAGTGGGTGCTGGTCGACCCAGGGCTCGTACGCAAAGCCCGTAAGCGTGAACTGGGCTATCTCGAGCCGGTCGATGCCCTCGCCGCGACGCTCCACGGCACCACGGAGGTGGACGGCGAACCGGTCGAGGTGGTGCCACTCGGAGCGCTCGCCGCACTGCGCGGCCGCCTCACCGACCAGGCGCACCCGCTGCCCCAGCCACCCGGACTGCGGGCGACCCTCCGCGACTACCAACTACGGGGCATGACCTGGCTCGACACCATGACCTCGATCGGCCTCGGCGGATGCCTCGCCGACGACATGGGCCTGGGGAAGACGGTCACCGTCATCGCGCTCCATCTGCACCGACGGCCCACCGACCCCGTACTCGTGGTCTGCCCCGCCTCGCTCCTCGGCAACTGGCAGCGGGAGATCGAGCGCTTCGCGCCCGGTACGCCCGTGCGCCGCTTCCACGGCACCGGCCGCAGCCTCGACGGCCTGAACGGCGGCTTCGTCCTGACGACGTACCAGACGATGCGCAGCAGCGCCGCCCAGCTGGCCGCCCGGCCCTGGGCATGGATCGTCGCCGACGAGGCACAGCATGTGAAGAACCCCCGCTCCTCGACGGCCAGAGCGCTGCGCAGCATCAAGGCCCCCGCCCGTATCGCCCTCACCGGCACGCCGGTGGAGAACAACCTCTCCGAGCTGTGGGCCCTGCTGGACTGGACGACCCCTGGTCTCCTCGGCCCCCTCAAGACGTTCCGGGCGCTTCATGCCCGTGAGGTCGAGGGAGGCGAGGACCCGGAGGCGGCCGAGCGGCTGGCCAGACTGGTGCGCCCGTTCATCCTGCGGCGCAAGAAGTCCGACCCGGGGATCGCGCCCGAGCTCCCGGCCAAGACCGAGACGGATCATCCGGTGGCGCTGGGACGCGAACAGGCCGCGCTCTATCAAGCCGTCGTCCGCGAGACGCTCGCCCGGATCGAGACCGCCGAAGGCATCGCGCGCCGCGGACTGGTCATGAAGCTGCTCACCGCCCTCAAGCAGATCTGCAACCACCCCGCGCAGTACCTCAAGGAGACCGCCCCGGGGCTGGCCGCCCGCTCCGGGAAGCTCGAACTCCTCGACGAACTCCTGGACACCATCCTCGCCGAGGGCGGCGCCGTGCTGGTCTTCACCCAGTACGTGAGCATGGCGCGGCTGCTCGAACGGCACCTCGCCGCCCGAGGCGTCCCGACACAGCTGCTGCACGGCGGCACCCCCGTCGCCGAACGGGAGAAGATGGTCGACCGTTTCCAGTCCGGGCAGGCCCCGGTCTTTCTGCTGTCCCTGAAGGCGGCCGGCACCGGCCTGAACCTCACCCGCGCCGGACATGTGATCCACTACGACCGCTGGTGGAACCCGGCGGTGGAGGAACAGGCCACCGACCGCGCCTACCGCATCGGCCAGACCCAGCCCGTCCAGGTCCACCGGCTGATCGCCGAGGGCACGGTCGAGGACAACATCGCCCAACTCCTCGACGCCAAACGGGCGCTCGCCGACGCGGTGCTCTCCGGTGGGGAGACCGCGCTGACCGAACTGACCGATGCGGAACTGGCCGATCTCGTCTCCCTCAGGAGGCCCGGATGAACCGCCGACCCACCTTTGGGCGCGCCGCCGCGGCCGACCACCAGGCCCGGGCGGACCGTACCCGCACCTTCCCGCCGCTGCCCGTCCGGACCGGTGCCCGGGGGCTGTTCGCCGAATCCTGGTGGGGAAGCGCCTGGCTGGACGCGCTGGAGAGCGCCGCCCTCGACAGCGCCCGGCTCGCCCGTGGCCGGACCTACGCCCGCGACGGCCATGTCGACACGATCAACATCACACCGGGCCGCATCGTCGCCACCGTACGCGGCAGCAGGCCCCGCCCCTACAGCGCAGAGATCCGCCTCAGGACCCTCACCGGCCAGGAGTGGGACGCCCTCCTGGACGCGATCGCCGCGGACCCCGGACAGCTCACCGCCCTGCTGGCAAAGCAGCTGCCCAGCGCCCTGGCCGAAGGCGAGGTACGCCTGCTCCCGGGGCCGGGCGACCTCGTTCCCCGGTGCTCGTGCCCCGACAGCGGCAGGCCCTGCAAACACGCCGCCGCGCTCTGCTTCCAAGTGGCCAGGCTCCTGGACACGGACCCGTTCGTCCTGCTGCTGATGCGCGGCCGCGGTGAACGCGAACTCCTCGACGAGCTCTCCCGCCGCAACGCCGCCCTGACCGCCCGTGAAACCCGCGCGCACACCCTCGCCGCCACCGCACCGGCCACCGGCAGGCAGGTGCCCGAAGAGCCCGCACGAGTCGATGCCGGCGACCGCACCGCCGCGGTGGCCCCGGGTGCCGTGCCCGAGGAGCCCGTTGCCCCCAGGACGCCGACGCCCTCCGGTGTCCCCGCCCGCACGGCTCTCGCCGACCGGCCCCGGCCGCCGCTCCCGGCGCCCCTTCCGGTGCCGCCCCAGCCCGGTCACCCGCCTGCCCTGCCGGACGGCGACGGCCTCCCCTTCGACCCCGCCACCCTCGAATTCCTGGCCGCCGACGCCGCCGCCCGCGCCCACGCCTGCGTATCCGCCGCCGGATCACCGACACCCGGTGGCGGGCAGCAGGCCCTCCCCGGCCCGTTCCCGGACCTGCCCCCGTGGCAGGACTCCGTCCGCCTGGCCGCCACCGCCCACCCCACCGGCGGCCTGACCGCCACCACCCGGGCCCTCTACCGCGACCTCGCGGCCGCGACCGGCCGCACGCCCACGGACGTGGCCCGCTCCGTCGCGGCCTGGCGCCAGGGCGGCCCCGAAGGCCTCGCCCTCCTCGACACCACCTGGAACCCCCCGGCCGGTGACTTCGACCGGGCCCGCAGCGCCCTCCTGGCCGCCGACCTCCCCGCCCTGCGCCCCCGCCACAACCACCTCACCGACCCCGACCGCGGCATCCAGCTCCGCTTCGGCCACGACAACCGCTGGTACCCCTACGAATCCGAACCAGGCGCCGAGGACTGGTGGCCCACCGGACCGGCCGACCCCGACCCCGTAGGCGCCCTCACCACCCTGCTCGCGCGATGACTAACCTCAAGGCCGTGGAAGGTCTCGACACACTCACCCGATCCCTCGCCCAGCGCACCCCCGAGCAGCTCGCGGCACTCCTCACCCGCCATGCCGAGCCGCTCGCCCGCCGCCCCGCCCCCACCGAACTGCGCGGCCTGGCAAGCGCGTTGTGGTCCTACGAAACCCTCCACCACCTGGTGCTGCACCTCGACCACCCCCGCCTGCAGGTGCTCGCCGCCACCGCCCGCATCAGCCAGGAACGCGCCGCACGGGACGCCCACGGCCCCACCGCCCCCGCCCCGGGGGCCGACTACCAGTCCCTGATGGCCCACCGGCTGTCCTTCGCCCAACTGGCCACCGTCCCCGTCCCGCCCGAGGACGTCTTCACCGCCCTCGGCGCCATCGGGCACGCGCGCAGCGCCGCCGAAGCCGGCCTGCGCGCCCTCTACGACGACGGACTGGCCGCCCCGACCGAGGACGGCAGCGTCGTCGTCCCGCCGCGCGCCCCGCAACTCCTGGCCGCCCACGACCTCGGCTCGTTCCTCGCGCACGCCCCGCAGCCCGTCCCGGACGACACCGCCGACCCCGCGACGCCCGCCACAGCGGTCCCCGCGACCTCACTGCACGACGAGTCCCGGGCCGCCGCCGCGACCCTCGCCGCCACCGTGGACCGCCTGCTGGCCTCGCTGGCGACGCAGCCCGCCGCGCTGCGCAAGGCGGGCGGCCTGGCGGTACGGGAGATCAAGCGGCTCGCCAAGGCGGCCGGCGCCTCCGAACCGCACACCCGCCTCCTCCTCGACCTCGCCCTCGCCGCCGACCTGATCGCGCTGACCCGCACCCCGGCCGGCATCACCGCCCTGCCCACTGGCGCCTACGACGACTGGCTCCTGCTCCCACCGGGCCGGCGCCTCGCCCCCGTCCTGGCTGCCTGGTCCGCCCTGTGGGCCATCCCCACCCACACCCCGTTCGGCGAAACCCCCACCGCGCTGGTCCGCGGCCACGACCGGCACGCGCCCGCGCTGCGGCACGCCCTGCTCGCCGCCCTGGCCGCCGTCCCCCTGGGCGCAGCGGCACCCCTGCCACCCCTGCCGCAAGCGCAGTCCCCCGGACCGGAGGCCACACCGCGTACCGACGCCGCGCTGCGCAGCCTCCTCGGGGCGGCGGACTGGCACCGCCCCCTCGCCGTCAGCGGGCAGCCGATGGCCGAGGAACGCGCCGCGCACACCCTCCACGAAGCGGCCTATCTGGGACTGGTCGCCCACGGCACCCTCACCCCCCTCGGCCGGGCGCTGCTCGCCGACCCGCGGTCCCTCGACGAACCGCTCGGCGACCTCCTCCCACCGCTGCTCGAACAGGCCCACTTCCAGGCCGATCTGACCGCGGTGGTGCCCGGCCGCCCCGCCGCCGCGCTCGCCGGCCTGCTCGCCTCCGCGGCCGACCGCGAGTCCGAAGGCCACGCCGTGACCTGGCGCTTCACCCCCGCCTCGGTGCGTCGCGCGCTGGATGCCGGCCACAGCGCCGAAGGCCTCCTCGACGACCTCACCCGCGCCTCGACGGCAGGGACCCTGCCGCAGCCACTGCGCTACCTCGTACAGGACGCCGCCCGCGCCCACGGCCGGATGCGGGTCCTGCCCGCTGCCTGCTGCATCCGCTCCGACGACGAAAGCCTGCTCAAGGAGCTGGCCGCCCACCGCGCACTGCACGCCCTCGCCCTGCGGGCCATCGCCCCGACCGTCCTGGTCAGCAGCAGCCCGCCGGCCGCCACCCTGGAGGCCCTGCGCGCCGCGGGCTACGCCCCCGCCCTGGAATCCGACACCGGCGCCACCACTGTCGAACGGCTCCCCGCACACCGCACCAAGGCCCCCGCCCCCACCCGCGATCCGCACGCACCCCTCACTCTCGCGCGCCGCCTCCTGGGACTCTCGCCGGACCACCAGGACACCGCCACGACCAGCGGAACGTGACCGTTGGCGGGCCGGGTGGCCGGGTGGCCGGGTGGCCGGGTGGCCGGGTGGCCGGGTGGCCGGGTGGCCGGGTGACCCGGTGGTCGAGGGGTGGGCGGCCAGGCGTGCTGCGCGCCGCCCCCGCGGCCGATTTCTACTCCCTTTCCTTTTCTTTTCTTCTCTGCTGACCGGATCTGATCGAGGAGTCGTCGGACGCGGTGGACTCCCGCCGGCATCGCGGCCGCGGTGTCAGTGCCGTCAAGTAGCGTTCTGGAGTGCGGAGTCGATCCGGCAGTCCGGGCGGATCGACCGGCCGAGGCGGAAGGGCGAGGTCGACGTGGGGGAGCACGGGGTGGGGGACGGCGTACACAACGAGTTCGGTGGCAGCGCGTACGGACCGGTCGTGCAGGCCGGGGCGATCCACGGCGGGGTGCACTTCGAGTTGAAGCGGCCGGAGGTTCCGGTGCCCCGTCAGGTGCCAGCCGGAGTGGTCCAGTTCGTCGACCGCGAGCCGGTGATCGAGGCCCTCAGCGGCTCGGTGGGGGAGAGCGGCGGGGTGGCCGTGCTCAGCGGTCTGCCGGGGGTGGGCAAGAGCGCGACTGCGCACAGATGGGCGCAAGGGGAGCGCGGCCGGTTCCCCGGTGGCGAGTTCTATGTCGACTTCGCCGAGCTGAGGGCGCAGGCCGGCGGGGACGTCTCGGCCGGTGTCAGCCGCTGCCTACGGGCGATGGGAGTCGAGGACCAGTACCTGCCGGGGACCCTCGGCGAGTTGACCGGGATGTTCCGCAGCCGGACGGCCGACAAGCGGGTGCTGGTGGTCCTGGACGACGTGACCGAGCCGGCGCAGGTACAGGCGCTGATCCCGGGGGCGCCGGGGAGCGTCGTGCTCGCGACGAGCCAGGGCCTGCTCGGTGAGCTGCTCACGGTGGGGGCGCGTCTGCTGCCCCTGGAACCCCTCTCCGGCGCACACGGCCTGCAACTGCTCCAGCGCCTGTGCGGAGAGGAGCGCATCATGGCGGACGGGGCGGCCGCGGCCGAGCGGATCGTGGCGAGCTGCGGCGGGCTGCCGGTGGCGCTGCATGTGGCCGCCGCACGGCTGGTGATGCATCCGCGGTTGTCGGTCGAGGCGCTCGCCGATGAACTGGCCGATGACGAGCGTCGGTTGGACGCTCTGCGCAGGGGAGGCGAACGGGTCGTGACGGCGGTCTTCGCGGTGGCGTATGCCGGGCTGTCCGAGGAGACGGCGCGGCTGTACCGGGTCCTGGGCCTGTACCCCGGGCGCCGATGGGACACGGAGACGGCGGCCGCCGCCGCCGGGATCACCGGCCCTGAGGCGGCCGAGCAGCTCGAAGCCCTGGAGACCGCGAGTCTGATCACTGTGGCGGCGGACGGGCGCTACGACTTCCACGACCTGGTGCGACTGCACGCCAGACAGCAGGCGGCCGGTGAGGACACCGAAACCGAGCGCACCGCCGTCGTACGCCGGGTGGTGGACCATCTGCTCACCCGGGCCGCGCACGCCGACCTGGCCGTCATGGGCCGCCGGATGCGCATCGGAGGGTACGTCGAGCGCCTGGAGGCGGCGGACCCAAGGCACGGCTTCCGCGACCGCCAGGAAGCGCTGGAGTGGCTGGACGCCTGGCGCGGCGAGCTGCTCGCCGTCCAGCGGGCCGCCGCGGACCGCCGGTGGCATCGCCGCGCCTGGGAGCTGGCCGAGGCGCTGACCGCGCTGTTCCTCAACCGCAGATACCTCAACGACTGGGCCCTGTCCGGGGAACTCGGCGCGAGGGAGGCCGCAGCGGACGGCGATCCGGCCGCCGAAGCCCGGCTGCGTTCGCTCCTCTCGCGTCCGTTGATGGACCGCGACGAGCTGGACCGGGCCCGCAGCGAACTCGAGACGGCCATCGCACGGGCCGACGAATCCGGCCATACGCTGCTGCGGGCCTCCGCCCGCGAGTTCTACGGGCGGTACTGGGACCGCTGCGATCCGGAACGCGCCGTGGCGACGTACGAGGAGGCGATGGCGCTCTACCGCGCCGCGGGCGACGAGCGCGGAATCGCCATCGGCCGCTACTTCATGGGCCGTGCACAGCACGCCGTCGGACGCACCGAGGACGCGCTGGCCACGCTGCGGGACGCCTACGACGGATTCCTGGCGATCGACGACCGCCGGATGGGGGCGCGTGCGCTGGCTGCCCTCGGAGGCGTGCGGAGGGACCTGGGGCACACCGATGAGGCGGTCGCGGCACTGGAGGAGGCCGTACGGATGCTGCGTGAACGCGGAGCCGTCCACTACGAGGCCCCGGTGTGCGAGGCGCTGGCGGAGATGGCTGAGGAGCGCGGCGACCGTGAGCGGTGGCGTCAACTGCTCACCCGGGCACTGGAGATATACGAGGCGGGCGGCGGGCCGCGCGCCGTCGAACTGCGCCGCCGGCTGACGGAGACCGAGCAGACGCCCGAGTAGCGGGGTGGAGAGGAGGGCTATGTGCCGTGGCCGTGCCGGGCGACGCGCAGCGAGGCGTCCTCCGTGCGGTTGCCGAGGGCGAGGGTGACGATGCCGGCCAACGGGAGTTGGGAGCGCAGAAGGGCGTAGACGACGCCGGCCAGCACGGCGGGGTCGGCCATGAGGCCGGTGGCGCACACCTCGACCGTACGGCCGTCGCGCAGCCCGATACGGCAGCCGCGGCCTGCGACGGTGGCGGCGGTGAGCAGACAGCCGGAGTAACGGGCGAAGGTGTCCTGGATCCATCGGTCGGCGGCGACGGCGGTAGCGGCCGGCTCGCGGCGGACCAGGACCGAGGCGCTCTCCGCCAGTCGCCGGTCCCATTCGTCGTCGGCGCTCGAGAGATGGCGGAAGGGGCCGTCCGGAGTATCGGATCGCTCGGGGACGGCGAAGGAGTCGACGACGGCGGGGGTGCGCTCGACCGACACCCGGGGTCCGTCGGGTCCCTCGCCGATCGAGGTGGTCACGTAGGTCGCGGTGACCTTCGCCGGGCGGTCCTGCGGTACGGGAGGTTCCGGCGCCCGGCGCGGGGGCGGCGGACCGGTCGGCTCGGGGAGGTCCAAGAGGTCGTAGACGGCGGACCGGATCAGGTCCAGGGCCCGGCCCGGGGCGGCGAAGGCCCTCTCGCCGAGCTTGCGGAGGCGGGCGACGGTGTCGTCGCCGGCCGACTGCGGGGCATGGAGCGCCCGCTCGATCTGCGGCCGGAGCGGCACGTCGACGGCGAGCCGGGGTGCGATCCGCCCCAGCTCGGCCATGGGGGTGCCGGCCACGGCCTCCTCCTCGCTGAACGCGCCGAGCAGCAAGGGCGTACCCAGCGCGGCGCCGTAGAAGGTGACCGATCCGTGGTCGCCGATGAGAAGGTCCGCGGCGAGCAGCGTGGCCTGCCAGCCCGCCGTCGGCGCAATGGTCAAGAGCCCGGCGTCATGGGCGGAGTCGAGGACGGAACGGACGGCATGGTGGCCGTGGGCAGAGGCGATGTTGGGGTGGGTGACCAGGGCGACGGTGTAGTGGTCCATGGGCAGTTCGGCGAGCAGCCGGGCCGGAAGCGCGGGATCCCGGCCCAGGAGCGAGCGGTCGCGCCAGGTCGAACTCAGCACGATCAGGCGGTTGCCGTCCGGGACACCCAGGGCCCGGCGGTAGGCGGTGCGCAGATCCCGTCCGTCGCGCAGTGCGTCATAGCAGGGATCGCCGACCAGAAGGGTGTGGCCGGCGGTGGCGGGGTGGGCGGCGGCCAGCTGGGCCGCCTGGTCCGGGTGCGAGAGGGCGAGCCGGGCCCGGCCGCTGCGCAGCAGGTCGTCCGGCACGACCCCGGCGAGCCGGTCCCGGTCGCTGCGGGAGTCGGGGACGACCTTGTGGAAGCCGACACCGTGGGGGAGGACCAGGACGGGGGCGGTGTGGTGTGAAGCGGTGAGATCGGCGTTCTCGGACGCCGTGATGATCAAGTCGGGGGCGATACGGGCGAATTGGTGCCAGGGCAGGATGCGGGCGCCGACCGACTCCAGCAGGGCGTGGACGCCGTCGTTGAACGCGGAGGTGGGGTCGTAGGCGAAGACGAGGGAGATCCGGGGGTCATCACGCAGCACCGGGCGCAGGACGTCGAGGACCCGGACGGTCGAGGTGACGGTGCGCGCCACCGCCACGACGATGCGCTCGCCGGCGAACGTCAGCCAGCGTTCGGGGTCCTCGCCGACGGGTACCCGCAGCGGCGGTATGAGGCCGTGACTGGTGTCGCGGCCGTCGGCACACGCACAGCCGCTCGCGGCTCGCGGCTCGCGGCTCGCGGCTCGCGGCTCGCGGCTCGCGGCTCGCGGCTCGCGGCTCGCGGCTCGCGGCTCGCGGCTCGCGGCTCGCGGGCATGCTGGTTAGCGCCTGTCACGGTTGTCCGCAACCCCTTGATGGTGATCCCGGCTGTCTTCGGCGCCCTACGGTAGATCAGCGGCGCCGCGCCCAGGCGACCAGGTGCGGCGGGTGGAGCGCGGACGGCCTCGCGGCCATGCCCCGGGTGTGTCCGGCCACGGCCTCAGGGGCGTCCGGTGGCCGTGGCCGGACACGTTCTAGTCGTCTCCCGGCTTCCGACGGCTCGCCCCGTTGAAGCGCCACAGAGCCGTCGGTCCGAAGCCGAGCGTGCGGGGACGACGCCTGGAGACGCCGGGCAGCGCCGCGAGAGTGGGGGTGGCACCGGACGCCGAGGCGGACCGCGGGCCGGTCGCCGACGCGGGTTCGGCCGCCGCCGGCAGGGGGGCCGGGACCGCTATCGGGGACTCCTCCTCCCAGTCCCGCGCCCCGCCCGGCGCCGGGCGGATCGGAGCCGTCCGCGCCCGGAGCAGGCCGAGCGCGGCCGACGGGTGCGGGAACGGAGCGGTACGGGCACCGGGGGCGACGACATCGACATAGGCGCGGCAGACGGCGCCGCGACCGGTGGCGGGGTAGTGAAGGTCCTCGCCGGTGGCCAGGGACCATGGTTCCTGGACGATGCGGCCGATGGTGCGCTGGACCTTCCGGGCGATGCCGGCGTCGTCCATCCCGTGCCGGCGCAGTGTCTGGCGCAGCGCGGCGGCGCTGTGGGCGGCGATGGACAGGCCCTGGCCGAAGTCGGGGCTGAACGAGACCACGGCGCCGCCGAGCGCGATGAACCCCGTGGGCCAGGACGGCAACTGCTCAAAGCGCCGGCGCCGGTTGGACGTGTCGCGGGCCAGCCGTACCTCGCTCAGCGGTTCGGCTTCGGCGATCAGGTCGCCTATGGCGGAGTTGCCCGTGCGGCGGGCGAACGGGACGAAGCGGTTGGCGTGTTCGGTCGGGCATTCGTCCCCGGTGCCGGTGAGGGTGACCAGCCAGCGTCCACCCTCGATGGGCACCAGTGTGGCCGTCCTCGCGGGGATGGGGCGCCCGGGACCGCGCCGACCGGGACCGGGGGTGGTGAGGGCCGAACGGGAGGTGAGCACCGGCACGTTCTCGGTGCCCTCGGGGGCGCGGAAGATGCGGGTCGCGGAGACGATCCCGGGGTCCGAGACGTCCTCGCGCGCGGCGGGCAGCCCCAACGCGGACAGCCGGTCCCGGGTGGTGGAGTGCCGACCGGTGGCGTCGACCACCAGGTCGGCATCCAGCCGATACGTTTCGCCGGTCGTGGTGTCCCGTACGCGCACCCCGGTGACGTGCTCCGCGGTGCCGGTCAGCTCCTCCGCCTCGGTGCCGTCGAGGACGGACACACCGGGGAGGGCGGGCACCTGCCGGCGCACGACCCGGTCGAGCAGATCGCGTGAGCAGGCGACCAGATACGGCGAGCGGCGCCGGCCTAACCAGCCCTGCGGGGAGCCGGCGGCGAGCTCCGCGGGCAGCGGGATCCGGCGGGCTCCCTCGGCCAGCCATTCGTCGGCGCTGCCGGGCAGCAGGGTGTCGACCAGCCGGGCTCCGTCCGCCGCCAGCAGGTGGGCGTGCCTGGCCTGTGGAAGGTCCGTGGGGAGGGCGGGGGTCCGCGGCAGCCGGTCGCGCTCGACGACGATGACATCGGCGTATGCGGACAGTGCGGCGGCGGCGAGCATGCCGGTGAAGCCGCCGCCGAGCACCACGGCGAGGTGCGGGTGGGTGAACTGCAGCCCGCTGCTGCTCGTACTGCTCGAGGAGTTCATGAACAGTCCCTTTCTCGGCGGCGTCGCACGATCTCCCGGTGGGAGCGGGGCTCGTCCAGAAAGGGCGGTGCCGCATGCGGTCGGGAGTGTCGGCGCGCGGCGGCGATGACGGCGTCGGTGGCGGCCGTGAACGAGGCCGTCAACGAGGACGGCAGGGACGCGGACGCGGTCCGCAGGATGCGCAGAGGTGCCGGTGGAAGTGGTCGTGCCAACTGTGGGTCCCGGGGGGGGGGGGGGGGGGGGGGGGGGGGGGGGGGGGGGGGGTCCCGGGGGGCGTGGCCTTCTGACGAACGCCATGTGGTTGCTTCGTC